>CAITNQ010000180.1 GCA_903893785.1 uncultured Gemmatimonadota bacterium
CAGGAACGAGCGGGTCCGGTAGGGCGCCAGGGCCGGCCCCAGGCGCTGTTCCGCGTCGCCGTAACTGGGCGCTACGTCAAAGTAGTTGATGCAGTGTTCCTCGAAGGCGCGGGCCACCACGCGGTCGGCCTGAGCCTGCTCCCGGTGCGCCACGACGATGCCGCCCAGGCCGATGATGGACAGCTGCTCGCCCGTGCGACCCAAGCGACGGCGCGGGACGGGCACGGGGCCAGCCACGGCCCGGTCGATCCCGGCCACCAGGCTGGCCGCCGCGGCCGTCTTGAGGAATCTGCGTCGGTCCATGGCTTTCTCACTGGGTTGGCGTGGCCCGCCACGCTCTACGGCTGGGTGGGGGCCAATATAGCAGCCGATGGCCCTGCCGGCCACCACCAGGCCGGCCGGTACCGCGGCAGGCTGCGGCCAGGGCGGCAGGCCGCCGGGCGGGCGGTACAGGGCGCCGGAACTGGTTGCCGGGCGGCCCGCGCGTGGCTATTTTTGCCCGGCAAATCCAGCCACGCGCGTTGACCCTGCGGAGCAGCCGATGCAGCCGGACCGCCGCCTCACCCCGCAGGCTCTGACGCCCGCAATCGACCGCTTCCTGGACCTGGCCGGCCGGAAGATCGCCCGGCTGGACCGCGAATGGGACCCGGCACGGGGCGCCCCGGTGTTCACGTGCCGCGGCCGCTATACCAGTCGCGGCTGGACCGAGTGGACCCAAGGGTTCCAGTACGGGTGCGCGCTGCTTTACTACGACCTGACCGGGGACACGGCTTTCCTCGACATGGGGCGCCGCCGCACGGTAACCCACATGGCCACGCACGTTTCCCACACCGGCGTGCACGACCACGGCTTCAACAACCTGTCCACCTACGGCAACCTGCGCCGCCTCATGCGCGAGGGGCGACTGGCCCACGATCCGCGCGAACTGGATTTCTACGAACTGGCCATCAAAGTCTCCGGCGCGGTCCAGGCCAGTCGCTGGACCCGCATTGCGGATGGAACCGGGTTCATTCATTCGTTCAACGGCCCCCATTCGCTGTTTGCCGACACCTTGCGCTCGCTGCGCATCTTGGGCCTGGCGCATCGTCTGGGCCATGTGCTGATGTCCGAAGGCGATCGCCCGGTCAGCCTGTTGGGGCGCCTGGTGGAACACGCGCTGACCACGGCGCGTTACAATGTGTACTACGGCGAAGGCCGTGACGCATACGATGTGCCGGGCCGGGTAGCGCACGAGTCGCTGTTCAACATCACCGATGGCCAGTACCGGTGCCCCAGCACGCAGCAGGGGTACTCGCCCTTCTCCACCTGGACGCGGGGACTGGCTTGGATCCTGTGCGGCTATGCCGAGCAGTTGGAGTTCCTGGCCGCGCTGACCGAGGCAGACCTGGCCCCCTGGGGCGGCCGGGACGCGGTGATCACGCCCATGGAGCGCGCCGCGTTGGCCACAGCCGAATTCTACTTGGCCCACTCGTTCGTCGACGGGTTGGCTTTCTGGGACACCGGGGCGCCCGGGGTGGCTTCTTTCGGTCCCTTGGCCGCAGCACCGTCGGATCCGTACAACGACACCGAACCGCTCGACAGCTCCGCGGCGGCCATCTGTGCCCAGGGTTACCTCCGCCTGGGTAATTACCTGGCTGCCAAAGGCGATGCTGAACGCAGCCGGCGTTACCGCGCCGCAGCCTGCACCATCGCGCGGGCCCTGCTGGCGGAACCCTATCTGTCGGCCCAGGCACGACACCAGGGGTTGCTGCTGCACGTCGTGTACCACCGCCCCAACGGCTGGGACCATGTCCCGAGGGGCCGGCTTGTGCCCTGCGGGGAGTCCGCCATGTGGGGCGACTACCACCTGATGGAACTCGTCCTGCTCCTCCGGCGCGAGGCCGAGGGCAAACCGTACCCGGTCTTCTTCGCGTGACCTTCGGCGGGCTTGGTAACAGCGCCCGCTGCGGCGGCGATGCCGGCCTTCTCGCGTTACCCTCGCCTACTGTCTGGGGGCGCGGGCACGACCACCACCGCGGCAGAGGCGTAACGTGGATCTGCAGCCACTGACAGGTTCCCGGGGACGAGTGCTGATCGTCGACGACGAAGGCAGTGTCGCCGAGTTGCTGGGTCTGTGGCTGTCGCAGAACGGCTACGAGACCAGCGCGGCGACCGACGTGGCGGCGGCCAAGGACGCCCTGGCGAGCGTTGCCTTTGACTTGGTCACGCTGGATATCGCCATGCCCGGCAGCGGCGGGCTCGACCTGCTGCGGTGGCTCCGCCGCGAGTATCCGCAGGTCGGCGTGGTTATGGGAAGCGCTTCCGGCGATCTCGAGTTGGTTATCGAAGCCATGCGCCTGGGTGCCTTCAGCTACATGATCAAGCCCTTCCAGTTGGACCTGGTGGTCCATGAGATCAACCGAGCCATGGAGCGGCAGCGTCTGCTGCAAGATAGCCGGCGACAACAGGAGGAGCTGGAGACCCGGGTGGCCGAGCAGACGCAGGAACTGCGCCAGGCGTACGCCAAGCTTGAGCAGCAGGTGGCGGAGATCGAACGGCGGCGCGCCCGCGCCTTTCAAGCCGACCGCCTGCAGGCCCTGGGCGAGATGGCAGCGGGGATCGCCCACGAGCTGTCCCAACCCTTGAACGGGATTCGCGCCTTTGCCGAGGGCGCGATCCAGGGCTTCGACCGCGGTTGGCAGACCACCCCGGCTGAAAGCGCCGAAGCCCTGCAGGACATCATCGGCCAGGTGGACCGGATTGCCGGCATTGTGGATCACATGCGCGTGTTCGCCCGGGGGGCCGACGAGGCGAGGCCCGAACCCTACACATTGGCGGGCGTGGTCGAGAACGCCCTCAAACTGCTCGGGGCCCAGTTGCGGGCGCACTCCATCGCGGTCAATACGGACATTGATGCGACGCTGCCGGACCTGTTCGGTCACGGCGCGCAGATCGAGCAGGTGCTGGTCAATCTGCTCACCAACGCCCGCGATGCCTTGGACACGCGCCGTACCGAAGCCACCGAAGCCGTGGGCTGGAAACCCGCCGTCAGCCTCCGCGTGTGGGCCGACCCGCCCCGCCGCACCGCGTTCCTGTCCGTGGCCGACAATGGCAGCGGCATGACCCGCGAAACCGAGGCGCGCGTCTTCGACCCCTTTTTCACTACCAAGGCGGAAGGCAGGGGAACAGGTCTCGGTCTGTCGATTTCCCATACCATCGTCGGGCGACACCACGGCCGCATCGAAGTTGACAACCAGCCGGGCGTCGGTGTCACCTTCACTATCGCCCTGCCCCTGCCCGGGGGTGTCTCGTGACCGATTCGGTTGCCGCGCCGCCGGCGGCGGTGCCAGGCCCAGGTCCGCAAGCGGCTGCGACCCACCGGCGCGAACGGCTGGCCGGGGCCCTGCTGGTGGCAGCCAGTCATGCCGGCGTGGCCGGCCTGGCACTGACCCTGGCGGGGCGGGCTGAGCTTCTGTGTCAACTCGCGCCCGCCGCAAGCTTGATCGCCGCCAGTTTGGGTGTGGGCCTGGTCCTGGCGTGGTGGCACGGCCGCAGCGTGACCCGGCACCGCGACGCCGAGACCGATCGGCGGCGGCAGGTCGAGGAAGCGCTGGCCGCCAGCCTCGGGCAGGCGCAGCACTTAGCGCAACAGGTCGCCGACCGCGAAGTCCTGGTGCGGGAGACCAACCACCGGGTGCGCAACAACCTCCAGGTGGTCAGCAGCCTGCTGGAACTGCAGGCCGGCAATGCCGACGGCCGCCGGCCCGTTGTCGACACACTCCGGCAGGCCGCGGGCCGCGTCCGCGCCATGGCGGGAGTCCACGAGCGTCTGTATCGGTCGGCCCGCGTCGAAGAACTCGACCTGGGTGAGTATGTGCACGACCTGGCCCATGGCGCGGTCGCCTGCTACGCCCTGGATCCCGACGCCATCGACCTGGTCGTCGACGTTCAGTCGCTGCGGGTAGGCCCTAATCTGGCCGTACCCTTGGGCCTGGCGGTCAACGAGTTGCTGGCCAATGCCGTGTTCCACGGCTTCCCCAACGGCCGGCACGGCACGGTGTGGGTGGGGTTGCAGCAACGTGAAAGCGACTTCGTGCTCAGCGTCACCGACGACGGTGTGGGGCTGCCGGCGGGCTTTGACCTGTCGAGTTTGGGCACAATGGGTCTGAAGACTGTGCAGGCCCTCACGCGTCAAGCCCGTGGGACCATGTCGGTGGAACCGGGGGACCGAACCATTGTTCGCCTGGCCGTGCCACTGCCGGCTTGAGGCTACCTGCACCGGAGGGGCAATGAAGATCAGCGCGATCGACACCTTTCTGATGAGTGCGGCGCCGCCCGAGACCGGCGGCTGGGCCGCGCGGAACTGGCTGTTCGTACGGGTCAGCACCGACGAGGGCCTGACCGGCATCGGCGAAGCCAGTGGATGGCCGCGGGTGGTGCAGACGGCCATCCAGGACCTGACGCCGATCCTGATCGGCGAGGACCCCAGGCACATCGAGCGGCTGTGGCAGAAGATGCTGTGCGCCATCATGGGCCACGGCATGACGGGTGTGGTCGGGGCGGGCGCCATGACCGGCATCGAGATGGCCTTGTGGGACCTGAAGGGCAAAGCCCTCGGCGTCCCCGTGTGGGACCTGCTGGGCGGCAAGGTCCGTGACCGCATTCGCCTGTACGCCCACGCACACAACGCCGTCCGGGCCCGCGAACTGGTCGACCGTGGTTACGATGCCATCAAGACCGGTGGCGTCGCGGCCTGCGTCGAGTCAGTGGCCGCCATCCGCGCCGAGATAGGCAACGGCGTTGATCTGATGGTCGACCTGCACGGCCCGCCGTGGCTGACCCCGCGGGACGCTATTGCCGTAGGCCGGGCCCTGGAACCCTATGGACTGCTGTTCTTCGAGGACCCGGTGGCGCCGGAGAACCTGGAAGCCCTGGCCCGCGTCGCGGCCGGGGTCGACATCCCGATCGCCGCGGGCGAGCGCCATGCCACGCTGTGGGGCGTTCGCGAGCTGCTGGAACGGGACATTGTCGATGTGGTGCAGCCTGACACGGGAAGAGCCGGCGGCCTATGGCAGATGAAGAAGATCGCCGCCATGGCCGAAGCCCACCACGTCATGATGGCGCCCCACGACGGCTCGCTGGGCCCGGTGGCCGAGATGGCTGCCGTGCACGTGCTGGCCACGGTGCCCAACTTTCTGATCCTTGAGCATCTGGCCGACGACGTGCCGCAGCGTTACGAGGTGATGACGAACCAGCCCGAGATCAGCGACGGGTACCTCGACGTTCCCGACCGGCCCGGTCTGGGCGTGGACATCGTCGAGGAGGTGATCGCCCAGTACCCGTCGCGGGGCAATATCACCGCACCGGACCCGACCCATGACTACAGCTATGTCATGCCGCGTTCAGGGCGGGGCCGGTGGCTGCGCGGCGATGCACGGAGCGAGGGCAGTTGGCGTGCGGGGCAGGTCTTCTGAAACACTGTGCAGGCAGCAGGGGCCGAGACCGGGCCAAGCCGCGGCCGGCGAGCGCTCGCCGCGGAGGCCGCAGGTCGGGGTTGCTGACCGTCGGGCAAAGGGCGCGGCCAACAGCCCAGCCCAAGCGCTGCGGCGCCGACCTGGCCTCAGCCCGACAGCAGGGGTTCAGGGTCGCCTGACCACCCGTCCGGACTCCATCTCGTAAACAGCCCGGACCACGGCTAGACGGCCGGCTGCTGCCGCTTCGGTCAAGATCGGGCTGTTGGTGAGAATATCGCGGGCGCTCTGATCGACGTTGCCCTCGATGGCCAGGTTCACCAACTGCTCGCCCGCAGCCGTGGCGCGGTACCGAGCGACAGCCGGAGCGATGCGGTCCATGATCGCGGTCAGGTTGGCCGTAGGCATGGGCTCGCCGCCGGCCGCCGCCGTCACCGCACCACACTTGCGGTGCCCCAGGACGACCAACAGCGGCACGTGCAGGTGCTCAACCGCGTATTCCATGCTGCCCAGGGCAATGCGGTCGGCCACGTTGCCGGCGGTGCGAACCACGAAGAGATCACCCAAGCCCTGGTCGAAGACCGCTTCCGGCGGCACGCGGCTGTCGGCGCAGCCCAGGACAATAGCCCGCGGGCGCTGCCCCGGCAGCAGTTCCACCCGGGCTGCCGGCCAGTCGCGCAGGCGGGGTTGCCCAGCGACAAAACGGGCGTTACCGGCCATTAGGTCCGACCAGATCCACTCCTGCCCACCGTCCAGGCCAGACCGGTCCACCGGCTCGCCCGCAGCCGCGCCATGGACCGCCGGGGCCGCGGCCTCGGTGCGCACCGTTCGCGCCTTGGTCTTGGTGCCGCTGTGGCTGGCGGCGTTGTCCCCGGCCCAACAGGCCGTCGCCAACGCCAGGAGCCACCACCACAGGTGCCATCTTCGGCTTGCCACGGTCACTCACCTCCCTCAGCATCGGGTTCGGCACCTGGCCCCCTGGCCAGCCGGTACGGCTGGGGGGTATCGGCCCGGGCAGGGCCGATCCTGCGGGCGCAGGGTTGCCGCCGGCCCGCGTCAGCTAGATCGGCAGCAGTAGCTACCGACCGCACCCCCTTCCGGCGCCCCACGAGGAACGGTGGCGGCAGGCGCACCCACAACTTAGTATAGCCAGGCGAACGCCGGCCGGTTAACGCCCACCCCGACGGCAGGGCGGCCCGGCACCGACGGCCCCGCAAAGGCGCGATCGTCACTCGCGCCCAGGGCCGAAGCCGCCAACGGAACTGTGATCACGCAACCCATCGACAGGTGCGTACATGCCGGTGCAGGCGCTGCTCCATCCGGGCCCCGAAGGGCTGCTGCTGCTGGACGATCTAACCGTGGCCCAGACGGTCGACTGCCGGCAGGTCTTTCACGCGCCTGCCAAAGACCCTGCCAACCCCATTCTGGCTGCGGCCCACGCCTGGGAAGGGCGCGGACCCTATACCTGGGGTACCCGCCTGCTGGCCAATCCGGAGACCGGCGAATACGACCTTTTCTACGTCGGGTTCCGGGTGGAGGACAACCACTACCGCTGGGGACTGGCCAGTTCGGTGGACGGGCTCCAATGGTCCCGGCGACACTTGGGCGTCGAGTGCTTCGACGGCCAGCCGGCCGCCAACATGCTCAGCGGCGGGCCGCATCCGGATAAGGCGGTGCGGGCCGTCGTCCGCGACCCTCGGCCCGAATGCCCGGCCAGCGAGCGGTACAAGGGCCTGCGGTTCACCTACGACGGCGCCTTTGCCTCGTACTCGCCCGATGGTCGGCGGTGGACCGAAGACACCGGCAACCCAGTGTGGTCAGTGCCCTCGGACGTGATCCACACCCTGTGGGATCCGCACCGCGCCTGTTTCGTCGCGTACTACAAGGTTTGGGAAGTAACGGGCGAGACCCCTGACGCGGCGTCGCCCACCGGCTACCGCCCGATCACGATTCACTTGCCCTCGTTCGAGCACCACGTCCGCCCGGACGGCCTTACTGAACTGCGCGGCCCCATGATCGCCTGGGACCCGACCGGATCCGCCGCTGTCCGCCCGGGCTTGGTGCTGCTGCGCACCGGCCAACAGGGCATGGACGACGGCGGCGGGGGCCCGCTCACGGGCGCCTGGCACAGCCGCCGCGTCACGGCCTGGGCCGACAGCCACGACTGGCGCCGATGGGCTCACGAACGCGTGGTCCTCCGCTGCGACGAGCGGGACCGCCCCGACGCCAACATCCAGTGCACCTTTGTGTTCCCTTGGGGCGGGTACTACCTGGCGCTGCTGACCCTGCACGACGAACGCGGCCACTTCGAGCAGCAGTTCGCCTTCAGCCACGACGGGCTTACGTGGCAGCGACCATGGCGAGGCGCCTTTATCGGCCTGGGGGCACCGGGGGCTTTTGACTGCGGCATGGTGCTGTCACCGACCGACCCGGTGGTCACCCCTACCCAGATGCTGTTCTACTACGGTGGCTTCAACACGGTGCACCACGCGCCGATGGCGGTTCCGTGGACAGCCGCGATCGGGCGGGCCATACTGCGGCGCGACGGCTTCTCTTCGTGGGAAAACCTGCCCGGAACCACGGCCACAGTCACCACCCAGCCCCTGGCCGGCGCCGGCAGCCTCGCGTGGGTGAATGCCGATGCCAGCGCTGGTTGGCTGCGAGTCGAGGTGCTGGACGAGCACGGCCGCGCGGTGCCCGGTTACGAAGCCGCGGCCTGCCAGGCGCTCTGCGAGGACACGGCCAGCCAACCCCAGTGCCGCATCGCCATCCGGTGGGACCGGGCCCCGCGGTTGCCCGCCGGACCGATCCGGCTACGCTTTCACCTGCACGAAGCACGGCTGTTCTCGTGCGGCATCACTGCGGGTGAGGGTGGCAGCGCAGACCTACGGTAACCGTGGGGGCGTGAGGCTACTGACGTGACCTGGCCGAGTCGGCGTAACTCGGCGTCGAGCCCTCTCGCGGCTTCATCCCGCGCCCTGAAGGTGCTTGCACGGCCCCCCCGCGCCCGATCTATATCTGCATAAATAGCTTGCCTTGCGCCCATCCGTTCGCTAACATCGAGGCGTTGCGGCAGGCGCTCCCAGCCTTCCCTTGGGCCCGCAGCAGCCGTCGGCCCCTGGCACGCCACGACTGCCGGACGCGGACCGAACCTGGCCAGCCGCGCCAACACGCCGCCCGAGAGTTGGCCTCAGGGCCTTGAGCGGGCTCGGACGGCAGGGGGTCAACCGCCCGTCGTTCGCGGTCTGACCGGTCGCCGTGGGACGATCCAGGAATGCCCGGTCGGCTGCGTCGAGCACAAACGTTGGCCGCCCCTCGACAGGCGTGATGGCCGGGCCGCAATGCTCCTTGCGAGGCGGCCAAACCATCGGCGCGCTGCGGCCCTGGGGCGCGTCAGCGGCCGTCGGGCTGGTCTCCCCGGTGCGCCGTGCCGCGGCCAGCGCCGGATCGACGGCCGGCGAGCCGGCTCAAGTCCGGGTGACGACGGCCGACGCGTCGCTGGCGTGCGGGCCAGCCGCTGCCGCTTGGCGCACGAGGTCCAGTGTTTGGCAGGTGCCTGAGGCCACCTTAACCGGGTGGAGGAACATGGCATCCGAGCCGACGAAGTCGCGAATGTAGGCCGGATTGTCCGCCAGGTGGCGGAACGGGGCGCGCAGCAGGCGCCCCGGGCGCAGTTGGATCGGCCGGCCGGCACTGTCGGCGGCGGCATACAGGGCCGTGGGTATGGCCACCTCGGGGAACAGGTTGGCGGCCACCATCGGGGCCAGTTGGTCCAGGAAGTCAGGCACCAGCTCGCGCGCCAACGCGAAGCAGTCGCTGACGCCCCGGTAGAGCGCTTCGGTAGGCACGGCCGGGTAGAGGCCCTCGAACCCGTTGCCAAGTTGGGGGTCTGCCTGGTGTTGAACGGCGTTGCGCACGCGCGGGACCCACATCCACTCACTGTCCGGGTCGAACCGACGCCGGCGGTGGAAGATACCGCCGTGTCCGGCAGCCAGCGGTGACAGCACCCCGTCGGAATCGAGGCGTGGATGGAGCAGCAGGTCGTCCTGGACGAACAACAGGGCATCGCAGTCGCGAATCCGGCCGGTACGGGTCTGCTCCTGAAGGTAGCCATGGACCAGTCCGTGGAACTGCAGCGAGCCGAAGGCGTACGCGAAGTAGTTGGGGTGCTCCGGGGCGACACAGGGCAGGACGAAATCGATCACCGGGAAACGCCGCCGGTAGTGGTCATGCCAGACCTGGCAGGTGCGGGCGTAGTTGTGGTTATACAGAACGACGAGCCGGCAGTGCGGTTCGCGGGGGCACGGCGCGTGGTCGGCGGCACAGGCGTCGATGTAGCTCCGGGCGGTCGCGCGCCCCAGGCACTGCCTCAGGAAGGTGTAGATCTGGAAATCGTTGAGTTGCGTCCGGGCCAGCGTCACGAAGTCGGGGTTCAGCAGGTAGCCGGAAGACGGGGGGACTCGGGTGGCCGCATGGCCTTCCTGGCCCAAGTACCGGCCCGTCTCATCGCAGGACCATCGCCGGAGGCTGGTCAGGTCGTCCAGCCGGACGAAATCGATCCACACAGCGGCGGCGGTCGGACCTGTGGATGGGGGTGGGCACAGTCCGCCGCCCAGGAGCGCAAAAACCTCGCTCGGGCGGCTGTCGGCGTAGACGAAACCGTCCGGTGTGTACGGGCAGGTTATCGGGTAGGCGTGGCCGCGGTGGTCGACCAGCTCCAGTCGCCCGAGTTCGCTGAACTCCAACCGTGTCGCCATGGGGCCCTCTACGATGGGTCCACGCCCTGGCCGGTTGGGCAGCGGCACCCGGTCGGGTTCGCGCGCCGGTGCGGCCCGGTGGTGTTGGCCGGCCTTGCGCGCGGGCCGCAGGCCACCCGCCACGCGTCACCCCGGGCACCGCGCCTGTCCGGCGGCGCCGGGTTGACCCAAGATGCGGTACGGTCACGCCCGCGCGCCAGCGCCGTGACTTGGGGTCTGGAGCAGTTCCGCCTGGCTCGCCCTCTACGTCGGTGGCAGCCGGACCAGTGGGTGCGGTTCGCGGCACCGATTACCCCACGACCGGTCCGGGCCAACGCGTGGCGGCCCCGATGACCGCGGGCGTGGGCGCCGAAGCCACTCGGTTCGTCATCGTGACCGCGGGCCGCACCGGCAGCACGCGACTGCGCCTGTTGCTCGATTCCCACCCGCGCATCCGCTGTCATGGCGAGTTGTTCGGCGCCAACCTCACGACGCTGGCCGCCGCTGGCTCGCCAGCCCATGACGGCATGGTTGCCGAACGCGAAAGCGACCCGGTAGCGTTCCTGCGGCGGCGGGCTTTCGAGCCGGCCGGAGCCGCCGCTGTAGGGCTGAAGATCCTGTACCGCCAGTTGATGGGGCAGTGGCCGGGGCTGCTCGACCACCTGCAGGCCGACTCGACGATCAAGATCATCCACCTCGTTCGGCGCAACGGCGTGAAGCGCTTCCTGTCGGAGTATTACGTCGGTACGGTGACGCAGCGGAACCTCTTCTCTGCCGCGGAGGCCCTGCCCCCGATACGGCCCGTGGTCGTGCCGGTGCCAGCGCTCCTGGAGAGGCTGGTCGCCGTCGAACAGGAGTCTGCCCACTTCCGGCGGCTGCTGGGCGCTCACCCCCTCCATGAGGTGGCCTATGAGGACTCCCTGGACGACAACGGCCCGGCCATGCAGCGGGTGCTGGCGTTTCTCGGCGTGGCGCAGGCCTGTCTGTCGGCCGATATCCGCAAGATCCTGCCCGATGACCTGGGGCGGTTGATCGCCAACTACGAGGAGGTGGCGGCCGCCCTGCGGGGCACACCGTTCGCGTCCATGCTGACCCCACCGCCATGACCGCCGCGGTTCCGCTCCCACCCACCGGCACCCTTACCCCGGCCGCGACCGTGGCTCTTCTGGTGCTTGCCTGCCACGCGCCGGCCGTCCTGGGGCAGTTGGCGGCGGCATGCGATGCCCCTCGGTTCCGGTGCTATGTGCACTTGGACGCCAGGGAGGACCCGGCCACCTACACCGGTCTGTGGGCCTGGCCCGCCCACGTCGAATTCATCGGCGACCGGTTCCCGGTGTACTGGGGTGGCTTCAACATGATCCGCGCCACCGAGGCACTGGTTCGCCGGGCCCTCGGTGACATGGCCAACCGGGTCTTTGTGCTGCTCTCCGACGACACCCTGCCGTTGGTTCGGCCAGATCGGCTGTTCGCCGAACTGATGGCGTCGCCGGACCGCATCGACGTGGGCCTGGCGCGGCGCAACCCACGGTTCCTGACGCGTTACCGGGACTTCTTCTTCTTGGATTCCCCGGCCACCAGTGCGCGCCCGCTGGCGGTTGAGCAGCGGTCCATTGACCCGGCCGCCCTGGACGCGCTGGAGCGGCTGGCCCGCTTGCGGGAACGCGGCAAGGTTCCGCTGCGCGAGGTCTGGTCCGGTTCGCAGTGGTGGGCGTTGAGCCGACCCACGCTGACCGCGGTAACCGCCGAACTGGCCAGCGACGCGTGGTTGCGGGCATCGTTCGAGTTCTCTGCGGTCCCCGACGAAATGGCCATCCAGACACTGTATGCCAACCGCCTGGGACTGACGGCTCGATCCTTCACCGGGCCCATGTTCGCCGACATGTCGCGCGCTCCCGCGCCCTTCGTATACCGTTCGTGGGACGAGGTGCCGACCCCCGGAGCCGACAAGCTGTTCATTCGCAAGATCGCCAACGAAGCGGCTGAACCCATGGCGCGCCAGTTGCGCTCGCAATGGGATGCGTCCTGAGGCCCCCGACCCGATCGCCTGCATTGCGGCCTGCTTGGGCCCCGGCGGTCGCTGCCTGTGGATGCCTAACGGAGGCAATCTGGGCGACAACCTGATCGCGGCAGCGACCATCCAGCGGTTCGAACGGGCGAGGTTGCCGTGGACCTTCATCCGTGGCCAGCGCCGTTCGGTCGGGCCCCGGGACGTGCTGGTGTTTGGCGGTGGCGGTAGTCTGGTGGCGCACTACGCGGGAGGGGTGCAGTGCGTGGCCTCGCTGCTTGCCCTGGGCGCGCCGGTGGTGGTGCTGCCCCAGACGGCAAACGGCCACGAGAGCTTCTGGCGGGGGGTCAGCACAGTCACGGTCTTCTGCCGTGATGCCGCGTCTCTGGCGCATATGCGGCAGTTCGGCCACCTCGCGTCGTGGCCGGCCGATGACCTGGCAGTGGATCTGGACCTGACCCAAGATCCCTTGGCCACGGTGCAGGCGCTCCGGCAGTCGCTGGCCACACAGGGCCGAGAGCGCGTGCTGGAGGCGTTCCGAAGCGACCCGGAGGCAGCCCGGCCACAGCCCGAGGGCGCCCTCGACATATCCGCTTGCGCCTATCCCCCACTGACCAGTACGGCCTCGATATACGGCAGCGCCTGCGCCTTCCTGGCGGTACTGGCTACCTACACCGAGATCCGCACAGATCGGCTGCATGTGGCGATCGCCGGCGGCTTGCTGGGTGTGCCGACGCTGCTGCTGGAAGACCGCTATGGCAAGAACCGGGGGGTGTTCGAGGCATCGCTGCAGCACCGCTTCCCGTGCGTGCGTCTTGGGGGCGCATGACGACACCGGGACAGGCACCCGATGGGGTGCCGCGGCAAGGCATCCTGCCTGTGGCGTCGGCGAGTCGCGCCGTGGGTTACAGGGGCCCGTCCCACGCCGACCCGGAACGGCCGCGGCGCAAGGTTTTCGGCGTTGGGTGGGCCAAGACGGGCACCAAAACCCTCGGCGGCTGCCTGCGACTTCTCGGTTACGACCACCAGAGCCAGAACCTTGCGCTGCTGCCGCAGATCATGCAGGGCGACTACGCCAAACTCCTGCGTGTGGCAGCGGCCAAGGAGAGCTTCGAGGATTGGCCGTGGTTGCTGCTTTTCCGCCAGTTGGACCAAGCCTTCCCGGGGAGCCGCTTCGTGCTGACAACCCGGGCTCCCGGGCGCTGGCTGACCAGCTACCGCTGCATGTTGGCCGCTGCAGGGGAGCCGTCGCCCTTTCTGGCCCAGGTGCGCCAGTACCTGTATGGCTTCGACTGCAGCAGGGCCACGGACGACCAGTTACTGGCTCGCTTCACCCGGCACAACCTGGAGGTGATCACCTACTTCCGGAACCGCGGCGACGACCTGTTGGTGGTTGACTGGGAGCGGGGCGACGGTTGGTCGCAGCTGTGCGCCTTTCTGCAGCTCCCCATCCCAGCGGCGCCGTTTCCCCATCTGAACCGGCGCCCTTGAGGCGCTCTGATGGCACGCTGCGGCACCGGGTGCTGAGCTACCGCCCGGCGCCGGCGGCTCGCCGCATGCTGCCGCGCCGGCTGGGCCGGTGACGCCACCGACGCTCGGAGAGCCCCTTACGCCGGGTCCCGTGGGGCAAGGGCGCGGCCGGCGAGGCGCGGGTACACGCCCCACAGTGCCGGGATGGGCCCCAAGCAATGGCCACGGTCTTCACCCCGCCACTGGCCAGTGATCGCTGCGTTCCGTGGGTCAGCGCCCGCGCCCGCGCCCGCGCCAGCGCCGGCTGGCTGCAGATGGAGGTATCTGACGAGCCGGGCCGGGCAGCGACCGGTTGCTGGACCACGGCCTACCAGGCGCTGGGCGGGGGTTCCGCCAGCCAGCCCGAATGCGGCGCCGCCATCGGATGGCGCCGGGCCCTGCGGTTGCCCGCAGGACCGATCCGGCTGCACTTTGACCTCGGCCAGGCGCGGCTGTTTCCGTGCGGCACCACCGCGGTTGAGGGCGGCGGCGCAAACCGGCGACGACCTTGGGGGCGTCAGGCCACGGCGGCGCGCATCGGCGCTCGTGGGCGTCAGCGCCCCGCCCACAGTAGTCAGGCGTGAATCAGCACCAAGCGACGGTGCCAGCGCGACTAGCCACCGATTGGCGTCCCACGCCTGGGCTCAGCCGGTGTCTTGCTCAGGAAAGCGGCGCGGCCGGGCGGTAGCCAGGCTCCGCGGCCGGCGTGGCAGGGACGGGGCGCTCGTTGCGTCGGCGCCCCGCGCCGGGCCAACCACCACCCATCCGCACGAGGCGGCCATGGCCAACGTTGAGGGTCCAGCAACGGTAACGTTCTATGTATCACCTGCCGGCAACGACTCATGGTCAGGAGTGCTTGCTGATCCGAACGCCACCGGCACAGACGGGCCATTTGTCACGCCGCACCGCGCCCGGGACGCCGTCCGCGAACTGCGGCAGCATGGGGGCGCGTCCGGGTCCGCAGTCCGGGTCCTGTTCCGCGGCGGCCGGCACTACCTGGAGCGTCCCCTGGTCCTGGGCCCGGAAGACAGCGGTACGGCGTCGCTGCCGGTCGTTTACGCGGCCTGCCCGGACGAGGCACCCGTGCTCAGCGGCGGCCGGGTGATCGCCGACTGGCGGCCCTACCGGGACGGCATCCTGCAGGCCGACCTGCCCATGGCGCGGGGCCGCCGCTGGTGGTTCCGCCAGCTCTTCTGCGACGGCCGGCGGCTGGCGCGCGCGTCGTGGCCCAAACCCGAACCCGGCAACCCCCTCGGCGGCTGGATGTGCGTCGAGGCCGACGCTAGTGAAGGCGACCGTGACGCCTTCGTGTTCCGAACGGGCGACCTGCCACGCCGGTGGGCTCACCCGCGACAGGCCGAAGTACATATATACGTGGGCCACAACTGGCTCAACGAGACGGTGGCGGTCGAGAGTATCGACTGGGACCGCCGGTTGATCCGGTTGGCGCGTCCGCTGTTTCAGTTGGATCGTGCGCCATGGTTCGTGCACGTGCCGATCGGCCCGCCCCAACGGTTCCGGATTGAGAATGTTCTCGAGGAACTCGACCGACCCGGTGAATGGTGTCTGGATGGCGAGGCCGGTCGTGTCTACCTGCGGCCGCCTGAGCCCACCGCGTCGGCCACCATCGTCGCCCCCGCGCTGCATTGTCTGGTGGACCTGCGCCGGGCCCAGCACGTTATCCTTTCCGGGCTGACCTTCACCGAGACCATGGACGGCGACGACTACCACCGGGAGGGGCACGAGGGGTACGGCGATGGCACTTTCCCCCGCCGGGGGCTCTCGTACGGCGGCGAAGCCGTGCATCTGAGCGCCGCCAGCCACTGCGTCGTTGAGCACTGCCGCTTCGACTCAGTCGGCGCGTCGGCGATCTACCTGGAGGGGGCCTGCTCACGTAACCATTTGCGGCGCAACACTATCGTCGCCGCCGGGTCGTACGGGGTGGCGATGGTCGGCACCCGCGAAGCCCACCCGATGGACAACCGGGTCGAGGACAACGATATCAGCCGGTGCGGCGAGCTGAACAAATACGCCAACGCCGTCTTCCTGGGCCTGTCCAACATGAACGTGGTGGCCCACAACTCGATCCACGACCTGCCCCACGTGGCCATTGGTCTGGGTGGCAGTGGATTCGGGCGCAACCTGATCGAGTACAACGAGATCCGGCGTGTGGACCTGGAGATCAGCGACAGCGGCGCGATCAACGCCTGGATGGAGGATCCGTACCCCGGGATCCGCGCCGATGTGGAGCGTTCGGGGCACCTTATTCGTCACAACCTGATCGCCGATGTGCCGGGAGTCCGGGTCGAGGCCGACGGCCGCCTGACGCGACCGGCACACGACCGCAGCTCGCTGACCATGGCCATCTATCTGGACACCTGCTCGAGCAACTGCCTGGTGACCGGGAATGTGATCCTCAGAGCCGGCCGCTACGGCGTCTACCTGCAGGGCGGACGCAACAACGTGGTCGAGAACGACCTCATCGTCGACTGTGGATGCGCCGCCGCCTTCAGCGACCTGGTGGCTCACTGGTTCGCACCCCACATGGCCCACTACATGGCCGGCAATCGCTTTGTCCGTAATGTGTTCGTGTCCGACCGGGCAGACGCCTGCCTGTACCAGCTGATCAACTGGAACGAACGGCACACCGCCCAGTGCGAGGAGAACATCTTCTGCGTGCCCGCCAGCCAGCCCGTTCTGCTGCTCGACCAGGCCGAGATGACCTGGGAACAGTGGCAGGAGCGCGGTTTTGACTGCTCGTCGCAGATCACCGATCCAGGCCTGCGCCGCACCGCGACCGGTGCCGAACTGGCCGCCGACACGCCGGCGGCGGCGCTGGGGTTCGTGCCCATCGACCTGACGCGCATCGGCATTCGGCCCTAGGACAGCTCGCCAGGAGGGCTCCTGACGGACGGCGGGCGATGGCTCGTGGCGTGGCGGCGACACCCGGGGGCGGGTCCCAGCCCGGCGTCGGGGAGCACGAGGTGCGGGCGCCGACGCAGGCGCTGAGGCGAACGACGCGGCCCGGCCGCTGCGTGCCCCAGCCCGGCCTCGGCGTCGGGGGCGCCGACGGTGCCAGGGCAGGCCCCCTGGAGCTGGCGGGCAGGCTGGCTGAACGGGCGTCCGACCAGAGCTTCCTGGCAGGCTCCCTGCCCATGGCGGGGCAAGCCTCCGGCGGATCTTCTCAGCAACCAGTGGCAGGCGGCCGAGGTACTGCCGGGTCAACCGAGCCGGCATGCCACGCCGGTGCGCCAGAGGAGGGAAGATCGCTCACGAAGCGTCGGCCACCGACGGGGCATCGGGACCGCCAGCCGCCGCCGACGGCAGCCAGCGGGCGAGGACACCGGCCAACCGCTGGAGGGTCACCGGTTTACTGACAAAGTCGTCCATGCCCGCGGCCAGGAAGGCGTCACGGTCGCCGGCCATGGTGTGGGCGGTCATGGCGATGATGGGCACGGCGTGGTTCGGCACGGGGGACTCGTGATCGCGGATCCGTCGCGTCGCTTCGACCCCATCCATCACCGGCATCTGGATGTCCATCAGGACAAGGTCGTACGGGATGGACGCCAGCGCTTCGAGCGCCTCGACCCCATTGGCCGCCACGTCGACGCTCAACCCCATCCGGCGCAGGAGGCTCACTGCCACATGCTGGTTGACCCGGTTGTCTTCGGCCACCAACACCCGCAGCTTGCGGTCGGCAAACACACCCGCCACCGTCGTCCGCGCTGAGGCCGGCCCGGATGGCGCTGCCTGACCGCCGGCCATGGCCCCCGAAACCGCCGCCCGGAGCTCATGCAGCCGCACCGGCTTGGTCAGGTAAGCCGAGAAGCCCACCGCCGCCAGCTGCCCAGTGCCACTCCTGCCGCCCAGTGAAGTAAGCAGAATCAGGCAGGTCGATTGCAGTTGCGGATCGCGACGGATGGCCAACCCCAGGGCTTCGCCGTCCATACCCGGCATCTGCATGTCAACGATGGCGACTCGGAATGGGTCGCCGGCCTCGGCCGCCTGCCGAAGCGCCTCAAGCGCCACCGGGCCGCTCCCGACCGCGACCGGTCGCATGCCCCAGCTGCCCAGCCGACGGTCAAGGATTTCCCGGCTGGTGGCGTTGTCGTCGACGACCAACGCGCGCACCCCCTCCAGGCTCGCCTGCGCCCCCGCAGGCGTGTCGCCGGCACGCCGGGCCAGGTCGGCTGTAAACCAGAACTCCGATCCGTGTCCCTCGCGGCTGTCAACGCCAATCTCGCCGCCCATCAGTTGGCTCAGCATGCGGGCGATGGCCAACCCCAAGCCCGTACCTCCGTACCGGCGTGTGGTCGAGGCGTCGACCTGGCTGAACTTGTCGAACAGCAGCCCCAGCTTGGCCGCCGGGATCCCGATGCCGGTGTCGCGCACGCGGAAACGCAACAGAGCGCGGGTACCGTCCGTCTCTCCAGCCAGCTCAACGCGTATGGCGACCTCACCCGTCTCGGTGAACTTGATCGCGTTGCCCACCAGGTTGGCAAGGATCTGCCGCAGTCGACCGGGATCGCCGCGCAGCAGCGTGGGCACGTCGGGGTCGATGCTACAGAGCAGTTCCAGGCCCTTCTCGGTGGCCCGCAGCGCCAGACTCTCGGCCAGATCTTCCAGCAGGCTGGCCAGGTCGAAGTCAAGGACCTCAAGCTCCAGTTTGCCGGCCTCGACCTTGGAGAAATCCAGGATGTCATTGAGCAGGTCCAGAAGGGCCTCGCCGCTCGTGCGGACGATCTCCGCATAGTGGCGCTGGTCGCAGTCCAGCGCGGTGTCCAGCAGCAGTCCGGTCATGCCGATCACGGCGTTCATCGGCGTGCGGATCTCGTGACTCATGTTGGCCAGGAACTCGCTCTTGGCGGTGCTGGCCGCCTGGGCTCGGACCGCCATCGCCGCGGCGAGGGCCGAAGCCTTCTCAAGCTCGGCAACGGTCTGGTGCAGGGCCTCTTCGGAGCGCCGGCGCCGCACGATCTCCCAGGTGACATCGGCCAGGAACGCGACGGCCTTGGTGTCCTCTTCAGTGTACAGCGTCGGTTTGTTGCCGACCCCGAGGATGGCAACGACGCCACCGTCGCGGATGACCGGCACCACGAGCTCGCGCGACACAGCCGCGTGCCCCGCGGGCAACCCCCTGCGGTGGGTCAATGCCGGGTAGTCGTTGTGGACCACGGGCCGCATCTGGCGAACGCAGTCCGCCCAGACGCCGGCGCTTTCAATGGGGTAGTGCAGGCCATCCCCTTCGGCCTGACAGAAGCGCGCCCGGGTGGCCGTCGACCACTGCTGCAGGGAGAGCGTCTGCTGATCCGCCGCGACGAAATGGTAAAAACCGACCGGGCTATCGACGACGGCGCCGACTTGGTCGAGAGCCTCGGTGAGCAGTTCCGACAGCGAGTGGCTGGCCGAGAACGTTATCAGCCCGAGCCGCAGTTCGTTCATCCTGTCTGACCACCGCTGCGCCGTCAGATCGAGCACCGAAGTCACGTACAGCCGCCGGCCATGGTGAACCACGGGCCCGCCGACCCACAACCCCTGGCGGCATGATCCGTCGGTGCGTCGCAGCTGGAGCTCCACCGAGACCGGCTGTCCTTGGCTCTGGGCGGTGACAAACCGCTCCAACACCTCGCGCCCCACGGCAAACAAGCCCACTTCCACCGCCGTGCGCCCGACGATCTGGCCGCGGTCGAGTCCTGCCAGGCCGACGAATGCCGAGTTGACCTCGACAAAACGGCAAGCCGGCGGTTCGGTCACCGCCATCGGGATCGGGTGGTGCTGGAAAAGAGACTGGTATTCAGGTTCGGCAAGTGCCCCGAGGGGCCGCGCGGCCATAGCGGCCGCCAAATCCGGGTGGTCCATGATTAACGCCCTTCCGCTGCCCGGGCAGGTGCGCCGGCACCACCGGCCGGCAAGACGACGGACACGGTCAGTCGTCCTTCGCCTGGCGCCGGCGTCCGGACACCCGCTGGATCACGGCGCGATGAAACCGCGGCGCCGCGCCGGAGGGCGCGGACGACAGGGCCGATGGGCAGAGGCGCATGTGGCTATTATGCATAGAGATAGACATTAACGCATCTTGACAGGGACGACAACCTCCCTTTGGCCGGAGCCAAACCGCCGCCCGCGAGCCGATCTCAAGGGCCGCTGTCCGGAGCGGTGGCGATCAGGGCCTGGCATTCCGGCCACCGGTGGGAGTGGGTCGGCGCGGGTACCTTGGTTTGGGTGCCTCGGTGGCACCGGGGCGGGCCTCAGCCCCGTGTCGGGGCGGCACAAAGGGCGGGTGCCGGGGCCGACATCGAGGCGAACGGGGCGGCGCAGCAGACGGGTCCCCGCAACCCGTCCTCGGCCCCGGGGGCGCCGACGTTGCCAGGGCAGGCGCCCTGCCCATGGTGGTTGGCGCACGCTGGCGAAACCGCCGCAACCGCAGCCCGCCGGCGATCAAGGTCGTGCCGGACCCGCCGCGGTCCGAAACCGAGCCCCTCGGCCCATGGGTCTGTGGGCGTCGCCCGGCCTTCGATGCGGGCAGGCCTCGCCCGGGCGAGCGGCTCCGTCGTCACCGCGCGCCACGCCCGCATCGCGGCGGTTGCGTGGGGCAGGGCGGTCGCCAGGGGGGACCCAGAGGCTGCCGTCCGGCGGTCAGTCCAGGCCGATGCGATCCTCACTGTCGGGCGGCCAGTAGTCCACCACCAAGAGTTCGCTCGGGCCATCGACCACGTTGCGCCCGGCGTGTTCCACATGGCGTTCCACCCGCACGAAATCGCCGGCCTGGTACAGGCCGGTGTGCCCGCCGATGGTCATTTCCATGCAGCCACCGGTGACATAGAAGAACTGCTCCAGGTCGTGGGCATGCGCCTCAAAATCCCCACCCGGGGCAAAGCGCTGCACCATGATCGTCAGGTTGCAGTCGCTGGACTGGCGCCGGGGCAACAGCGCCCAGGACACGTTGCGGGAGATCACCGAGGTGAAGTCAGCAGGGCGGTTCGTGGTGTCACGCATCGGCCAGTTCCTCGGGGTTGGGACGAACGCAGCGGCAGCACAGTCTGGGGTACACATCGCCCCAGCGGGGCCCCTGGCGCTTTGGACCAGTGGGCGGCGGCGGCGGTTCCGCGGGGCGGCGACCCAAGGGTACTCAGCGGCAACAGGCCCGGCAACGACCCGGCCGCCTGGTTCCCCGCGTCCGCAGCGCGCAAACGACGCCCGCGGAACCGATATTGGAGGCGTGCTCGCGCCGCAGCTCGGGCAGCCGGGCCATGGCTGGGCCAGCCCTTGCCGGTCGAAGAAGCCGTACTACCCCGTTGGGCGGCGAGCCGGTCGTGTTGGCGCGCCGCGAGGCCGAACTGCCCGTCCGGCCGGGGGCGGCCATCTATCGGCGGCACTTCGTGGGTTATCCGACGGCAGCAGGCGACGACCCCAGGCGACCGTACCGCCCGCCACAGCGCCCACGACACACGTGCAGGTGAGGTCACGCACAAAGGACTCCGGTGTCGCTGGGCGACGAGTACCCGCGCATTCTCAGGGCATATCTGGACCTGGCCCGCCGGTTCTCGGGCGACGCCAAACGCGTCCTGAAGACGGACGCGTTCAACGAAGCCAGAGGGCTCCCCATGCCCGGCGGCATCGCGCTGAACATCCGGGGCGACGTGTTCGCGGTGGAGGCCGACAGGTCGACATACGAGCAGGCCCTGGCGCTGGGGGTCCAGGCACGGCATGGCGACATCCGCTCATTGCCGTTCCCGGACGCCCGCTTCGACGTCGTATTGGACTTCAGCACCATCGACCACGTGGTGGAATACGCCACGGTGCTGGCCGAGTACAGCCGCGTTCTGGTATGCGGCGGGACCCTGGTGGTGGTGTTCTGGGCGAAGCCTAGCCTCGAGGTCGTCAACACCCAGGTGTACCTGCCCTTCGACGAGTTTGTGGGTCAGTTCCAGAGCCGGTTCCACGAGGACGAGCGCGCCATCGTGTACGAGGAGCCCGATCGGGCCCTGTGGCTGCTGATCGGGCGGCGTCGGTAAGACGCCGGCCGGCCGGATCGTCTGGATCGCGCCGGCTCATAGCCCTGCCGTGTTCACCGGTCCCGCTGCCACAGGGCCACCTCGGGCAAGTCGAAGACCCCGGCCGTCGGGCGCCCCTCCCCGTGGTAGTAGCCGGCATGGATCCAGAAATTGGGCCGCTCGCTGGTGCCGGGATGGTACTGACGGTGCAGCGTGTTCAGGGGGTGATAGACGGCGCTGCCGGCGTCGATCTCGTAGTCGCGCACGCTGACGCCCTGTGGGTCGGCGGAGGCTATGCACCCGGGCCCTTCGACCAGGTACATGGCTTCGACGAAGTCCTGGCGCAGGGGCTCCACCCACTTATCGGGGCCATGGTAGTGCAGCAGGTTGCCCACGCCCGGAGCGTGCGAGAACGCGTGCGCGTGGCACGGCCGGTCAATGTGGCAACTGAGCAGGATGCCGAACAGCGGTTCGGTGTTGGCACACTCGATGACGCGCGGTATGTCGCCGCGAATGTAGTACTCGGTGCCCGGCTGCAGGGGCGTTGATCGCGGTTCCTGGTCCCCGCCGCGCGGCCACCAGCAGAGCCGTCCCTGCCCGCTCAGGCAGTGGAACGCTTCGTGCCCGGTGACCGGACCGCGGACAGCGCCAGGATTCCAGGTCGCCTCGCTCAGCGAGAAATCAGGGTCGCCCGTGGTCTGCGGGCACACCAGGTGGTTGAGCCAGCCCCACGGTTGCTCCTCCCGCAGGCCTTCGTGGTTGCGAATGATGATGCGGCCGGTGTACAGCATGATGGACTCCTTGGCGGGGGCGAACAAGGTCTCACGCCAACCGTACATCCCCGGATCGGCGTGGGCAAGTCGAAGGGGCCGTCAAGGCAGCTGCCCGCAAGTCTGGTTCGTTGACGCGGCGTGGCGCAGTGCCTACACTGCCGGCCCCACTGCGGCCCCGGGGCTCGCGGGCAGGCCGCGTCGAAGGCGTGGGGCCACACACGGCGTGGCGCCCCGCGGGCATCAGCCCCAGGGGGCCAGGGATGCCCCCGACGGTGGTTACCCGGCCGGGCGCAGAATTCGCGACCGGGCTCGGCCCGCCCCGACAGGTTCGTTCCCCCGGACATCAATGGGCGCCAGGAAAGGTTGGCTGAACTACGCGCAGGGGACTCGTCACCCGCTCTGCCATGGCCGCGCCCGGCGCTGACCGGCGCCTGGACAGCGTCACCCGCTGGAGCCTGGGCGGGTTGGCAGCCGTGTACGCGCTGCAGCTGTTCTCACCCCTGCGCCTGACGGTCGATGCGCACGCCCTGCTGTCCATGGCCGTGTCCGCCAGTCAGGGCCACGGGTACCTGGACGACGGCCAGTCAACCCAGTTCCCGTTCGGCTATCCGTTCCTGATCAGGGCCCTGTTGGCGTGCGGCATCGCCAGTTCAGCCACGCTGGTGGCCGTGAACCTGGCGTTTCTCGCCCTCGGCCTGTGGGTCGTCCGCGTCTGGGCGCAGGACGATCCGCAGCCCGGTGCCGCGCACCTGCCGGTCATTGCCGTGTTGGCTTCCTGGGTGGTCATCAAGCACGTGACGCTTCCCCAGTCCGACCTGGTCTACTTTGGCGTCTCGCTGCTGGCGCTCCATTGCCTGGTCCAGTTCGGTGAACAGACGGGACCCCACAAGTGGTGGTCCCTGGCGCGGTCGGTCTGTCTCAGCAGCGCCGCGCTGGCGTGCCGCACGGTGGGCATCAGTCTTTTTCCCGTCCTGTGCGCCGCCGTGCTTGGGCATCGGGACGCGGTCGCGGTGCGAGCCTGGTTGAGCGCGCGACGATGGCGCCTGGTCGCGCTGGCAGGAGCAGGCGGCCTGCTTCTGTGGGCCGCCTGGCTCTGGATTCGCACGTCGGAGTGGTACGCGGCTCAGTTCGTCCTGGGAAACAGCTACGGGCAGACGATGAGGGCAACCTACCAGGGGCAGCCCGTAACCGCGGTGCTGATGACGAGCCTGCGCTGGCTGGCAATCGAATTCGGCACCCTTTTCAGCAATGTGCCGCGCCGCCAGATCCCCAGTCTGTGGTGGTTCTATCATATCTGGGGAGGCGTGACATGGGGCCTGGTCTGCTACGGCGCCGGATTGGCGTTCCGGGAACGGGCCCGGCTGCCTCTGGTGGCGTATTGCGCGTCCTTTTCAACGATGGTATTCGTCTGGGCCTTCCACGAGGAACGACTGTGGCTCCCTCTGCTGCCGGTCCTCGTGCTGTTCCTCCTGACGGCCGTCCGTGACCTGCAGCGTCGCTGGCCGTGGCTCCGCGCGCCCATGCGCCTCTGGCTGGCCGCATGTCTCGCCCTGGGCGGCGGCGCGTTGTTGCACAGTACTCGCCTGTCGCTGTCGGGCAGAGAGTTCGGCGAGCGGTACGGCGACGGCCAGACGCGCATGACGTACCGCTACGCCTTTGGCACCGACGCGCCCGTGGACAGCGCCCTGGTTGACCTGGGTATGGTGGCCAATCTGCGTGTCTTCGAGCCGCTGGCCCGGCCGGCGACGACCGGAACCGCCGGGGCAACGCCGTGATGCCTCTGCCAGACCCAACCCATGGCCGCCCGAGGAGCTTGACCCGGGAACCGGCTGGTGGCTGGCCGCCCGAGCGGCAGACGCCCGGTCTGGCGCTGATCATGCCCGTGCACGGGCCGTTGGCAGCCGCGGCGCCGGCGCTTGGGGCCCTGGAGGGGCTCGTGCCGGCACCCGACGAGATCATCGTGGTAGTGGACGTGCCGTGTTCACCGGCAGACGCGGCGCTGCTGCCAGCCGGGGCTCGCGTCGTCTTTGTCCCCCATGCGTGCGGTCCGGCACGGGCCCGCAATGCCGGCGCCGCCGCAGCTGTTGCTTCGACGTTGTTCTTCGTGGATGCGGATGTGGTAGTACCTACCGACACCGTAGCCAGGGTCATGGACGGGTTTGCGCGTCACCCTGGCGTCACGGCTCTGTTCGGCTCCTACGACGCCCGGCCGGGTGATCCAAGCTTCCTTTCCCAGTACCGCAACCTGATGCATCATTACGTGCATCAGCGTTCGCGTGAGAGCGCCCGCACCTTCTGGAGTGGTCTGGGGGCCATCCGGGCCGAGGCGTTCCGGGCTGTGGGGGGCTTCGATGAAGCCTATGGCATGCCCTGCGTTGAGGATATCGAACTGGGCCTCCGGCTCGCCGACGCCGGCGGCCAGATCCGCTTGCTGAAGACGCTGCAGGCATGCCACCTCAAGCGATGGACAGCGCTCGACATGCTCAGGACGGACCTGTGGCAGCGCGGGGTGCCGTGGATGCGCCTGATCCTGGCCCGGGGCGAGGCGCCGGAGGACCTGAACACCGACCTTGCCTCACGGTGGAGTGTGCTGCTGGCAGGGTGCGGACTGCTGGCCCTGTCGGCGGTCCCTGTTGCGGCCGCATGGGCTTGGCCGGCGGTCCTGGCCCTGGGGGGAGTCGTCGGACTAAACCTGCCGTTCTACCGGTTCCTCGCCGGGCACCGCGGGGTCTGGTTTGCCGTCCGGAGCGTCCCCTGGCACGTTGTCTTCTTCCTGGAGTGCGGCCTTGCCGCGTGGCTGGGGTTGCTCCTGTACGGCCGTGACCGGTGGGTCGGTCGATGGGAGAGGCGGGCATGAGTCCGCCGACGATGTCTGGCGTACTGGCCGTGATTGGCGCCGGACCGGCCGGGTTGGCGGCCGCCCTGGAGGCGGCCCGCAGCGGCCTGAAACCGCGGGTCCTGGACCAACACCGGCAGGTTGGCGGCATCGCCCGGACCGAGCTCGTACGGGGCTATCGCCTCGACATTGGCGGGCACCGTTTCTTCACTCGGGTGCCGCCGATACAACGGCTCTGGGAAGAGGCTCTGGGTCCGGATTTCCGCCTGACTCGGCGGCTGTCGCGCATTTTCTATGAGGGCAAGTTCTACCGCTACCCGCTGGATCTGGGGGAGACCCTGGACAATCTGGGGCCGTGGCGGAGCCTGGCGGCGGTGGCCAGCTTCGCGCGGGCCCGCTGCCGGCCCAGGGGTCCGTCGGAGACGTTTGAGCAGTGGGTTACGCATCGGTTTGGTCGCTACCTGTATGAGACCTTCTTCAGGACGTACACCGAGAAAGTCTGGGGAATATCCTGTCGGGAACTGCGCGCCGACTGGGCCGCCCAGCGCATCCGCGATCTGTCGCTGCTGACGGCCGTCCGCCATGCTCTCTGGCCCAGTCGAGGTGTCGGGCCCAGATCCCTCATCGACCAGTTCCATTACCCCCGGCTAGGTCCCGGTATGATGTGGGAGCGGCTGCGGGACCAGGTGGAGCAGAGCGGCGGTACCGTCCAAACCCAACAGGAAGTGACCGAGATTCACCATCGATCTGGACGGGTGGTGTCGCTGTCGCTGCGACACATGGACGGCCGGACCACGACCCTCCCGGTGGCCGAGGCGATCAGTACCATGGCCCTGGACGATCTCATCGTCCGCCTGCGTCCGGCACCACCGGCAGCGGTGATCGAGGCGGCCCGATCGCTCCGATATCGCGATTTCGTCCTGGTGGGCCTCGTTCTGCGGCGACCGGGGCTGTTTGCCGACAACTGGCTCTACGTCCACTCGCCCGAGGTCCTGGTCGGGCGCATCCAGAACTTCGGCGCCTGGAGTGCCGATCTGGTGCCTGACCCGCAGGCGTCCTGCCTCGGGATGGAGTATTTCTGCAACCGAGGCGACAGGGTCTGGAGCATGACGGACGGTGACCTTATTCGACTTGCCGCCCAGGAATTGGAGCTTCTGGGGCTGGCGCCGCGCCATTGCCTGGACTGGGGTGCGGTGATTCGGCAGCCGAAGGCGTACCCGGTTTACGACCCGCACTACCAAAGGCATTTGGAGACCATCCGCTCGTGGCTGACGACACTGGCGAATTTCCAGACCATTGGCCGCAACGGGCAGCACCGCTACAACAACATGGATCACTCGATGTTGACCGGAGTGTCGGCGGTGCACCGAGTGTTGGGTGAAGACACCGACCCCTGGGCGGTCAATGTTGACGACTCGTACCACGAAGGGCGCGCCGCGCCCAAGGGCGTAGGGCCATGAGCCGGGAGGTGCGGATTGGCCCGGCCCGGCGATGGAACGGCATTGCCTGGCAGGAAATGTGGGCGCGGCGCGAACTGGTCGCCGCCCTCGTGCGGCATGAGATCCAGATTCGCTACCAACAGACCGTGTTCGGTGTCCTGTGGGTGGTCGGACAACCCCTGGTTACCTCGGCCATCTTGAGCCTGCTGCTGACGCGCCTGACCGAGCCCCGCGGCGCCGGTGTTCCGTACCCCCTGTTCGTGTACGTGGCCATGGCGCCCTGGGCCTACATCAGCCACGGACTGACCAAGGGCTCCTACAGCTTTGTGTTCTATGCCGAGTTGGTGAACCGCGTCTATCTTCCCCGGTTGCTGATCCCTGTGGCCGTCGTCCTGGCTGCTCTGGTGGACTTCGCGGTGACGCTGGCGGTATTGCCGTTCCTGATGGGGTACTATGGCCTGGCGCCATCGCTCTCGCTGGTGGCCTTGCCGCTGGTGGTGGCCCTGATGATCCTCACCGTCTTTGGCCTGGCCATCTGGCTGGCGGTCCTCAACGCGGAGTTCCGCGACATTTCCTACGCTCTCCCCTTCATGCTGCAGTTGGGGCTCTTCTGTTCGCCCATGTTCTATTCCAGCGACATCGTGCCGGTCCCCTGGCGCTGGCTGTACGCCCTTAACCCGGTGGCCGGCGTTGTCGAGGGCATGCGCTGGTGCGTGCTGCACGCGCAGCCGATCCCCTTGGGGCTGATGCTGGTCTCGACGGTCTCGGCGCTGGCCATCACGATGGGTGGGCTATACCTGTTCCAGCGCCGCGAGCCCCACCTGGCCGACGTGATCTGACATGGGCACCCACGCGGGTCCAGCCGTTTCGGCACGCCATTTGCGTAAGTGCTTCCCGGCCGGACGACGACCGGCCCATGCCCTGCGGGCGGCGCTGGAACGGGCGGCCATGTCCGCACTAAGGCGGTCAAAGCATGCCGTTCCGGCCGTAGCCGCGAACCTGCGCTACGCCGTGGATGATGTGTCCTTTGACCTGGCCCCGGGCGAGTGCGTGGCGCTGATCGGCCACAACGGCGCGGGCAAGTCCGTGCTCCTGCGCCTCCTGTCGCGCGTCACGCGCCCGACCAGTGGTGAGGCGTGGTTGCACGGTTCCGTCGGCTCCCTGCTCGATATCGGCGTGGGCTTCAACCGCGAACTGACCGGAAGGGGGAATGTGTTCCTCCAAGGAGCCGTATTGGGGATCAGGAGGAACGACCTGAAGGCGCGGTTCGATCAGCTCGTTGCTTTCTCCGGCATTGGCGACCTGATCGACCAACCGCTCAAAAACTACTCCTATGGCACCCAGGTCCGGTTGGCCTTTGCCATCGCCTCGCAACTGGAGCCGGAGATCCTGCTCATGGATGAGGTCCTCGCCGTGGCTGACGAGGAGTTCCTGCGTACCTGCATCGCCACGCTCACCGAGCGGAAACGGGCGGGGCACACGCTGATCATGGCGTCCCATGACATGGAGTTGCTGCAGCAGGTCTGCGACCGGGCCCTGTGGCTGGAGCGGGGGAGGTTGGTGGGCGACGGGCCCATGGACGAGATGGCGGCCCGCTATCGCGCGCATCTGCAAGACCTGCCCGCAGGATCCACTCGCCTCCCTGCACCGCCCCCTGCAGCTGATCCCACACCGGTGTCCTGATGGCTCCGGGCGGCAATCCCAGTCCCCGGACCAAAGGGCACCGTGGAGGACGGTGGACGGTGTCAAGGGCGGCAGGATCCTGCCCAGTGCCGATCTGCCTCCACGGAATGGGCGGGGGTACCGCGTGACCCGGCCCCGGTTGCGCCCGGCGGCGAGGGAGCCCGATACCCCCGGCGACCGCGGGCTGGCGCTGACGATCATCATTCCGGTTCACGGCCGTCCGGGAGGGCTCGACGCGTGCCTGGAGAGCCTTGGCGGACAGGAATATCCGGCTGACCGCTTCGAGGTCATCGTGGTGGACGATGGCAGCCCCTCACCGATCAGCGACGAACTCCTGAACCGCTTCCGCGGCCGACTGCAGGTCCGGGCGCTCCGACAGGACCATGCCGGGCCGGCGGCGGCCCGTAACCTGGGGGCTCGCCATGCCCGCGGCGAGAACCTGGCGTTCCTCGACAGTGACTGTCTGCCCCGAGCCGGATGGCTGGCCGCGTTGACTGAGCGGCTGTCGTCAACCCCCGGCTGCGCCGTAGCGGGCATGGTTGAGCCAGGTTGCCCCCAGAACCTTCTGGCGGCGACCACCGACGCCATCACCCGTGATGTACTGGAGTTCTACAATGCGGACCCGGAGCATGGGTCTCTTGCCGTCAGCGGCAACGTAGCCGTCTCCGCCGCGGGGTTCCGCGCGGCCGGCGGTTTTGACGAGACCTTCCGCTACTCCGAGGACCGGGAGTTCTCCAACCGCTGGCTCGCCCAAGGGCGAAGGCTTCTGTTCGCCGACACCGCCCGGGTGCGGCACGTCCATCCGGTGACGCTGAGGGGTTTCTGGCGGCGTCATTGCCAGTATGGCCGGGGAGCCTGGCGGTACCACCGGCTGTGCGCCCAGCGCGGTACGGCCGTCACTGGCCGCGCCTTCCTGAGCGCCAACGGGGCACTGCTGGGACGCCCCTTCGCCCGGGCGGGTGACCCTCGCAGCGTGGCGATCGCCCTCCTGACGGTGTTGTCACAGGTGGCCAGTGGCTTGGGTTTGGTGGCAGAGGCCCTGAGCGTCAGCGTGCCGCAGCTGTTCCGGGGGCAGGATGCCCGGCCCTGAGGCGCGACCGGTGATCTTGTGGGTCACCTACGGCATGCCGTACCCACCGAACTGCGGCGCCGGCCAGAGGGACTACGCGCTGATCACGAGAGTGTCGCGGTCGTTCGACATCAAGCTGCTCTGTCTCGTGCAGCAGGACGCGACGCCCGCCAGCGTGAACCACATGCGGCGGTGGTGCCGAACAGTGGAATGGGTGGTTCTGCCCCCTCGGACACCCATGGCCAAGCTCCGGACAGCCCTGAACCAGCGGCGTCGGGGCCGCCCCCTGGCGTTCTGTGAGTATTACTCGGCCGAGCTAGCCGCCCATCTGCGCCGGACGGTTGCCGGCGGCGGCATTGATTTGGTCCAGGTGGAGCACTCGCTCTTCGCGCCGTATCTGGATTTCCTGGAGCCGCTCGCGTCAACGAAAACCGTCCTCTCGTTCCACAACCTGGCGCGACGGCAGTACCGGAGCATGCTGGGCATGGGGGGAGGCTGGCTTCAACGGGCCAGCGACGTCCTGAAGATCCTGTTGACGCTTCATTGGGAAGCCCGTTACGCCGCCCGTTTCGACCACTGCCTGGCCGTCTCGCCCGTGGAGCTTGACTGGCTGCATCGCGAAGATCCGCGCATCCGCCTCGGGTTGGTCCCCAACGGGGTAGACGTTGAGGAGCACCGCCCGCTCCCTGCGCCGGACCACGGCACTGAGCTGCTGTTTGTCGGCAACCTCGCGTACCGGCCCAATGTGGACGCGGTAGTGCACTTCTGCCACGACATCCTCCCGGAAGTCCAGCGCCAGATGCCTCAGGTCGAACTGATGATTGTGGGCCGCACGCCGCCGCCCATGGTCGTCGACCTGCAGCGCCGGCCCGGCGTCACGGTGTACGGGACGATTCCCGATGTTCTGCCCTTCTATCGCCGTTGCCTGGCCACGGTCGTGCCGTTACGGGCCGGCGGCGGGACGCGCCTGAAGATCCTGGAGTCCATGGCTCTGGGCCGTCCGGTCATCACCACGCCCATGGGTTGTGAAGGACTGCAGGTGGAATCCGGACGACACCTCCTCGTCGCGGGCAACGCGGGCGAGTTCGCCGCCCAGACGGTGCGGGCCATGAGCGACCGCTCGCTACGCGAGCACCTGACCGGTCAAGCCCGCCGTCTGGTTGAGGAGGTGTATGACTGGAACGCGATCGCCCGCGAGCTGGTAGGACAATACCGCCAGCTACTGGGATTGGCGCCATGAGCGCCCCGAGCCGGGGCCCTGCCGGTCGGCAACGGGTCCTGTTCTTGCAGCCGGAACTGGGTCGCCCCGCCGGTGGGTACGCGGTGGCGGCGTGGATGCTGGAGGCGCTGAAGGGAGAGTATGACGTTACCTTGCTGTCTTGGCGCCCAGTGGACCTCAACGCCGTCAACCGCCTGTTCGGGACGCGTCTTCGCAATGGCGAGATCACCGTCCGCACCGTCCCGGGGACCCTCCGCCGGGTCGTCGATGGGCTGCTGGACGATGAATGGCGCTTTTACGGCTACTGCATCCTGATGCGCTGGTGCCGCTGGCTGCGGCGCCCCGATGACATCCTCGTGTCGGCCAGCAACGAGACCGACTTCGGTGCGCCGGGAGTCCAGTATGTGCATTTCCCCTACCAGTGCCGGAACTGGACCAGCCAGCAGGCGCCCTGGTTCATGCGGCTGGCAGCACGGGTGCGGCCGTGGCGGCTCATTTCGGGTTTTTCTTTCCCGGCCATGGCCGGCAATACCACCCTGGTGAATTCCAACTGGACTGCCGCCAGAGTCAGGGAGGCGTACGGCATCGAGTGCCAGACGGTGTACCCACCGGTCTGGGGTCCGTTCGTCGACACGCCCTGGCCATCGAGAGAAGCAGGCTTTGTCAGTATCGGTCGGCTGTCCGAGGAGAAGCGTTTTGAGGTCGTGATCAATGTGCTGAAGATGGTCCGGACCCAGTTCCCTGAGGTTCATCTTCATATCGTCGGGTTCTCTGACGCCTATACGAAAGAGTACTGTAATAACCTCAGGCAGACGGTTCGGGAGAACGCCGCGTGGGTCTCTTTGGAGGAGAACCTGGACCGTCAGCAACTCCACGACATCGTCGGCCGACATCGGTACGGGATACATGGCATGCCTAACGAGCACTTCGGCATTGCGGTGGCCGAAATGGTTGCCGCGGGCTGCGTCGTGTTCGTTCCCGACAGTGGCGGGCAGGTGGAGATCGTGGGGCCGGATCCGCGCCTGCGCTATCGCGGTGACGTGGAAGCGCGTGACCGGATCCTTGACGTGCTGGCCAACCGCGGTACCCAAACGGCACTGCGCCAGCTGTTGGCGGCGCGCAAAGACCTGTTCACCGCCGAGCGGTTCATGGCGCACATACGCGACGTCGTGCGGGATCACGCCCAGGCGGTGGGCCATGTCCGTTGATGTGGTGGTGTATTGCAGCTCACTGGAGCGCAGATGCGGGGTGGGAGCGTACGCAGCGCGACACGCGGCTGCGGAAGGGGTGTCCAGCATCAGCAATCTGGGCCAGTTGGGCCACCGGCGGCCAACCCACCTGCACGTGCATCACGAGTTTGGCATCATGCCACTTGGGGAGCTCAAGAGCGTCATCGGGTACTGTCGCCGTAACCGTGCGGCGCTCCACGTGACCCTCCACAGCGTGTACGCAGTCCCGGAGCCACTGCATCTGTGGCCGATCAGGAAGGTGGCCGGGATCGCCGACCGTTTGCGTGCGCGCGTGGGGCCGCGGTTGGGGGTGCAGGTGACGGCGCCCGATCGCCCGCCCCCCGACTTCCTGAACGGCTGGACCTGGTTCAACCGGACGGGCCTTTTGCAGGCCCGGCGAATCGTGGTGGCCACCCGTCTGATCCTCCGGGGAGCCGACCTGATCGTGGCCACCACGCAGGCAGCCGGACAGGCTGTAACCCGGATGGGAGGTCGGCAGGTTACCGTCATCCCGCTGGGGTGCACCCAGTACCCGACCAGCGACCACCGCTTCTCGCGCGAAGACGGCAAACTGCACGTGGGGTTCTTCGGGCACTTGGCGCGCTACAAGCGCCTGCTGGACATCATCGCGGCCTGCGACCGCCTCGACGACGTGGTCCTGCACGCGTTCACCACGGTCAACGACATCTGGCCCGAGGCGCGCTATCTCGCCGACATCACCGCATGCGCGTCCAGTCGACCGTGGCTGCGCCTGGACCTGGAGTACCACCCGCTGGAACGGATCGTGTGGTACCTTTCCCAGTGTGATGTGAACGTGTGGTACCAGGAGCCGTCGGACATCATGTATGCCAGCAGCAGTATCGGCGAGTACCTGGCCGCGCAGCGGCCGGTTGTCGCCGCCGACACCGCGGTAACGCGGGATCTGACGGGGATTGTCCAACGGGTTGATCCCTACGATACCGCCGCCCTCGCCGACGCGATCAGGAACGGACAGCACCAGGACACGTCCGGCATGCGGGTGTATCTGGAGCGGCATGCCATGCAGAAACTGAACCTGTACCGGAAGGTCTGAGGGGACGCGGCTGGCGGCCTGATCTGCCACGCGGCGGTTTGGTGCACGACTGCGCCGCATCGGTCCACCTCCCTGACCCGACCGACGCTCGCCTCCTGGGCGTGCAGGTCGAGGAGATCGAGTTGGCCCCCGCGGGCCGCTTGGCGCCCCGGTCGCTGGCCGGGCTCGGGCGGGTCCGTGCCGAACTGGCGGCCCTGGCGGGCACGCCCGACGGCGACCGGCGGATGGCGCACCTGCTGGCCCGGCTGCCGGCGGAGTGACCGGCCTGGCCCGCGCGAGGCGGTGCCCGTAACGCGCGGACCGCACCGCCCCTCGGCCCGGCCCCGCCGGCGTCGGGCTCAGGTGAGGTGACCGCCGCGGAGGTCAGGGTTCAGGCGGGGTGGCGGTCGGTGGACAGCGGCCCCAGGTGCAGGCGGCCGGTGGCTGGCGCGGGCATGGGTTGCCCGGGCCCGGGGTGGGCCTGCTGTTTTTCAGACCACGTTTCGGCCCACGCCCAGAAATCCGGGTCCTTCTCCGCTGCCAGCACGGCGATCTTCAGGGCGCGCGGTGACATCATCGGGCCCGACCGGGCACGCGCCCGCCTAGCCGGTCAGAGCGTCCTCCAGGATCTCCTTGAGTCGGGCCGTCTCGCGCCTGACGTCCCAGCCGGCGTCCAGGACGGCCTGGCTGCTGACGAATTCAACGCAGATCGTGCCGTCGTACCCGTCGTCGCGCAGGCGGCGTACGAGGCGATGGAAATCGATCATCCCTTCGTCCGGTCGGGCCTGGAAGGAGCCGGGGGCCGACTGCTTGGCGTGCACGTGCCGAGCCCGAGGGTGGAGGGGCTCGATCGCATCCGGGCCCAGACCCAGTTGCACCTGGTGCGCATAGTCTAGTGTCAGTCCCAGACCGGGCACGGCATCCAGGAGCCGTTGGGCGTCGGCAGGCCATTGGGCGATGGACCCGACACAGGGCTCGACATTGCACTGTAGACCGAACTGGGTGGCCACTGCTACCATGGCGGTAAGTTCGCTTACGGAAAGGTCGAACGCCTGGACGGGCGTTTGGCCCTCGTCGACGTGCACATGGCCCGGGATGAGCATGACGCTGCGGAAACCGGCCTGGTGGGCGAAGGTGGCGATGCCGGCAAACATGCGCCGAGTCCAGGCGCGCACCTGCGGGTCCGGGTGGTTCACCGGCTTGCCGAAATGCATGACGAAGAGCTCCGATACCTCGAGTCCGTGCTCACCCATGACGCGCCGTACCCGTTCCGCCTCGCCCGTTGGGTTCTCGGCCGCGCGCTGCGGCAGGACCTGATGGTAACCGGCCCAGCCGGCGCCGACGTCGGCCCGCGAGAAACCCAGGTCGCGCAGCACTGCGGCTGACTCCTCCAGGGTGAGATCGCCAAAACTGAAGGTGGCGCCGGCCAGACCGATCATCTCTTGCCGCCTTTCGCGCGGGGGAACCGCGATGCATGCACTCCCTGGGTCGCCGATTGCAGGGGTTGGTAAGGGGGCTCCCGGCCGCGCCACGGCTGTCGCCACGGCGATCAGGCGCCCCTCAGCCGCGGCCGTCGGCATGCCGTTTCTGCGCCCCACCCCATAGACAGCAGCAGGCGTTGCGTTCGCCACCTACTGGCGAATATGCGTAAATGTACCGCGGCCGAGTATGGCAGCCGACCGCCCGCGCGCTGGCGCGGTGAACGTGACTGAGTCGGCGTAGTCGCAACGGTGTCGGGCGACGTTCGGGTGAAGCACTGGCGCCACCGACGCAGACGGGGGTGATGGCAGTGACAGACAAGGGCCCGGCCGCGGGGACCAGGTCGGGCTGGTGGAGGTATCTCTCAGTCTCCGGGCTGTCATTCCAGCGTACGCGGTTGACTACCAGGCGGCATGACCCTGCCGCAGCACTCGGGCGACGAGCCCCGAGACCTGGCCGCGGGTGACGGGATGCGCCGGGGGCGGCGCGTGCCCGACGGGAGTCATTTCCCTGGGGTAGCCCGAGCGTTCGCCGGAGCGAGACTCGCTGGCCTCGTCGAGTCGGTCCCGGTGGAGCTTGCCGTCCTCGCGCCCTTGGTTTAGCTCTTGTGGGGCCGCCGGAGGGCCTTCGTCGGGCCGCGTTGAACGGCCCGGGCGCACGGGCCCTGCACTGCCTTGCTCAGCCTTCGCCGAGCGGCTGTGGACCGGTCGCGCGGGGCGGCCGTAAGGGCGCAGCGACGCATTCCATCCGGGATGGCCACGGGGGACTGATGAAGATCACGGCTATTCGCAGCTACATGACGCGGTTCGGCAACCGGCCCCGAGTGCTGGTCAAGGTCGAAACCGACGCCGGAATCCATGGTTGGGGTGAGGCGTACAACCATGGGCCTGACAAGTCCATCCCACCGATCGTCGACTACATCTTCGAGATGATCAAAGGCGAGGACCCGCGTCGCATCGAATTCATCATGCTGAAGCTGTACCAACAGTTCCGTTTTCCGCCCGGGGCCATGGGTCTGGCCGCGTTCTCGGCGGTGGACCACGCGCTGTGGGATATCTCGGGTAAAGCGGCCGGTTTGCCGGTGTACATGCTGCTGGGCGGGGCCGTACGTGACCGGGTGCGGGTGTACACTCACTTCGGCGGCCGCGACGGCGCACAGGCGGCGGAGCAAGCCCGCCGTCTGCACGAAGCCTGGGGTTTCACGGCCTTCAAGACCGGCCCGTATACGCTGTCGCCAGACAGCCACCGCTGGGGGCTGGTGTGCAGCGGGGCGGCCCGCTACTTCGAGGAGATTCGGCAGCACACACCGGCCGCCTGGGAGTTTGCCTTTGACGCCCACGCCAAGATCTTCGAGCCCGTGCGTGCCGTGCAGTTGGCGAATGCGCTGGCGCCCTTTGATCCGCTGTTCTTCGAGGAGCCGCTGCGGCCCGAGCATCTGCCGGCCTGGGAGCGCCTGCGGCCGCAGCTGCAGGTGCCCTTGGCCACTGGCGAGTCGCTTTACTCGCGCTTCGAGTTCCTGGAATTGATGGCAGCGCGCGGCGCAGATATCATCCAGCCTGATATCTGCGCCTGTGGCGGTCTGCTCGAGATGCGCAAGATCGCCGCCATTGCCGAAGCCCACTACGTCACCGTGGCGCCGCATAACCCGATGGGGCCGTTGGCCACCGCCGTGAACCTGCACTTTGCCGCCGCCACGCCCAACTTCACCATCCTGGAGTACCTGCTCCCGGGCGACAACGCCTGGCTCGACGAGGCCTACGTGCCCGTCGACGGGCACCTGCACCTGCGGCCGGATCGCCCGGGGCTGGGGGTTGAGGTGGACGAAGCATTGGTCAGCCGCGACGCGTACCTTCACTGGCAGCGCACCTGCCCGGTGCGACCCGACGGCTCCACAGGTTATATCTGAGCCAGCCGCCCTCATCTGCACTGAGGCCACCATGAAGATCACTGCCATCAAGACCTTCATCGCCCGCCACAGCGGCCGCCCCCGCGGCCTGATCAAGGTGGAAACGGACGAAGGGTTGTACGGCTGGGGCGAAGCCTACTCGATCGGGCCGGATCTGTCGGTGGAGCCGATCGCCGACTACGTCTTCGAGATGATCAAGGGCGAGGACCCGCGTCGGATCGAGTACATCATGCTCAAGCTGACGCAGCAGTTCCGCTTCCCGCCCGGCGGCACGGGCCTGGCGGTCATCTCGGCGGTGGACCACGCCCTGTGGGACATTTCGGGCAGGGCGGCAGGCCTGCCGGTATACATGCTATTGGGAGGCGCGGTGCGGGACCGCATCCGGGTGTACCAGGGCGCCGGCGGCCGCGACGGCCGCGAGACCGCCGACCACGCGGCGCGGCTCCATGACGAGTGGGGTTTCACCGCGTTCAAGCTGAGCCCGTACCGCATGGATCCGGACGCCAACCGCTGGGGCCTAGTGTGCGCGGCCGCCGCCAGGTATTTCGAGGAACTGCGCCACCACGCCCGCGACGAGTTCGAGTTTGCTTTTGACCCTCACGCCAAAATCCTGGAGCCCATTAAGGCCGTGCAGCTGGCCAATGCCCTGGCGCCCTGGGACCCCTATTTCTTCGAGGAACCGCTGCGGCCTGAGCATGCGCCCGCCTGGGCCCGCCTGCGGCCGCAGTTGCAGGTGCCCCTGGCGACGGGGGAATCGCTGTACACGCGCTACGAGTTCCTGGACCTGCTGGCCGCCCAGGCCGTGGACATCATCCAGCCCGATGTCTGCGTCTGCGGTGGTCTGCTCGAGATGCGCAAGATCGCCGCCCTGGCCGAGGCCCACTACGTGACCGTGGCGCCGCACAACCCCATGAGCCCCGTAGCCACGGCGGTGAATGTGCATTTTGCGGCGGCGACGCCCAACTTCGTGATCCTGGAGTACATCCTGCCGTTGCACTGCGAGTGGCGCGACTGGGTCGACGACCCGTACCTGCCACGCGATGGCTACTTGGAGCTGCGCCCGGACCGGCCCGGTCTAGGCATTGAGGTCAACGAAAAGGCGATCAGCGGCAACCCATATGTGCACTGGCAGCGCACCTGTTCCCTGCGTCCCGACGGTTCGACGGCGTATATCTGATCGAGGGAGACGGCGGCATGCTCCGACGCGACGACACGGTACTGGCCCTGCTGGACGTGCAGGGCCGGTTGGCGACCCTGATGCACGACCGCGAAGCCCTGTACCGCAGTCTGGTGACCCTGGTTCAGGGAGTGCAGGCACTGGGCCTGCCCATTGTGTGGATGGAGCAGTACCCCAAAGGCCTGGGGCCCACCATTCCGGAGCTGGCCCAACTGCTGAACGGGCAGCAGCCGCTGGAGAAGACCTGCTTCAGCGCCTGCGGCCTGGCTGCGTTCGTGGCCCAGTTGCGCGCCACCGGGCGGCGGCAGGTGCTGCTGGCCGGCATTGAAACGCACATCTGCGTGTTTCAGACCGGCCGCGATCTGCTGTCCCTGGGTTACCATGTAGAGGTGGTGACGGACGGCGTGTCGTCGCGTACTGCCGCCAACCGGCAGTTGGCGCTGGATCGCCTCAGCGCGGCCGGCGCGTCACTGACATCGGTGGAGATGTGCCTTTTCGAGTTACTGCGCGAGGCCGGGTCGCCGGAGTTCCGACAGATTTCGCAGCTGGTGAGGTAAGCCCACCCGCAGGGCCGCGCACAGCTATCCGCGGAATCCACGACCTGGTGCCGCGGCATACTTGGCAGAGCTTCAGCGGTGAGGACGGGGGCAGAACGTTGGCCGGGCGCGGGCCAGGCGGCCGCCAACAGGGACAACCCCCGCAGGCCCGGGCACCCCAGGCAGAAGGCCGGCGGCACGCAGCGCACGTGGCGGCAGCGCCAACCGCAGGGCGAACGTCAGGCGGTGGTAAACACCGCGGCAGCCGCGGGTCGGGACACGCCGGGCACAGGGCCGATTGCACTCAGCGCACGTGGCGGTCGCGGGGTCGGGCTGGGGTGACGGGGGAACCCGCCGGCAGACAGACTACAGCAGCGCGGGGCGGCTACCGGTGGCGCCGCGGTGGCCGCCACGGCCGCCCAGTCTCAAGCAGACCGGCCGCCCCACAGGCGGTGGACCAACGCCAGCGCCGCATCGACGACCTGACGGCCACCGGCTGGGCCCACCTGGCTCCAGGGGCCTAACCGCGTCTCGTACCCGCCTTCCAGAAACGACGTAGGCGTCGACAGGTACCCGGCGTAGTCATTGGCATAGCCGACAACCAGGGCCCGCGGGGCCGCTGCCTGGGCCTTTATTTCCAGCCCCAACTGGACAAACAGCTCCCCCGGACAGCCGACCAGGGCCACATCGCCCAAGCGGAGCACCTGCACGGGTACCCGCATGGGGCGTTGCACGAGCTCCCAGGCGCGCAGGGTCTCGGCCGCCACCCGCAGCCGGGCCGAGGCCGCGGGGGTGTCAGTGGCCTCGGCAGCGGCCGCGACAGCAGCCTGCGCCGAAGCCAGCTCCTGGCGTAAGGGCACGTCGTCGGGCACGTCGCGGGGTGGCAGCACCACCTGCACCAGGGCCGCGTCGGCGATCGCCGGCATAGTCGGCGCGTCGTCACCGCGCAACTGGGCCGCGACTTTGAGCAGCTCGCCGCCCAGCATCTGGCCATAGCGCGCCACGGCACCAAAATCCGGCCGTTCGCCGCCGCTTCGCGGGTTGATGTCGCCCGCGGCCCCCTGGGTGAACAGGCAGTGCCGACACTCGGCGATCGCGTTCTCGACGATGCGGCACGCAGCCCCCGGATAGTCGGCCGACACCAGTGGCTGCACCTGCACACTGACCGGGTGACAGGTGTAGTTGGCCAACAGGGCAAAGGTCCCGTCGTCCCACTCCACCAGCACCACCCCTACCTCCGGGTCCAACTGGCCCGGCCGATGGACGGCCACGGTCGAGGGACCGCGGGACGGTTCCCAGAAACTGCCGTCCGCCCGCAACTGGCGGCGGTTCGCGGCCATGTGGGCGAGCTCGCCCCGCCCCTGCTTGAGCCGCGCCGGGCGGCGCCGCGACGCCGCCAAGGCCGTGACCTGCGCCAACCGGCGGATCAGGTCCTCCAGCCAGACAACCGCTTCGGGCCGTTCGTACAGGGGCGTCAGGTCAAGGGTTTCGGGCGTCGAGTGGGCATGGCTGGCGGCCAGCATGACGCGCTCAGGGGCGATTCCGGCCGCCGCCTGAATGGCCCGGCAGGCCTCGTCGCGGAAGTGCCTGTCGGGCCCGAGTACCCGGCTGCTCAAGCCAATGGCATCCAGGCACACCAACGCCACGGGCCCGGCCCCATCGTCGGCCACCAGGGCGCGGGCAGTCAACGGATCGTGGACGCCGGCAAAGGGGGCCTGGCGCGGTTCGTAGCCCAGGTACGGGACCGCCAGCGGCGGCGTGATGTCGACGCGGGCGGTCCCGACCTGCAGCACAGAGGCCATGGGCTGCTTCAGCGCAGGTGCAGACTGAGGATCTGGTGCGGCCGGTAGGGAAGCTCCACGATGCTGTCGTTCAGCTCGAGCACCTCACCGTCGTCTTCGAGCACATTGCAGGTGACCACGGAGGTGACCGGCAGGCCGATACGCAGTTTGGCCCGGCCCCGTCCACCATGGGCTTCGTACAACCGAAGGACCAGTCCCTGGCCGTCTTCCGCCTGTTTGACCGTGTCCAGCACCAGACCCGGGTCATCGACGCTGAAGTAACTGATCGGCGCCGGAGCGCCGCTGACCCACTGCACCGGCACGTTGAAGCGGAAGCCTTCGGCCACCACGCCGCTGTCCTGCCACGAGCCGCGGTGCGGGTAGACCGCGTAGGCGAACTCGTGGTACCCCATGTCGGCTTCTGGATCGGGCGACTTGGGCGCGCGCAACAGCGTGATGTGCAGCGTGTTGCCGTACGTGTGGTACCCGTACTTGCAGTCGGTGAGCACCGCCACGCCAAAGCCGTGTTCGGACAGATCGGCCCATTTGTGCCCCGGCACCTCGTACCGCGCCAGGTCGAAAGTGCTGTTGTAGTGCGTCGGGCGCGCCACGTAGCCAAACTGCATCTCATAGGTGGCGGTCATCGAACGCACGTTGACCGGGAAGCCCACTTTGAGCATGCGGTGGCTCTCGTGCCATTGGACCTGCGTGTGGAACTCGAGCCGCATGGCCCCGGCATCGAGGCGCACACGCTGCTTGAGGGCGCTGGCCTGGCCGATCTTGCGGGTGAACTCCACCTCGGCCCGGAGCGGCCCGGCCGTGACCACGGCCCAACTCTCGGCCGGCAGACAGGGCGCCGCGGTCTCCAGCGCGAAGGGGTCCACATCCCAGGCTTCCCAGTTGGTGGGATGGTCATCGTACATCAGCAGGCGATTGCCCGGCGACTCGAGCACTTCACGGCCGCCGATCTTCTCCACCAGGCTGATCAGGTCACCCCCCGGATCCAAGGTGGCGCGGATCCGTCCGTTCTCCAGCACGATCAGGCCGCCCTGCTCCTTGACGGCCACTTCGTCCGGCGAGGCCACTACCTCGCCGATGCCATAGGGTGGCGCGGTGATGAAGGCCAGGGAGCCATCCGGCCGCGTCGCCACTTCGGCCCGGCGGAACGACGTGGTGTTAACGGGTGCGGCCTCGCCCGGGCTGGCCAGGGCGGCCAGGGCGGCGTCCCGCAGTTCGCTGCCATCAGCAGCGATGCGATCGTGGTCGCGGGCCGCGTCGGCGTACACCGGCGTGATGGACGAACCGGGCAGGATATCGTGGAATTGGTTGGTCAGCAGCAGCTGCCACAACTCGCCCAGGGATTGGGTCGGATAGGAGCCGCGACCGAGGTGGCTGGTAACGGCGGCCAGGAACTCCACATCGTGAAGCATCTGCTCGCCGCGGCGATTGCCCTTCTTCACCGCGGCCTGGGTGGTATAGGTGCCCCGGTGCAGCTCAAAATAGAGCTCGCCCACTACCCGCGGCAGGTCCTGGCAGTCGGCCTCCAGGCGGGCGAAGAAATCCTGCGCGCCGCGAATGGCCGTGCGCGGCAGGCCTTGCAGGTCGGCGGCGCGCCGGAGGCGCTCGAGCATATCGCGCGTCGGACCGCCGCCGCCGTCGCCGATGCCAAAGAGCATGTAGCTGTGGCCGGAGCGATCGTTGTCCCGGTAGTCACGGACCAGGCGGCGCAACTCCTCGATCGAGGCGTCGGAGTTGTAGGTGTTAGCCGGCGGGAAGTGAGTGAGAATCTCAGTGCCGTCGATACCCGCCCACAGGAAGGTCTGGTGGTCGGGTTTGTTGAAGTGGTTCCACGACAGTTTCTGGGTCAGGAAGTAGCGAATGCCGGACTGCTGCATGATCTGGGGCAGCTGACCGTTGTACCCGAAGACGTCGGGATTCCAAAACTCCTGACACCGGGCCCCGAACTCGCGCTCGAAAAGGGTCTGACCAAAAAGGAACTGCCGGCAGAGCGCCTCACCCGAGGGCACATTGCAGTCGGGCTCGACCCAGGTGCCGCCGACCGGGACCCACTGGCCGGCCGCCGCCTTCTCCTTGATGCGGCGATACAGGTCCGGATGGCGCTCCTTCATGACCGCGTACTGGACCGCCTGGGAGCAGGCGAATTTGTACTCGGGGTACAAGTCCATGTAGAGCACGGCCGTGCTGAAGGTTCGCACGCACTTGCGCCAGGTCTCCTCGATGGGCCACAGCCAGGCCGTATCGATGTGGGCATGGCCCACCGCACTCAGTTCGTGCCGGTACGTAGCATTGCGGTGGGTCTGCAGTGCCGCGACAATGCCGCGGGCCGCGGGCCAGGTGGAGCGATCGGCTGGGTCGAGCAGATTGGCTACCCGATTGAGCTCTGCCAGCAGGTGCCCGCGCCAGTCGGCCTCCACGCCCTCCTCGCGTTCGAGTCCGGCCAGCACGTGCAGATCCCAGTACAGGTCCCAGGCTTCCTGGTCGAACAACCCCAGGCCACACTGATCGAGCACGAAGGGCTCCAGCGACCGGTACGGCCGGCCGACCTGGCCGAACAGGCCATTGCAGGCGATTTCCACCTGGAAATCCAGCGCTTGCCCCGGGTACATGCCGGACTGCAGGGGCACCGCATTGCGGCCCGGGTTGATGCCGCCGATACTGCGGCCGCCGATCCACAAAGTGGCTTCGCTGTGGCTCTCCCAGAGGAAGTCGACCTGGCCGCCGTCCCAGGCGGCCGGTACCTGCACGCGGCCCCGCACCCAATAGGTCGCCCACTGCGGTCCGAGTAGGCGACCGGCCTGCACCGGCTCGTACGCCAGCGACTGGGCGGCCTCGTAGGGAATGCGGTCCACGGCCGGGCTGATCTGCAGGTCCGTGACCTGGATCGTCTGCGTATAGATGCACCCCTTGAGCCGCTCGACCAACTGGCCGATGCGATCGCGAGTGTAGCGCGGGTGCTGCTGCATGGAACCCCTCCTCAGGGCGTCAGGTAATCGATGGGATCTGCACGGGCTCAGTGCCGGTGCTTGGTGCGGGCAATGATGTGTTCCTGCAGTTCCGGCGGGATCAGCTTGAACATCTGCGAATAGCCGGCGACCCGCACGGGGATGTTGCCGTAATGCTCGGGATCGGCCTGGGCCTGGCGCAGGCGCTCGACGGTGGTCACGTTCCACTGCATCTGACCGACGCCCATGTCGATGGCGCCGCGGATCAACTGCGTGAGGCGGTTGACACCCGCGTCGCCCGCGATAACCGCCGGGTCGATCTCGATGATGGCCGCCGAAGCCCCGCCGGCCCGATGGTGCGGCATGCGCGCCACCGAGCTCAACAGTGCGGTCACGCCCTGCTCGTCGCGGCCCTGGTGCGCCGACAGCGAGTACGCCAAGGGCTCACCGGCACGGCGACCGTCCGGCGTAGCGCCCACCGCCTTGCCGAAGGCCAGGTTCACGTGGAAGGAGAACAGGTGGACGTGGTAACGCCCGTTGAGCGGGCTGCGCATGGTGTCCATCAGGTCGATGAAGTCATTGGCGACCTGCTGCGCCAAGGCATCCACAGCGACGATGTCGTTACCATACTTGGGCGCCCGACGGACAAGCAGCTGACGCAGGGGCTCGGCGTCGGCGAAGTCGCCGCGCAGGGCCTCCAGCAACTGGGCCGCCGGGAGCTGACCTTCGTCGAAGACCAGCTGCCGGATGGCAGCCAGCGAATCGGCGGTGTTGGCGGTGCCGAGGAAGCAGATGGAGTGGTAGTTGTACACAGGCCCGCCATCGGTGATGTCGCGGCCCCGGGCAATGCAGTCGTCGGTGAGCGTTGACCAGCACGGCAGCGGCCCACGCTCGCGCTGCGCCAGCTCACCGCGGTTGCACAGATAGACCATGCGCCGGGCGAAGAAATCCACCTGGCGCCCGTAGGCCTGGTATAGCGAGGCGAAGTCGGCGTGGTCCGTCAACAGGCCGGTGGGTGGCCCCAGGCGCACTCCGGAGCGCGGGTCCACGCCGTCGAACAGCGCCAGTTCCAGGCACTTGGTGGAGTTGAACCACCCCGATACAGCGTGGGGATTGGTCTTGCCCGGGACGGTCAACTCGATGCAGCCGATGGGGGCGTACCCGCGCGCGTCTGCCAGGGCGATGCCCCGGTCGGCCAGAGCCGGCACGAAGCATTCGTCGTTGAACATGAACGGAATGCCCCCGCCCCGGGCGATCAGCTGCGCCGCCAGTTCCAGGAAGGCTTCGGGACTGCGTCGATGGACCCGCAGCGATACGTCGCGGACGAAGTCCACCTCGCGAGTGGCTTCCAGAATGAGGTGGCTCAGCTCGCAGGTGGCGTCATTGCCGTCGGCGTCCAACCCGCCCAGAACAATGGCCTGCACATCGTAGTCCAGATACAGCTTGCAGGCCAACTCGGCCATCCACTCCCCGGCCGCTTCCCGGTCAAGACGCCCCTCGGCCAGGTCCCGCTGGTAATAGGGCGACAGGATCTGGTCCAACCGGCCGATGGAGTTGGCGTTGATGCCGTCCTCGCCACAGGTCAGGACATGAGCAAACCACAGCGCCTGCACGGCTTCGGCCAGAGTCTGTGCGGGGTGTTCGGGCACCCGGGTGCAGGTCCTTGCCAGCTGCTGCAGGCGGGCTCGGTCCTGGGGATCGGTGGCCACCTCGGCCAGGGCCAGGGCCTGTTCGGCGTAACGGCGCCCCAAGCGGATGCCCGCATCGCACACCGCCAACGCCGCGCGCCAGAAATTCTCGCGCTGCGGGAACTCCGGATCCGCCAAGTCGGCCGCTTCGAGCCGGGCCGTGATCTCGGCGCGAATGCCGGCGAAGCCGAGACGCAGCACTTTGGCGAAATCGCGGATGGAGTGGTTCTCCACCCAGCCACCCGCCCAGTACACTGTGCCGGACTCCGCTGCCGCGCTCCACCCGCCGCTGCCAGCCCCGTGCTCGCGCGCGCCCTCGCCGATGGCCCAGTGCGGTTCACCCGAGCCGCTCCACAACTGGACCGCGCGCCGCACCTCGGCTTCCTGTTCACCCACGCCCAGCGCCTGCAACCACACCGCGTCGCTGGGGTCCGCCGGCCGGTGACAGGCGAAACCGAAACCGCCGACCGATGGCGCCATGTGCTCGCCGGCCAGGCGCCAATGCGGATGAATCACCACGGGCGCCAGGTCGACCAACTCAGCCAATAGCCCGGCCCGCACCTGCACGCGTGAACGCCCAGGCTGCAGCGCCCGCCACAGAGCCACGTCCCGCGTAAACGGGTTCATCCCCACCTGGAACGACCCCCCGCGGCGCATGACATCTTCACGCAGCAGCGCCAGACGGGTACTGACGGCAGCGTCAACGGCAATCGACATGCATCACCTCGGGGATACGGCGTGACAGAAACGGGCCGGCCCGTCGGGCCCGCCCGCGACTGGGGGCTCGGAGGAAGGCGTTGCCGCACTGCCCCGATATAGAAAATAGCCTCCCGGGCCGCTCGGGCCAAGCCAAACTGGCGCCGGGGGCGGCCCGTTGCACCCATTCGCGGGCAACGGCCGCGGCCCCGCCGTCGGCGCCGCGGCGCCCGGATCGGCGCGCCGCCGAACCCACCCGCAGCCGGGCGGCCAAACCACCGCGGGGCCACCGCGTCAGCAGGACTACCGACAGGTGAGTTCGGGCCGCGCAGCAGGTGCAGAATAGGCTAGAGTTCCTGGACCTGGCCGGTGCGGATGGCCCGGTCGGCGGCCAGCACCATGCGCGTGGCCTGGATGCCGTCGTGCACCGTCAATTCGGGCTGGCGTCCCTGCCGCAAGGCGGCAATGAACTCTTCGTTCTCCAGCTGGAACCCCTCTTCCTCGTCGCGCTGCTCGACGCGGGTTTCCTGACCATCGAAGAAGGTGGCCTTCTTGAGGCGGTCATATAGCTGCACGCTACGGCCGTTGCCAAACAGCTCGAAGAAGAACTTGGAGGTGTAGGGCCCCAGGCAGGCGTCGCCCTGGATCCAGCTGGCCACGTGGCCATTGGCGAACTGGATCGAGGCGACGCATTGATCGATGCACGGGTGCCCGGGATGAGTCAGGGTGCCGCCGGCGGCCCAGATGCGCCGCGGCTCGCTGCCGGACAGGAAGCGGATGATGTCCGTGGTGTGGCAGCCCTGGCTGTGCACATTGGCGCCGCCCTGGATCGGATCCTGGGCCCAGGCGGTATCGCCCCAGCGACCGTCCATCATCTGCCCCACCAGCACCTGCGGCTCTGGGATGAACTGGCGGGCCTGCCGGATCAGCGGGTAGTAGCGCATCTTGAACGCCGGCATCATTCGGACACCGGTCCGCGCCACGGCCTCGGCCACCGCTTCGCACTCCTCCAGCTTCAGGGCCAGGGGTTTCTCGATGAGGATATCTTTGCCGGCCTGCGCCGCGGCGATGGCCAAAGGGGCGTGGGAATCGTGCCGGGTGACGATGTACACAGCCTGAATGCGGTCGTCACCAAGCACGCGCCGCACGTCCGTGGTGGCGTAGTCGCCGCCGAACTCGTGGAGCGCGCGGGTCGCCGCCTCCTCGTTCAGATCGACATAGGCCAGGAAACGGGCGCCCTCTACCTTGGCCACGCAACCCGCGTGGACGCGGCCCAAACCGCCGCATCCGATCAATGCCAGACCGATCTGGCTCATGGGTTCTCTCCTCGGCTGCGGGCCGGTTCAGGCCCCGCGTCAACCGGCCAGGGGCAGCTGCCCCCACCGGGCAATACCGCGGGCAATGGCCAGCATGCTGGCCTGCCACCGGTCGGCGGGTATGTCTTCGGTGATGCCGATGATGAAGCGGTTACCAGGCGCCGCCTGGCGGACCAGTTCGCCGGTTACCGCCTCGACCGTGGACGGCGGCTGCAGGTGGATCGAGGACGGGAAATTGATCCACAGGAACTTGTCGGGCCAGCGGTCCAGGGCTTCGGTCACGCCCAGGTCGCAATCCGGCGGCGGGGTAAAGGCTTCGATGTAGTCCAACGGCGAGGCGGCCACCAGGTCGGCCCAAGCCCGGTTGTTGCCGTCCAGATGCGAGCCCAGGAGAACACCGTGGGGGTGCAGTTCCGCGGCTGCCTCGTGATACAACGGCACGCAGTACCGGGCGAACCGCTCCAACCCCATCACCTCGGGCACCTCGTTGCCGCCGTAGTTGGCGTGGGACGCCGGCGAACGGCCCACCAGTCGGTACACCTCGCGCTGGCGCTGGCACATGACTTCGTACAGGGCCAGAACCTCGTCCTGGCGCTCGGCCCACTCCACCGCAAAAGTCTCCACACCCATCCAACTGATCATGATCTGGTGCAGCGGCGTCAGCCCCAGACCCGCGCGCAGGATAAAGTCCTCGCCCAATTCCGCTTCGCGGCGGCGATAGGCGTCGTAGTCGGGCGCGAACTGCTGGTCCTCCACCAGGTACCGCAGGACGCGGTAGTCCTCCGGCCGCTTGAAGAGCTTCTCGACGTGCCACGAGGTAAAACCGGCCGGCCGCGTCAGTTCGCTGACTGAGCCCACGGGCGTTTCAATGACGCTCTCGACCAGGCTCACCCCGTCGCGTTCGAGCGGCCACGAGCGACGGCGCACATTGGGCGTGTGGGTGGTGTACACGGACGTCCGATAGACGATACACAGACCGTCATCGCGCAGCTGCCGCTCCACCGTGCACTGCGGTATCATGCATTCGTACATGGTCAGCGGTACGCGGTCGGGCAGGTCGCCCCGCATGACCGCCTCCACCCGCCGTCTGGGCGTCATGGCTATCATCCTGGCCCCAGGCGGCGACGCGCCGACGCGACGATCCGGCTGATCTCACGCTCGGTGGCGTCGTCCAGGGGGGTGGGCTCGTGTTGGCGCAGAAGTTCGTCCTTGCGGTCCACGCAACGTCGGTGCAGATCGCGCGCCCCGTCTTCGGCCCAGGCCGCCCAGTAGCGTCGGTCGAGCAGGCGCGGGAACCAGAGCTCCTGGCGGAAATGGCGCAGGGTGTGGTCGCTGTCGAGGAAGGTGCCGTCGTGGCCGGCCGTGCGGATGGCGTCCAGGCCCAAGCGCTCGTCGTCCACCTCAAAGCCGCGCACGAAGCGCTCGATGTATTCGATGATCTCGTGTTGCATGAGCAGCATGGGCAGCGACGACCCCTGATCGACGCCGCTGATGCCCAGGTGACCGAAAATGTCGGCGCCGGCCATCACGCCGCACAGCAGCGTCATCCCGGCCTCCAGGCCGGCTTGGGCATCGGGCACCTTGCTGTCGGTAAGGCCCACGTTGATGTACACCGGCAGGCCATAGTGCTTGCCCATCTGGGTCATGGCCACGGCCATTAGCGCCTGCTCCGGGCCGGCAAACACCAATTGCGTGGTGGCCATGTCGAAGGCATGCGGAATGCCGCCGTAGCACACCGGCAGGCCGGGCCGGATAAGCTGGGTGATGCAGATGCCGGCCAGAATCTCGGCATTCTCCTGCGCCAGGGTGCCGGCCAGGGTTCCCGGCGCGGTCGCGCCCACCTGAGCCATGGGCCCGATGGGCACCGGCAGCGAGAACTGCGCCGTCTCGTACAGCAGATCGATGCCGTCGAAGGGGAACTTGAGCGGGCTGATGGGCTCCAGGAAGGGATAGGCCAGGGGCCGCTGGGTCGCCGCCAGTTCGCCCCCGGCGACCGCCGCCATGATCTCCAGGACATACCGGGCCGAGACCCGATCGTGGAACCAGAAATGGATGGGTTTGGTGGTGTGGCGCACCTGCGCCGCTGCGACCTCGACGCAGCGGTAGGCCACCGGCAGGTCCTGCGGATCGGCCATGGCGCCGACCAGGTTGATGCCGGGCAGGGCATCGCCCAACCGAGTGGCGGTGACCACGTCGTCCAGGGTGGCGTAACGGCGCTCACGGCCGTCGTCGCTGAGCCAGAGCGCCTCGCCGGCGATGGTATTGTAGTTGCGTTCGCCAACCCCGAAGCGGGCCTGACGACGCGGGTCGCGGCCGTAAAGGGTGAAGGACTTGCCGCAGCTGCGGAGGCTGCGCTCCACCAGCTCTTCCGGGATGAGCACCAGGCCGTGCTCGTCATCGACGCGGGCCCCGGCTTCGGCGAACAGCCGGCGCACCGGGGCATGCGGCACGCGCACGCCGATGGTGGCCAGCACCTCGAGCGAGGCCCGATGCAGCCGGCCGATGCGCTCGGTGTCGAGCACTCTCAGGTGTTCCATGCCACCTCCAGCGAAGCCGGCGCCTGCTGGCGTACCGCGGCCCGCCATGCGGGGCCGTGCCGCCCCGAGGCCTGACGGGCCCACCGAGCGGCTTGCCGGCCGCCGCGCCGGTGCCGTGATTGGCCCGTGCCGCCGGCAACCCGCGCCGGTGGCCGACGCCACCGGCGCCGTGAATACTACTGCATCGCCCCAGGATGATCAAGGCAACCCGGACCCCGAGGGGAACATGACCGTACGGGAACGAATGGAGCGGATCTTCGCCGGCGAGAGGGTCGATCGCGTGCCCTTTGCCCTCAAGGGTTGGCGCATTGGCCCATCGGCCACCGAACGACGGCTGCGCAACGAGGGCCTGCACATCCTCGACGCCCGGCCGGTGTACAGCGTCGCCTCACCTAACGTGTCCACCCAGACCCACGGCTATGCCCAGGAGGGCGTCTGGCATCAGCGCACGACGCTCCGTACGCCGCGGGGAGAGTTGTCCCAGGTGACCCGGCAGTCGGGGGGTACTACGTGGCGCGTGGAACGCCTGTTCAAGGGACCGCAAGACTACGCGGCTCTGCGCTCCATGGTAGCGGATCGCCGTTACGCGCCGGCGTACGAGGGGTATCTGCAGGCCGAAGCCGACATGGGCGAGGACGCCTATTTCAAGACCAACGCCCCGGGTTGCCCGCTGCACGAGGTCATGTACGAGATGATGGGCCTGGAAGCGTTTGCCGTGGAGTGGGCCGAACGACGCGATGAGGTCTTGGCGCTGACCGAGGCCATCGCAGCCAACGACCGCGACGCCCTGGCCATCACGGCCCGATCACCGGCCCGACTGGTGCAGTGCGGCGGCAACTACTCACCCGAAGTGCTCGGCCGCGAACGCTTCGTGGCCCATGTGGTCCCCCACTGGGAGGAAGCCGGCGCCCTGCTGCACGAGGGCGGCAAGCTCCTGGGCTGCCACCTGGACGCCGACAATCGGCTGTGGGCCGACCTGGTGCACCAGTCGCCCTTGGACTGGATCGAGGCCTTCACGCCGGCGCCAGATACCGATATGACGCTGGCCGAAGCGCGGCAGGCCTGGCCCGGCAAGGTGCAGTTCATCAACTTCCCGTCGTCGGTCCACCTGGCCAGCGCCGAAGTCATCGCCGCGACCACGCGCCAGTTGCTGCGCGAAGCCGCTCCCGGCGACGGGCTGATCATCGGCATCACGGAGAGTGTGCCTGAACACCGCTGGCGGGAGAGCTACAGCACCATCCTGGCGACGGTGAACCAATACGGGCGCCTGCCCATCGATCCGGACGCCTGCTGACCGGCGGACGGGTCCGGCACCGTCACCCCGACGACGCCGGACCCGCAGTCAACCTCACGCCCCCTGGCGCGCCTCGCCCAGTAGACGGGCGGCCTCCAGCAGGCGGTCGCGGTACCGCGCCTGCGTCGGCCGCCACACGGACTGTAGATAGCCGGCGCGCCGAACTGGCGCGATGTGCTCGCGGGCAAAGGCGACGGTACCGGCCAGGTTGTCGGGGCAAGAGTGATTGCTGCCGGTCGGCACCTGGTCGAAGCCCTTCTCCTCCAACTGGAGATACGCCCGGATGTAGGTCTGGTGCGGATTCTGGTTGGCGTCGAGCGAGAAGCTCTGAGCATAATACCAGTTGCTCTGCAGCACCTCCCGCGGCATGCGCGCCAGGTACTCGTCCGGATGGTGCCAGATGAAGTCTGACCAGACCCAACTGCGGGCCCCGCCCTTGGCCACCTCGTCCAGGTAGAAATAAAGGTCCCGCCACCACAGGTCGTGCTGGCGGATGACGACATACTCGTAGGTCCGCTGGTGCTCAGCGGTTTCCTCGTCCATGCCCAGATGGAACAGCCGCGGCCGCTCGAACAGGTCGATGACTTCGGCAATCAGATCGCGGCAGACCCCGTAGTACGTGTCGCTGGAGACCATGCGGGCGTAGGGCCCCATCCAGGCGTCATGGCAGGCAGAGAAGTTGAGTTTGGGGATCGGCTCGAGCCCCAGGCCCCGCAGCCGCGCCAACTCGCGCCGCAGACGGTCGGTGGACCAGGCGTCGCGCACGGCGATCTCCGGATGGCTGTCGTAGCGCACCCCGTCGGCCAGGTCCAGGACCACCATGTTGGCACCGGCGGTGGCCAGCGCCTGCGTCACCTCGGCCCACAGGTCGTCTTCACACCGCAGGTAGGGCTGGAAGCAGGGGTACTCCTGCTCCTGCCCCGGAACAAGGCGATCGGCCCACAGATTGCAGCCCACGTGCAGCAGACAGCCCCAGATGGCTTCGCACGGCAGCGCCGCCCCAGCGGCGTCGCGAGGTACCTCAACGGCCATGTCAGTTGCCTTTCGTCTTGATTTCACCCCAACGGGCGGGCGCCACGCCGGTCGATTGAGCCTGCTGCAGTTGCCAGCTCAGTCCCGGCTGGTCGACCCGAAACGATTCGATCTGGCGGGTGTCGGCCAGGGTCACGTAGCAGGTGCGGCCATCGGGTCCGCCAAAGGTCAGATTGCTCGGATTGGTCCCGTGCAGGGCCACTTGCTGCACCACCGCACCGGCCGGCGACACCTTCAGCACCACGCCCTTGCCGTAACGGGTGACATAGAGATTGCCGTCCACATCGCAGCGCATACCGTCCATGCCGCCATCGGCAAAAGTGATCAGCAGGCGTTTGTTGCTGATCGCGCCCGCCGGCGACAGGTCGTAGGCCCAGATCTGCCGCTGCGCCGACTCACCGACGTAGAGTACCGCATTGCCGGGCCCCACCTCGATGCCATTGGTGGTGCCCATGCCGCCTTCTAGCAGCGTGACCGTGTTGTCCGGATCAATGCGCCACAGCTGGCCGGTGTTCTTGCCCCAGTTGGGGTCTGAGGCATAGACCCGATCATCGCTGCCAATGGCGATGTCGTTGGGCTGACTCATGCGGGCCTCGTGGGCGCGCACGGTCACCTGGCGGGTCGCCATGTCCACCTGCAATAGGTTGTGGCCACTGTAGTCCGCCACCAGCATCTGCCCCTTGCTGTCGAAACGGATGCCATTGCCGGTGCTGCCCGATGGCAGCTGGACGAACAGGCTGCATTGGCCCGCCGGAGTGACCTGACCAATGGTGCCTTCGCGGCCGAAGTTGACCGCGTACACCATGCCCCGGGCATCGCACGCCGGCCCCTCGATGCCCCCCGTGAAGAGCCCGGCCGCGGTGAACGGCGAACTGACGAAGAGGCTTTCACTGGCGGCCGCGGCGCCTTGGGGCTCGGCCCCGCTGCCAGTGAACCCAACCAGGGCCATGAGGAGCAGCCCACCTGCCACCCGCCGCATGTGCCTTGCACCCGACTTCCAGACCAACATGCTTCCCTCCTGATGGGGCCGAATCGGCGTTCGGTCTACAGGCCGAACAGCCGGCGCGCGTTCTGGCCGAAGATGCGCGCTTTGTCTTCGTCCGGTATGTGGGCCGCGGCCACGTGACCCATTTGGCTGGTGCAGCCGATGAACGGCAGGTCGGTGCCGAACAGCACCCGATCCGCTCCCACGCCCGCCACCATCTCCTCGACCATGCCGTAGTGCATCAACGATTTGGTCAAGTCCAAGAAGATGTTGGGCGCGTTGCGAGCCGCTTGGATGGCCTCGCGGATACCCGAGGGCGTGGCGCCGGAATGCCCGAGGATGACCCGGGCCCGCGGGAACTCGTGGGCAATGGCCTCGAACAGCGACGGGCGGCACCGGGCGTCGCCGTCCCAGGTATGGATGAGCACCGGCAGTTCACGTTCATGCGCCATGGCCCAGGCCGGCCGGTACCGGGGCCCGTTCGCCGGGTAATCGTGGGTCGTAGGATGGAGCTTGATGCCGCGGAAACAGTCCTGGTTCAGGCAGCGGCTGAGCTCCGCCACCACCTCGCCCTCGGGGTAGTTGGGGCTGATGGTGCAGTAGGCGGCCAGACGGTCCGGGTACTGCTGCACCGCTTCCGCCGCCTGGTTGTTGCCCGCGACCATGTCCGGCCCGATGGCCAGGTGCGGGGCGATAACCGCCTGGGAAATGCCGCAGGCATCCATGGCGGCCACCATACCGGCGGCCCATGGATCGCCGGCGATGCGGAACGCCGGCCAGGCGCCCAGATGCGCGTGGGCGTCGACGACCGCCACGCCGGTCAAGGGTCGGCCGCGCCGCACCTGGGCCCAGAACCCCTCTTCCGGCAGCGTCGGCGTGGCCAGGGGAACCACGGCTCGCGGTGCGGTGCGCGACCACAGCAGCGACTCCAGATTGAGCGCCCCGATCTCTGCCTGGGTACCCGGCGGCAGGGCCGCGTACAGTAGATGGGAGATCGCGGCGCCGGGGTCCCACAGGGGCAGTCCGGTGCCGAACAGGAGCCGTTCGGCGCCGAAGCGCGCGACGATGGACTCCAGCCCGCCGTGCAACGGGTAGAAGGCCGACTCCAGGTGCAGGCCCGCGTGTTCATCCAACAGGGGGTATACCATGCGGTCGATACGGTACCCCACCCGGAGGACCACCAGGTGCAGCCGCGGATGGGCGGCCAGGCACTCGTCGATCTCGCGCCAATCCGTCTGGTCCAAGTCGATCAGGACCGGCACGCCGGCTTCCTCCAGCGTCCCCAGCAGGCCTCCCACCCAGGTTTCGCCAAAGGTGTAGCCGTGGTCGCGCGGGAACAAGCGCACCGCGCGCGCCCCACCCGCCTCCAGGTACCGCAGCAAGGCCTCGCCGGCGGGGAAGTCACCTGCACCGGGCGGCAGCACGACGAAGCAGGGCAACAGGCGGGGTGCTGCGGCCACCACATCCTGCAGGCGTGCATTGCCCTGCAGCGGATCGTATTCGCGGGCGTGTGCGTGGTAGGCCAGGCCGCCGGCGATGCCGGCGTGATCGAGCGCGGCCAGCGTGGCGGCCACGTCGAGGTCATTCTCGGGCCGCGGCGTCGAGCGCCGCCCCACAGTCAGGTTGCAGTCCAGCAGCCGTGTCGGTGTCATGCGTCCCCCTGCATTGACCGGCAGCCGGCCCGGCCGACCTTCAGGGGCAGCCCCTGTCGCGCGCCGCACTGCCCCGAAAGAGTCGCTGGAGCGGGTGCCTAGGCCTGGTGTTCAGTGCGCTCGAGCAGGCTGCGCTGCAGCGCCGGTGAAAGGCGGGTGAAATACTCCGAATACCCACCGATGCGCACCACCAGGTCGGCGTACTGCTCGGGGTGCGCCAGGGCCTGCCGGAGAACCTCCTGATCGACCACGTTGACTTGCAGCTGCATGCCCCCAAGGTCGAAATACGTGCGGATGAGCTGCTTCAGACGCCCCCGGGCTGCCGGGGTGGCGAAGGCCTCGCGACCAAAGCGGATGTTGACCACCAGGGTGCCCGGGGCCAGGTCTTGCTGGATGCGGGTGACCGAGCGAAGCATGGCGGTGGGCCCCGACCGATCGCGGCCCTGCACCGGGCCAGCCGAATCAGCAATGGGCGCCCCCGCGGCCCGGCCGTCCGGGGTGGCCATGACGCCCGAGCCCGCGTCGGCGTAGGTGACGAACATCAGGCAGGCCGGCAGGAAGCGGCCGCCACGCCACGGGGCATAGCGCCGGAGCTCAGTAAACACGCCCGCAGCCACGGCCGCAGCCAGGTCGTCGGCGCGCGGGTCGTCGTTACCAAACCGCGGGCAGCTGGCCAACCGCCGGCGCAGCGGTTCGGCGTCGGCAAAGTCAGCCTGCAGGGCGGCCAGCAACTGCGCCCCGGTGACCTCGGCGCGTTCGTACACCAGCGTGCGCACCGCGGCCAGCGAGTCCGCCACATTGGCCAGACCGCCGACGTTGATGACACTCCAGTTGTAGCGCGCCCCGCCCGCATTGTACTCCGTGCCGCTGTCGAGGCAGTCGTCGATCCACAACGACCGCAGCGGCTGGGGCTGGCAACGGGCCTTGCTCTCTTGGTCGGCACACACGCCCGCGGCCAGGCGGGCCACGGCCGTGCGGATCTCGTCCTGGTAGGCGGCCATGAGGGCAGCGAAATCCGGCGCCGTGGCCAGCTGCGCCGTGAGGACGCGGGACAGGTGGTACGGCAGGTTGAGCCCCGCGTCGAGCGACCCGACATTGGACCTGCCGTGCACCATGGTTTCGGTGCAGCCGCCGAAGGCGAAGTGGGCGATGTCGTCAGGGCGCAGGTTGAGGTGGGCCTGACGCAGGGCCGCCAGGTAGGCCTCGTCGTTGTAAAGCGCCGGCAGCCCGCACCCGCTGGCAATCGTATCCAGGGCCAGGTCCCAGGTTTCCTCGGCGCTGTCGCGACGCAATCGCAGGGCCAGATTGGGGCGGCGCAGACCCCGGGCGGCTCGCAGGCAGACGCGGGTCAAGACGTTGTCGGCCGGCTCGCCGGCCGCCGTTGACCCACCCAGGGCCACATTCCAGCCCGAGTTGGCGTCCACGTTCTGCCACAGCAGGCGCACCAGCGCCACGGCTTCATCCAGGTCGATGCGCCCGGCGGCCAGGTCGGCTTCGAGGTACTCGTTCAGGTCCTGGTCGACACGGCCGAGGCTGTCGCAGCCGTCGAGGTAGAAGATCAGGTTGGTCGCGACCACGGCTTCGTAGAACGAACGGGCCGGGGCCATGGGCACCTGGTCGAGCGCCGCTAGCAGACGCTGGCGCAGGCCTTCCGCAGCGCCGGTCGCGGACGCCGCGCGCAGTTGCTCGCAACTGCGGCGATGCCAGGTGGCAATGCCGGCGAGCACATCCTGCAGGGCCTGGCAGAAGCGCACCCGGGGCTCGTCGCCGCGCCGCAACGCCGTGGCCAGGTGGCCGGCCAGTCGCTCCTCGTACCCCGACAGGCCCTCACGGCAGACACGGCCGATGTGGGGAATGCTGTGGGTGAAACCGGCGCCACCCAGGCGAAACTCCGGTGGAATGGCTGTGCCGACCATGGGGTAGTCGGTCAGGAACCGGGTGGCGGCCGTTAGCGTGGCGGCCGCTTCCGGATGCGCCTGGGCCAGGCGATCCAGGGCGCCGCGGTCCCACACCAACGAATGGGAGTAGTGGAACGAAACGGCGGCCCCCTGCTGCCAGACGCTGTGCGGGCCGGCCGGGTACAGCGGGGCGCCGTCCCAGGGCGCCAGGTCGGCCCCCTCCAGGTGCCGCCGCGCGCCGCGGGCCATGCGGTTTAGCGCCGGGGCTTCCGGCGCCTCGAAGAACCCACTGGCGAAGGCTTCGCCCAGGACCGCCAGGACCGCCGGGTCGACCGCCGCGGCCGTTGCAGTGTGAACCGTCATACCCGCCTCCGGCGGCGTCAGCCGCGGGTTCCGCGTCAGGAGTCCTGCTGCTTGACGGCACCCAGGATGAGGGCTTCAGCGCGGCGTGGCCACAGCAGGTTGAGCACCAGGAGCGCTTTCAGTTTCCACGGAATGACCAACTCGCGCCGCCGCGCCGCCATGGCTTGGACGATCAGCTGGCAGGCCAGTTCCATGGGCACTGACTCACGGCTGTGGCGGCGCGATGAGGCGCCCAGTTCGCGCCCGTCGCTGCCGAAGGCGCGCTGCCGCAATTCGGTGCCGCGCAGCCAGTGGGGCAACACGGTCAACACGCCCACGCCGGTGCCCTGCAGTTCCAGGCGCAGAGCCTCGCAGAACCCCTGCAGGGCGTGCTTGGAGGCCACATATCCCGTGTGCATCGGCACGGCGATCTTGCCTTGGATCGACGTAATCGCCGTGATCATGCCGCCGCTCTGGCGCAGATGGGGCAGCGCGTGATACACGCAGTACAGCGCCCCCAGGTAGTTGACCTCGACCAGACGCCGAAACACGGCCAGATCCTGCACCTCGGCAAACCGCGCCCACATGCTGATGCCGGCGTTGGCCACCAGATGGTCCAGCTGACCGAACCGCGCCACGGTGTCCGCCACCAGGCGCTGGCAGTCTTCGGGCCGGGTCACATCGCCGACCACGGACAGGGCCTGGCCGCCTGCCTGTTCACATTGAGTGGCCACCTGCTGCTGGCGCTCGGCTTCGGGCGAGAACAGCACGACGTTCGCCCTGGCCGCGGCCAGGGTAACGGCCAGGGCTGCCCCCAGACCCGAAGAGGCGCCGGTGACGATGGCGGTCCGGCCGTGGAACCCAGTCGGTGATTTCCAGTCAGAGGACGGCGACACGGTCAGTTCAACTCAGCGTAGATGCCGTTACCGGCGGCGAAGACATTGTCCGGATCCAGCGCCTGTTTCACCTGCCGGAACACGGCAATGCTGGCCTCGGACTGGACCTGCGGCAGGAAGCGCTGGCGCACCTTGCCGACGCCGTGGTGATGCGACAGCGAACCGCCCTGGTCGAGAATAACCTGGCGGAGCCGCCGCTCGATGGCGTGATAGGTCTCCACGGGCGTGGCCAGGCCCTTGCCCGAGAAACCCATGGTGAAATAGATGCAGACGCCGGTCTGATAAGTCTGGGTGACGCGGTAGGACAGATAGGGCCGTCCCTGGACCCCCGCCGCCCGGCACTGCGTCTCCAACTCTTCCTGCACAGCCAGGCCGATGGTTTCGATCCGGTCCCAAGGGGCCGAAGTCTCAAACGTCTCGCCCAGCACGCCCAGCTGGTTGAAAAAGTCGCGGATATAGGCGATGCCGAAGGTCAAGGTGTACCCGCGTCGCCCATTGGTGGCCCCGCCGCTGACGCCTTGATGGCGACGGGCCACCCGCATGATCACAGCGCGCTGGTGTTCCACCTCGCTGCGCGCCCCTTCCATGACCACTGTGCAGGCGACCATCTGGTCGGCTTTGAACCCCAGCACGCGCAACAGGAACAGCTTCTGCAGGCGGTCAATGACCTTCTTGGGGCCGGCGGGAGCGGCCTTTAGGGCCTGGCCGAAACGGAATTCGAAGTTGCCGATCAGGCGAATGCTGGCGGGCATGACGCCTTCGCGCTGGCGCAGTTCCTTGAGGAACGCCACTCCCAGGTCAAAACGCGGAAAGACCAGCGAGGCGTATTGCCGGCAGGCCGGCTGCGGGTGGAGCTTGACCACCGCCTTGGTGATGATCCCCAGATTGCCCTCGCTGCCGAACAGCAGCGTCCGCGGCGGCAGGCCGACCGAATTGCGCGGCGTGGCCCGGTGGGTCTCGACATCGCCGCGTGGCGTAACCAGGGTGGCTTCCAGGACGATGTCCTCAATATTGCCGTAGCGGTTTTTCTTCATGCCGCTGGCATTGGTGGAGATCCACCCTCCCAGCGTCGACAGTTCGGAGCTGTCCGGGTCGTGGCCCATGGTGTACCCGCGCGCCTGCAGCTCGCGCTCGAGCTGCTTGCCGGTGATCCCGGCTTCGATACAGGCCTGCAGGTTGGCCTCGTCGATCCAGACAATGCGACTGAGCCGCTGCAGGTCCACCGAGGCCATGGGCCGCGCCTCACCCGGCGGCAGCGTCAGCGCGCCACTGACGTTGGTACCGCCGCCGTAGGGAATCAGGCAGACCCCGTGGGCCTGGGCCAGACGAACAATGGCGCGCACCTGTTCCTCTTCTTGCGGATAGAGCACCAGGTCCACCGCGTGTTCCAGGGGCGCGGCGTAGAGCAGACGGTAGATTTCGTCGACACTGAGCTGGCCGTGGCTGTGCAGTCGGCGATCGTCGTCGTCCAGGACGATCTGGTCGCCGGCCAGTATTTGGCGCAGCGCGGCCATGAACGCCTCGCTGACCCGCGGCGCCGGCAGTGGCGGCCGCGGGACCTCGGCCTGGGTGTCGGCGGGCGTCATGGGCAGCCCCAAAACCTCTTCGGCAAAGGGGATGAAGTAGGGCATGTCGTACCCCGACAGGGGGTAGCGTTTGCCGCTAACGCGCACCAGGCGTGGGCCGACAAACTCGAAACGGGTGTCGGCATAGCCCCAGCGGTGGCGGAAGCGCTCGCCTTCGGACAGGTCGTAGGAGGGTTCCAGGGCCGCCCGGTCGGCCCGACGGCGGGCCGCGGCGACACCGGCGCGGACCAGCACAAAGGCCGCGACGAAAACCAGGACCCCCAGAACCACGGGTGACGCCATGGTATGCACTCCGCGTGTCAGTATCCCCATCGGTTGGCGGGAGCAGCCCTTCGGGCAGGCACGCGGTGCCGGGTCCCGACCCCGGCCGGAGCCGGGCGTTCCCGGGCCGATGGGGGGCAAGGCCCGGGGGTGGACAGGCCTGAAAAATGCCATGGGCCCGAACCCCTGGCAAGGGGACCGCGGGTGAGCCGATTGACACCTGGCCGGGCCCGAGGTTGTTTGGGAGGATGGCGGCGGCGCGGTCGGCCAGACCGGTCTGTCCTCGCTCCGCCCGTGCCCCTTGATGCTGGGAGGTTCGTATGGACCGTCGTGTCCGGTGTGCCCGCGCCTGTGCCCACGCTGGCCGCCGCCTGACGTGGCTACTGCTGCTGCTGACCGGCAGCGCCGCAGCCGCCGCCGAAGCGAATGACTGGGTCAATGCCCTCCGGCCGGCCGGCACGGGCGTGGAGGTCCTCTTCGCCACCCACGGCCGGACAGACCGCCAGATCCTGCTTCCCGCCCGCCCGACGCCGTCCGATGAGAAGGCGGCTGCCGAGTTGGCGCAGTGGCTCGGACAGATGACCGGCGCTGACTTCGCCGTGGTCAACGAGGGCAGTCGGGCGGCGCGGCCCGACGCACCCGTGATCAGCCTCGGCGCGACGCGGCGCCTGGCCGCGGCCGGCATCGCCCCCACCACCGACCTGGGTGATGAAGGCTATGCCGTCGCCGTCAAGGGGGGCGATGTCTTCCTCGTCGGAGGCCGAACGCGGGGGTCGCTGTACGCGGCCATGGCCCTGTTGGAAGAAGACCTGGGCTGCCGCTGGTACACGGCCACGGTCAACCGCATCCCTTCCTGCCCGGACCTGCGCGCCAACGTGGTGCCCCGTACCTACCGGCCCTGTTTTGCTCTGCGCGACCCCTTCTCCTATGTCTCCGATAATCCGGCCTGGTCGCGGCGCAACCGCACCAATGCGTACGGCGCCACCCAACCGGCTGCCCTGGGCGGCAATTTGAACTACGCGCCCGGCTGGTTTGTGCACACTTACAACACCATCATGGCCAGCACCGCGGAGAACCTGGCCCGCTGCCCCGAGTGCTTCATGCTCGATGCCGATGGCCGCCGCAGTGCCCGGCAGCTGTGCCCGACCCATCCGCAGGTTATCGCCGCCGCGATCGCCAAGGTGCGCCAGGTGCTGGCCGAGCACCCGGACGCCGAGTTGGTCGACGTGTCGCAGAACGACATTCGCGGGTATTGCCACTGCCCGCGCTGCCAGACCCTGATCGACCAGGAAGGCACCCCGGCCGCCCCCCTGCTGGTGCTGGTGAACGCCGTGGCCGCCGCGGTGGCCGACGAGCACCCCGCGGTGCGCATCTCGACCCTGGGGTACCAGGACACAGCGCCAGCCCCAGCGCACATGCAGCCGCGGCCCAACGTCGTCATTCGCCTGGCCACCGACAGCATGTGGCGGTACCCCTTTACGCCGGCCGAGGACGGCCCCGAGTTCAGTGCCGCCCTGGCCGGCTGGCACCGCGTGGCCAGCCAGATCCACATCTGGGATTACCAGGTCAACTTTGGCGACTACCTGGCGCCCTGGCCCATGTTCTGGGCCATCTCGCGTAACCTCAAGCTGTTTGCCGCTAGCGGGGTGACTGGAGTCATGGTCCAGGGCAGCTACCAGGGACCGGGCACCGAGCGGCAACTGATGCGTGCCTGGGTGTTCGCCAAGCTACTGTGGGACCCCTCGCGCGATGTGTGGCCGCTGATGCAGGATTTCATCCGCGGTTATTTCGGCGCCGCGGCCCCGCCGATCGAGGCCTACAACCAGATGCTCTTCGCCGCGGGTCAGGCGCACCATGGCGTGCTACAGGGGCAGGACACCGAGGCGTTCCTCGCCCAGGCCCGAACCTGGTACGACGAAGCCGCGCGCCTGGCTGCCGCCGACGTTGAGTTGCGCCACCGCGTGGAACTGGACCGGCTGCCCATCCAGAGCCTGGAGGTGAACCGTCGGCGCGGTCTGATGACCGCCGACCCGGCGCGGTTTGATTCAGCGGGTTACCGGGCCCTGGTGGCCGCGGTCGAAGCCGTCGCCACCCGCGAACAGGTCACCTTCCAGGCAGAAGGCACCCGCATGGACGCCTGGTTGACCAAGGCACGGCAGGCCGTCGCGCCGCCGGACACCGCTGCCACCTGGGAGGTACCGGCAGCCGCCGGCCCAGTAGCGGTGTACCGCCTGCCGGCCACTTGGCAGCTGCACTTGGACCCGCAGCGCCAGGGCGAGGACCAGGGTTGGGCCGCCGCCGGCGCCCCGGACTCAGGCTGGACTTCGTACCGCACGGACCTGACTGTGGGCTGGGAGGAACAGGGGTACCCCGGAGTCGATGGCGACGGTTGGTTCCGGTGCCGGCTGCACCTGCCCGACGCCCTCAACCGACCCTACCGGTACCTGTTCTTCGGCGCCTGCGACGAGGAAACCTGGGTCTGGCTCGACGGTCAGGCACTGGGCGAGCGCACGGCCCGGAGCACCGGGCTGATGCCCGAGGTGCTCTGGCTGCAGCCGTTCTCCCTGGCCATGGCCGCGACCCCGGCGCCCGGAGCGACAACCGAGCTGATGGTGCGCGTGCGCGACAATGGCGGCATGGGCGGCATATACCTGCCAGTGTATGTGCTGGCTGCTGACCACCCCATGGACCTGGCCGCCATGCAGACCGCGCTGCGGTTCCGCAACCCGTACCGGGCCGAGTGAGCACCGACGCGACGCCGCGGCTGATCTACCTGGACCACAACGCCACCACGCCCCTGGACCCGGCGGTGCTGGCGGCGATGATGCCATACCTGAAGGAGCGTTTCGGCAATGCTTCCAGTTACCACACGGCCGGCCGCCTGGCCCGCGCGGCCATGGAGCATGCCCGGGCCCAGGTGGCCACCTTCCTGGGGGCCACGCCGGCCGAGGTGATCTTCACCGGCAGCGGCACCGAGGCCGACAACCTGGCCCTGCGGGGCGTGGCCGCAGCCACCGGCCGCCGCGGCCGTCATCTGGTCATTGGCGCCACCGAACACCCTGCGGTTCTGCGCACCGCCGCCGATCTGGCCGCCGACGGATGGGAGGTAACCTGTCTGCCGGTGGACGGCGAGGGCCGGGTCGATCCGGCGGCCGTGCGCCAGGCACTGCGGGCCGATACGGTGCTGGTCAGCGTCATGGCGGCGAACAACGAGACCGGGGTCATCCAACCGGTGGCCGAGATCGCCGCCCTGGCCCACGCCGCCGGGGCGCTGATGCACACCGACGCGGTCCAGGCCGCCGGCAAGATGCCGCTGCAGGTCGACTGCTTGGGCGTCGACCTGCTGTCCCTGGCCGGGCACAAGGTGTACGGTCCCAAGGGTACCGGGGCCCTGTACGTCCGCGAGGGCACCCCGCTGCGCGCCGGGCTCACCGGCGGCCCGCAAGAAAGCGGCCGCCGTGCGGGCACCGAGAATGTCGCCGGTGTGGTCGGGTTAGGCGCCGCCCTGGCCGCGGCCACCGCCGGTGACCAACCCCACGTCGCCGGGCTGCGGCAGCGCCTGGTCGATGGAGTGCAGGCCTGCCTGGACGGGGTCCAGGTCCACAGCGCCCGCGCCCCGCGCCTGGGCAACACCGCGAGCCTGAGTTTCGCCGGCGTGGACGGCGAGGCAGTGCTGCTGCACCTGGACCTGGCCGGCATTGCCGCCGCCACGGGTTCGGCCTGCAGCAGCGAGTCGGCCGAGCCCTCGCACGTGCTGCTGGCCATGGGCGTGCCGCCCCGCCTCGCGCGTGGCACCGTGCGGTTCTCGCTGGGGCGCGGCAACACCGCAGCCGAGATCGACGCCACCATTGCGGCCCTGGCCCAGGGCGTGCCGCGGCTGCGAGCCCTGGGTGCCGGGCTGTGAGGTGGACGGGAACTCGGCAAGCCCGTGCCAGCCAACCGAACCCATGTGCGAGGAACGGGTCGCCGCCGGGCACCCGCAAAGGGCAGCGGGGCCTCAGCCGAGGACTGAGTAGACGATGTCCAGCAGTACGCCCTGATCCGCCAGGCGCAGCAGCACCGGATCCAACTCGCTGGGCGAGCCGGCCAGGAAATAGCGGTGCTCCTCGTCGCCGCGGCTGATCGGCTCGCAGGTGAGGAAGGCCTCCTGGCCGGCCACATCCGGGGGGCGAAGGGGTCGCGAGGTGCGCACCAAGGCGCTGGTGCGCAGGGCCCGCGAATTATAGGGGTACTCCTCCAGCCGGGTCACCTTCGACAGCCGGGCGACCACGCGGACGATGGCGTTCTTCTCCGCCTCGGTGCACCAGAACGTGGTCACCACCGACCCGCCGGGCGCTCCGGGGTACGGCGTGCCGTGGCCGACCAGGGTCTCCACGGAGATGCCGCGATTGGAGAACGCCGAGGCAATGCTGGTCAGAGCCCCGGCGCGGTCAGCCACGTCGACGCGGAAGACCCAGTGGCGTTTGGGCTCGTCGTCAGCCGCAGGCGGCACGACAGGGTCAGCCATGGCAGGGCCTCCAGATCACGTAGACGAGGTGGCAAGGGGAGGTTCGGCCGGCAGCCGGTCACGCGCCAGGCTGGCCAAAGCGATGGACAGCAGCCGGGTCTCGACATTATCGGCCCGGGACAGAATCACGTACGGCACCTGCACGCCGACGGTGACGCCGGCCAGGGACCCCAGGCCGTACCGGGTGATTTCCATGATCACTTTGTAGAGAATGTTGGCGCTATCCAGACCGGGACAGACCAGGATGTCGGCATGGCCAGCCACCCGCGCGGCCACGCCCTCCAGATGCACCTCCTTCAGGCGCACTGATTCCGGGCTGACCGCCAGGTCAAAGGACAGCGGGCCGTACACGTCCGCATCGGGCCAGTCCATGGCCGACAGCCGGGCGGCCATTGTCGTGGACGGCAGCGAGGCGATCGGCTTCTCGTTGGCAGACAACAGCGCCACGCGCGGCCGCGGCCAACCCAGAACCTGACGCGCTACGTCGGTGGCGTTGCCGATCAAGTCGCTCAGGCGCGCCTCGTCGCAGACCGTGGTGACCCCGGGATCGGTCAGCAACAGCGGCCGCCCGCCGGCGATGGGCGCCGCATCGAAGAGGGTTACCAGGCTGATCGTCCGGCGGGTGCGCAGGCGCAGGATCTCGCGGTTGAGGACCGGCGTGGAGATGTTGCCCTTGAGGATCAGGTCCACCCCGCCGGCGGCCACCAGCGCAATGGTGCGCTGCGCCGTCTCTTCAGGCGACGCGGTGGCAACAATGTCCTCGTCGGCCACGGCCACGCCCACCTCGGCCGCCGCCGCCCGCACGGCCGCCGGATCGCCGACCAGCAGGCAGCGCGAGACAATGCCGTGGTCGCGCGCTGAATCGACCAGGCGCAGGTCATCAGGGCGGTCCCCGCCGGGGATCACCACCGTGCGTGCCGGCAGGCTGCCGGCAATGGCCAGCAGGTCGGACACCACCTGCAGTCCGGGAGGCGACGGGCTCAACGTCAACGCGTTCCTTTCTGCTCTGCGCGTCTGCTCTGCGCGGCCGCGCGCGGCCATTCGTCCTCGTCGCGGGCCTCGCCCACGCGTGCCGCCGCGCGGCGCTGCAACACTCCAGGGCCTTCGCCGGCGTCCGCCTGGCGCCTGGCGCACGCCCAGTCCCGGCCAACGCCAACGTCAAGGGCGCCTTGGGGCCTCGCCCACGCGTGCCGCCGCGCGGCGCTGCAGCACTCCCGGGCCTTCGCCGGCGTCCGCCCGGTGCCTGGCGGCACGCCCAGTCCCGGCCAACGCCAACGTCAAGGGCGCCTTGGGGCCACGTCGGCCCAGCCGACCCCGCCGCGATCAAACCCGATGGCGGATGATCGCGCCTTTGTCCGCGGACTCGGCCAGACGGGCATACAGGCTAAGATAGCCGCGCGTGAACTTGGGCCGGGGGGCCTGCCAGCCGGCCAGGCGGGTCTGCAGCTCAGCATCCGACACGTCCAGGTGCAGCGACCGAGCCGGGATGTCGATGGTAATGCGGTCCCCGTCGCGTACGGCGGCCAAGGGTCCACCCTCGGCGGCTTCGGGCGAGATATGGCCGACAAAGCAGCCGTTGTTGGTGCCCGAGAACCGTCCGTCGGTCACCAGCGCGGTCTGCAGTGCCAGGCCGCGGCCGTAGAGCAGCTTCATGGCCATGTACATCTCGCGCATGCCGGGGCCGCCCTTGGGGCCTTCATAGCGGATCACCACCACGTCGCCGGCCTGCACCGTGCCGTCCAGGATGGCGGCGTTGGCGGCTTCCTCGGAATCGAAACACCGGGCGCGGCCGCTGAATGTCTGCATGGCAGCCGCGATGGCGGCTGGTTTGGTGATGGCGGTGTGGGGCGCCAGGTTGCCGCGCAGCACGGCCAACCCGCCGCCGCGTGTCCACGGGTCAGCCAGGGGGCGGATGACCGCCGCGTCACGGATGGGCGCCGTGGCCACGTTCTCGGCCACCGTGCGACCGGTAACCGTAAGGGCATCGCCGTGCAGCAGGGGGAGCAGTTCGCGCAGCACCGCCGACACGCCGCCGGCGCGGTGGAAGTCGGGCACATTCGCCGCCGCGGCCGGGTTCATCCGCGCCAGGTGCGGGGTGCTGCGGCACAACTCCTCGAAGCAGTCCATGTCGAGTTCGCACTCGGCTTCGTAGGCGATGGCCGGCAGGTGCAACGCCATATTCGTCGAACCGCCGATGGCGGTTCCCAGGCGCAGGGCGTTCTCGATACTCTGGCGGGTCACGATCCGGCGAGCCGACAGCCCCTCTGCCACCATGGCCACTATCCGCCGTCCCGCCGCCTGGGCCGAACGCAGACGGTCGGCGTGGGTGGCCGGGATGACAGCGCTGCCGGGCAGTGACATGCCCATGGCCTCGGCCACACAGCACATGGTATTGGCCGTGCCCAGGAAGGAGCAGGAGCCGCAACCCGGCACCGCCTGATCTTCCAGGGTCAGGTACGTGTCAGCGTCGATGCGCCCCTCGCGCAGCATGCCCAGTCCCTCGGTGATCGAGGTCGTGTCCGCGGCGCGACCATCGAATCTGCACCCGCCCTCCATGGCCCCGCCAACCACGACGATGGCCGGCAGGTCCAGTCGCGCCGCGGCCATGAGCATACCCGGCACGATCTTGTCGCAGGAACCCACGAGCACCACGGCATCTAGTCGGTGGGCCTGCACCATCATCTCGATGTCGTTGGCGATCAGGTCCCGCGTCGGCAGGATGAAGTGCATGCCGTCGTGGCCCTGCGCAATCCCGTCGCAGGCCGCAATGACGCCGAATTCGACCGGCGTGCCACCGCCCTGAAGGATGCCCTGCTTCACGTACTCGGACACCAGGTTCAGGTTGTAGTGCCCGGGCACCAGTCGGTTCCACGAGTTAGCCACCGCGATCAACGGCCGTGACAGGTCGTGATCACTGTACCCCATCGATTTGTACAGCGCCCGGTGCATCATCCAGGCAGGCCGCTGCAGGATGTCTTGACTGCGTCCCTGGGCCATGGCAGTCCCTCGTCAGGCGACGGGTGGGCGACGTGATAGGGGCAAATATCCATTACCACGCCGTTGGGGCCAACCGGCTGCCGGCGCCGGCGGGTCCGCCGGCCGGGCGCCAGGCCCCGCCCGCCCGACCAGGGCCCGGCGGCCGAGCAGCCTCGCGCGGGCCGTGCCAGGGCGGCACGGGTCACTGCATTCTGTATATTGGCCGTTGCGAGGTCACCACCGACCCGCTGCCGAAGCGACGGAAGGCCAACCCTTCGGGGGGGACGGAGCCATGCTCAGCGAGCGACTTACGCCAGCCCAACTGACGGCCGCGCTGCTGCCGCGTCAGGCCTGGCATCCGTATCCCACAGCGACCGCCCGTCAAGCCTGGGAAGCGGTTCCCGAACCCGCGCGGCGCGCCCATCTGGCGCGGGCAGACGAAGCCCTGACCCAGCCCCTGCCGCCGCTGCCGGCCACCGTTTTCCTGGAGTACGCCCGCAACGGCAATCGCAGCCGCTTTGAGAGCC
>CAITNQ010000181.1 GCA_903893785.1 uncultured Gemmatimonadota bacterium
GCCAGGCTGCGGCCTGCCACGCGGCCGGTGATCCAAGCCGCCAGTGGGAAACCCGCGAGGTACCCGAAAGTCGGCTCCAGCAGGTACTGCGGCCCGCCGCCGCCGACGAACAACGGCATCCCCGCCAGCCCGGCCAGGACGTACGCTGCCTGGCTGGCGGCACCGAGCCCGGGGCCCAGGCAGGAACCGGCCAGGCACACCATGAGCGGTTGGAGGGTGATCGGGACGTAGGGCAGGGGCAGATGGAGGTGCGCTCCCACGGCCGTCAGCGCCACCATCAGGGCAGCCGCGGCCACACGGCGCGGCGACCCCAGAACCGTGGGACCCGCGGTCAAGCCACGGCGCCGGGCGGTGACAGCATGGCAATCAGCCGGGCCAGCTCAGCCGGCAGCTGGTCACGGCGGACGATGCGGTCGATGAACCCGTGCTGGAGCACAGTCTCAGCTACCTGGAAACCCTCGGGCAGGGACTCGGTGCCCAGGAACTGCTTGATCACCGATTGCCCGGCGAACCCCACGCGCGCGCCCGGTTCGGCAATGATGACATCCCCGAGCATGCCGAAGCTGGCGGTTACCCCGCCGTACGTGGGGTCCGTCAGCAGGCTGATGTAGAGCAGTCCGGCCTGTGCCAGCTGGCCCAGTTTGGCGCTGACCTTGGCCATCTGCATCAGCGACAGCGTCCCCTCCATCATGCGCGCGCCGCCGGACTGGCAGACGATGATCACGGCTCGACGGTCCACCATGGCGCGGTCGATCAGGCGCGCCAGCTTCTCGCCCGTGGCAGCGCCCAGGGTGCCCATGATGAAGCGCGTGTCCATCACGCCCAACGCCACCGGGTGGCCACCCATGGTGGCCACCCCGGTGAGCACAGCTTCGTGCAGGCCGCTGTCGCGGCGCGCGGCCTTGAGTCGGTCGGCGTAGCGCTTGGTGTCGCGGAAACGCAGCGGGTCTGTCGACGTCAACCGGGCGTCCAGCTCAACGAAACTGCCCGGGTCGGCCAGCAGACGCACATACTGGTCGCTGCGCAGGGCGTAGTGGTGGCCGCATTCGGGACAGATCCAACGCTGACGCTCTAGCGCCGCCTCGTAGTTGGCGTGGCCGCATCCCGGGCACTTGCTCCAGATGCCGTCGGGCACCTCGCGCTTGACCCGGGTCGTCAACCCGGACTTCATCCGTTCCAGCCAGTTCAACGCGGTTCCTCCTGGTCGGCCGCCCGGCGGTGCCCTGGGGCACGGCGGGGTGGTCGCCTTGATGCGGCTTGGGCCGGTGTGATTCCCGGCCCCGGGCCCGCGGTCTGCCACCGGGGCCACCGAACCGAGCGGCGGCTCGTGGCGGCAGCGCGCCGTCGGTTCAGCCCGGCCGGCAGGTGCACTCCCGCTACACCAGTCGTCGCCGACGCAGTTCCGCCAGCGTCAGGCCGGCCGTGAGTACCAGGCCCAACGAAGCGAGAAACACCGGCCGTCGATACAGCGGGCGTCGCGCCGGCGACGCGGCGACACGCACCGGATTCCTGGCGCCGACCAGGGCCAGGCGCCGCAGCACCGCCTGCGCGGCGGCGTTCGGGTCGGGGGCCGCCGCCGGAGCCAGGCTGGCTCGCGTCACGCGATCGACCGCCTCCACCGCATGGAGACGCTGGTGCAGGGACGGCTCCAGGACCAGGCGCTCGCCCAGCGCTGCGGTCGTCGCGGCGTCGAGTTCGCCGTCCACATAGGCGGAGAGCGTCGCGTCCAAGTTCTGCTGGGTCAGGCGCCATGCGGGCATGGTGGTTACTCCGCGGCAAGCGGGACAGGGCGGGTCAGGCACGTCGCGCGCCATCGGCAGGGGCTCGGTTATCGGGCCTTCAGTCAGAGCAACTGCTCCTGCTGGAGGGCCGTCAGCAGACGCCGACGCGCGCTGTGGATCCTGGAACTGACCGTCCCCAGGGGCACACCCAAGATGCTGGCAATCTCGTCGTACGACAGTTCCTCAAAACTGTTGAGGACCAGGGCTTCGCGCAGAGGCACCGGCAACTGGTCCACCAGCCGCCGCACCCGCAGGCGCGTCTCTTCGGATACATAACGCGCTTCGGGCGTTTCGGCGGCGGGCGCTGGCACGTCCGGCACGCCCCACTCACCGGTCGGTTCGCGGCGGTGCAACCCCAGCCGCCGCCAGGAACCGCGGGCCCGGTCCCGCCGACGGTTGAGCGACAGACGCATGACAATCCGCAGCACCCAAGTGCGCAGCGAGGCGTCGCCGCGGAACGTGTCCAGCGCCTGGTGGATCTTCACAAACGCGTCCTGGACAACTTCCTCGGCGTCCTGCGGATCGCCCAGGACGCGGTACGCTACGTCATAGGCCAACGGATGGTGTTGCCGGACCAAAACGCCGAACGCCGCCATGTCGCCAGCCAGCACGCGCAGCACGCACTGGCGCTCCTGCTCCCGGGCGGCGCGGACCGGATCAACCCCTTCACTGACCATGGCTGTCCTGGTGCCGGCCCGCAGCCGGCAGCGGCCTTCCGTTGTCTGTACAGACACCTTTTTCGCGCTTGACTTCGCCCTGCCCTTGGCATCGGACCCTCGAATGTGCCGTCGCCCGCCCGGGTGTCAACCGAGGGCCGCCGTCCCCGGTGCCGGCGAGGGCCTCACCCGGGGGCCTCGGGCGCCCTGCCTGGGTTGCCCCATCTTACTGTTTTCGCTATTCTTGGGACATCGAGAGAGGAGTTCCGCGGCGGCCTTCCAGAGGGTCCTGCAGGACCGTTGGGGGCCCGCTGCGGGGTCGGGGACCCGGGAGGTGATTGCGCATGCGTTGCCCATTCTGCGCCCACGTCGAAGACAAAGTGGTGGATTCCCGCGCCTGCCGCGAGGGTATGGCCATCCGCCGTCGGCGCGAGTGCCTGCAGTGTGGCCGGCGCTTCACTACCTATGAGTATATCGAGAACGTCCCCCTCACGGTGATCAAGGCCGACGGCCGCCGCGAACCCTTCGATCGGGGCAAACTGCTGGACAAGATCCAGCTTGCCTGCTACAAGACGACCGTATCAATGGCGCAGATCGAGGACCTGGTCGATCGGCTGGAGAGCGAACTTGGCGGCCTGGCCGACAAGGAAGTGACCAGCAAACGCATCGGCGAATCGGTTATGGGCCACCTCAAGCGGTTGAACGATGTCGCCTATGTGCGCTTTGCGTCCGTGTACCGTCAGTTCAAGGACAAGAGCGACTTTGTGCGCGAGTTGGAGCAGCTGACTCCCTGAAAACCCGGTGCCCCGGCCTGTCGCCGGTCCCCCGGACCGGCCCGCCATCGGGCGCGTCCCGCGTTGAGGCAGTGCCGGCCGGCGCCCCGGGTACCTCCCCGGTCCCTGGCGGACGGCCCAGGCGACGGCGTGGAGTGGGGCGCTGACCGACGAGTCCGAGGGTTCTCGCGCTGCCGGCGTGGCCGCCCGCATCGCGACCCCGGGCCGCGTCCTCGCGGACCGGCTCGCCCGCCCTCCCGGCGGCCGCCCCGGGGTCAACCGTCGCCACTTTGGCCCCCCGCGGGCAACTCCCTGTGGGCCCAGCTGTTGTGGCGGCGCTTCTGGCCAACCCCGACAGGTTGTGGCAGAAAAAGCTTGACACCAGGGGTGGCCAACAGTAAGGTAGGTAGGCCACAAGATGTTGTGGCAACATGGGGGCCGGGCCCGGTGGGGTGACTGCGCCTGCGCGCCTCCGGCGGGCTGCGGCAACGGCTTCGTTCCTATCCACTCTGACAGCCTTTTGTGTTCTGCGCTGGGTCTGACTCGCTGGCCAGAAGCAGCGGACCCGGGCTTTGCCACGGGAGATCGGCATGGCGTCCGACCGAGTTGAGTCTGCAGTTACCGACGCGCCGGCGTGGGGGGCGCGCATGCGCCCCTTGGAGGGGCTTGCCCCTCGGTCGCCTTCCCCCCCCTCGGCGGGGTCCACGCCGGCGCGGCCGCCGCAGACGGCGGCGGAGTATTACGGTGACAATGAACTGGCGGTGGACGTGCTGCGCAGCAAGTATCTGGCGCCGGGTGAGGTGGGCCCGGAACAGCTGTGGCAGCGGGTGGCGCGGGCGGTAGCCTCGGTGGAGGCGGACACGGAGGTGTGGCGGCAGCGCTTTGCCGATCTGCTGTGGGATTTCCGTTTCATACCGGGCGGTCGGGTGCTGCACGGGGCGGGGCGGGACGAGGCCAAGCGCAAGCCGACGCTGTCGAACTGCTATGTGGTGCCGATCACGGAGGACAGCCTGGAGGGGATTTACCGCTGCCTGAGTGAGTCGGCGCTGGTGTATCGGACCGGGGGCGGGGTGGGCACGGACCTGTCGGTGCTGCGGCCGAAGGGGGCGCCGGTGAACGCCACGGTGGACCGCTCGCCGGGGTGCACGGCGTTCATGAATCTGCTATCGGAGAGCACCAACGCGGTGTCGCAGGCGGGCCGTCGGGGGGCGTTGATGCTGACCCTGCGGGTGGATCATCCGGACATCGAGGACTTCATCGCGATCAAGAGCGATGCGGGTCGGACGCGGGTGCAGTATGCCAACCTGTCGGTGCTGATCACCGACGAGTTCATGGCCGCAGTGCAGGCCGACGCGCCGTTTGCGTTGCGCTGGGGGGGGCAGGTGTTCCGCACCGTGGCGGCGCGGGAGCTGTGGCAGCAGATCATTCGCCACGCGCATGCCAGCGCCGAACCGGGGCTGATCTTCTGGGACACCATGAAGGCCTATCACAACGTCGAGTATGCGCACCCGCTGGTAAGCACGAATCCGTGTGCCGAGCAGCCGTTGGCGGCGTATACGGCGTGCAACTTGGGGAGTCTGAACCTGACGCGTTTTGTCAGCCCGGAAGGGGAGTTTGACCTGGCGGGTCTGGGCGCGGCGGTAGCGGTGGCGGTGCGGTTTCTGGACGACGTGATCGACTACAACATGAACAACCACGCGCTGCCGCAGATCCGCGAGGCGGTGGCGTCGGACCGTCGGGTGGGGCTGGGGGTGACCGGGTTGGCGGACGCGCTGGTGCTGCTGCGGCTGCGCTACGACAGCGAAGCGGCGCTGGCCATGGTGGAGCGGATCATGCAGACGATCTGCTGGCAGGCCTATGCGACCTCGTCCGCGCTGGCGGCGGAGAAGGGTTCGTTTCCGGCCTTCGATTGGGGCGGGCTGCAGCAGAGCCGCTTCATTCAGGGCCTGCCGGGGCCGTTGCGCGAGCAGCTGGCGCGGCAGGGGCTGCGCAACGCGACGCTGGTGACCATGCCGCCGGTGGGCACGGGCTCGATCATTGCGGAGACCTCGTCGGGTATCGAGCCGATCTTCTGCACCAGCTACACCCGTCGGGTGAAGCAGGACGACGGCAAGACCTTCGCCGACTACAAGGTGTATCACCCGCTGGTGCAGCAGCTGTTCGGCGGCGACGAAGCGCTGCCAGACTGGGTGGTGACGGCGCACCAGATCGACCCCTACTTCCGGGTGCGCATGCAGGGGGTGATCCAGCGCTACACGGACAGCTCGATCTCGTCGACCATCAACCTGCCGGCCGAGACCACGGTCGAGACCGTGGCCGACATCTACCTGACCGCCTATCGCGAGGGGCTCAAGGGCGTCACCGTGTACCGCGAGGGCAGCCGCGAAGGCATCCTGCAGACCGACGACGCCAAAACCAAGGCCGCCGCCTCGACCCCACAGACCGTCGCCCCCGAGGCCCCCGTTCCCGTCGTTTCGCCGCCGTCGGCTGGACCCGAACGGCACCGCCCGCGGCGGCGACCCGCCGTGACGCGCGGCGTTACCGAGCGCATCCGGACGGGCGAGGGCAACATCTACGTGACCATCAACGAAGATGAACACGGTCTGTGTGAGGTGTTCAGCGCCATTGGCAAAGCCGGTGGCAATGCGGCCGCGCAGTCCGAGGCCATCAGTCGGCTGATCTCCCTGGCGCTGCGGTCAGGCGTGGACACCGGCGAAGTGATCCGCGAACTCAAGGGTATCTCAGGGCCCAATCCCGTGTGGGAAGACGGCGAACTGGTGCTGTCAACGCCCGATGCCATCGGACGGGCACTGGAACGGTACGTGCAGCGTCGCGACCCGGCACCGCCGCCCGGGCCCGCGCCCGCGCCCGTCGACGCGCCGATTGCGGCGGTCGCCGCGCCCTCACCCCGCCCGGCTGTGGAGCCGGCGGCCGTTCGTCCGACGCTGCCCCGGCGCGACGGGGCAGCCGTACCGCCGGCCGGCAGCGTCAAGGGGCGCAGTGTGATCACCTGTCCGGAGTGCGGCGCTACGGTGGTCCACGAGACCGGTTGTTTGACCTGCCGTCACTGCGGCTGGTCCAAGTGCTGACCTGACGGGTGGCCGCGCTCGGTGGCGGGCGCGGCCACCCCCGAAGGTCCCCGTCGGTGCCGCGGGCTGCCGGCAGCGGCCGACGTTCAGGGCTCCAGTTCCAGCGACAGGCCGTCGTAGGCCAACCGCACCTGGGCCGGCAGGCAGGCTTCCGTAGCCTCGTGGTCCAGGTCGTGGGCGATATGGGTCAACCAAGCATGGCGTGGCCCGATGGTCGCGATCGCCGCCAAGGCCTGTTCGACATTGAAGTGGGTGGGGTGTTCACGGTGTCGCAGCGCCCCCAGCACCAGCACCTCGACGCCGCCCAGCAGGGCCATGGACGCCGGCGGTATGGCGCTGCAATCGGTGACATAGGCAAAACGCCCGAACCGGTACCCCAACACGGGCAGGCGGCCGTGCAGCACTGGGATGGGTTGGACGGGCAACCCCCACAGCGTCGTGGGCGTCTCCGCGTCGTGTAGCGCCAGCTGCGGCACCGAGCTCGGATGCCCACCGCGGAAGGCGTAGTCGAACACCACCGCGATCCGCTCACGCGTGCGGGCGTCGGCGTAACAGGGCAGCGGCTCGCGCTCTTCCAGCCGGAAGCAGCGGACATCGTCCAGCCCGTACAGGTGGTCCGCATGGGCGTGGGTGAACAGCAGCGCGTCCAGTCGCCGCAGCCCTTGACGCAGCGACTGGGTACGCAGGTCGGGCGGCGTGTCGATGACCAAGGCGCGCCCATCATGCTCGATCAGCAGTGAGCAGCGCAGCCGGTGGTTACGGGGGTCCGTCGATCGGCACACATCGCAGTCGCAGGCGATGCGGGGCACTCCCGAGGACGTGCCCGTGCCGAGGAACGTGATCCTCAACGATCCGCTCCCTCGCCCAGGTCGTCGTCAGCCGTCAGCACCCACGGACCGTCCGCCGTGACGGCGACCGTATGCTCGGCATGGGCCGCCAGGCTTCCGTCCGCTGTCGACGCTGTCCAGCCGTCGTCGGCGATCAGCAACTCGGGATTGCCCAGGCACAGAATGGGCTCAATGGCCAGGACAAACCCCGGCTGCAGCAAGGGGCCTTTGCCGGGCGGCCCGTAGTTATTGATGTGGGGTTCCTCGTGCAGGCTGCGACCAATGCCGTGGCCGCCGAATTGCCGCACCACGGACATGCCCCCGGCCACCGCGCAGGTCTCAACGGCGTGGGAGATATCCGACAGGCGGTTGCCCGGCCGGGCCAGGGCAATGGCGCGGCGCAGGCACTCCTCGGTAACCTCGATCAGGTTGCCCGCCGCCGTCGGCACGGCGCCCAGGGCCACCGTGAACGCCGCGTCGCCGAAGTACCCGCCCAATTGGGCGCCAACGTCAATGCTGACCACGTCGCCCTCGGCCAGCGGGATGTCGTCGGGAATACCGTGAACCACCTGTTCGTTCACCGAGGCGCAGATCGTGGCCGGGTAACCGCGGTACCCTTTGAATGCCGGTGTGGCGCCGTGTTCGCGAATCACCTGCTCCGCCACCGCGTCCAGATCGCGGGTGGAACGTCCGGGAGTGGTCGCTGCCAGCACGGCGCGCCGAACAGCGGCTACCACGCGCCCGGCGCGGCGAAGTTGGTCCAGTTCACGGTCAGTGCGGCGTTGGATCACCAGGCAGCGCTCCAGGCGTGGGGAGGGCCGCTGGCAGGCGGGCCGGCAGCCGGGGGGGCAGGGCGGCAGGGCACCGAAGCCGGCGGCTGGTGCGGTACTAATAGGATTTTGTCAAGGTAGCGCCAAGCGCCCCGTTTGCCAATCCGGTTCGCCTGAGCTATATTCGTGGCCAATCCCGGAAAGAGCGTTGGGCTCCTTTGTAAATTGAGTAAATACAGGTTGTTGCGCGACCTGGACAGGCACGCGGAATGGCGAAGGCGGCAGCAGGCAAGTCCCTTGTGGTGGTCGAGTCACCGGCCAAGGCCAAGACCATCAACAAGATCCTGGGCAAGGATTTTGTGGTGAAATCGTGCATGGGGCACGTGCGCGATCTGCCGCCCAAGGAGCTGGGGATCGATGTAGAAGCCGACTTCCGGCCGCGCTATGTCACCATCCGCGGCAAGGGCAAGGTGCTGACCGAACTGCGCAAGGCGGCGGCAACCGCCGAACGCATCTTCCTGGCTACTGACCCTGACCGTGAGGGTGAGGCGATTGCCTGGCACGTGGCCCACGCCATTGCCCGCAAGGACGCGCCGCTGCAGCGCATCATGTTCAACGAGATCACGCCGCGGGCCGTGCGGGAGTCGCTCGAGCGGGCCGGCGAGTTGGACATGAACAAGATCAATGCGCAGCAGGCGCGCCGCATCGTTGACCGCCTGGTGGGTTACGAAATCAGTCCGCTCCTGTGGAAGGTGATTCATTCGGGGTTGTCGGCGGGCCGAGTCCAGTCGGTAGCGCTGCGGGTCATCTGTGAGCGCGATCGCGAGGTGGAAGCCTTCAAGCCCCAGGAATACTGGTCCGTAGAAGCCATCGTGCGTTCTGCGGCGGCCGAGTCGTTCCGGGCCCGGTTGTTGCAGCGGGGCGACGAGAAGCTGGAGATCCGCAGCCGCGAAGAGACCGACGCCATCTTGGCTGACCTCCAGGGCCAGTCGCTGATCGTCAAGGAAGTCAAGCACCGCGAGCAGTTGCGTCGCCCGGCGCCGCCCTTTACTACCAGCACCCTGCAGCAGGACTGCGCCCGACACCTGCGGTTCTCGGTGAAGCGGACCATGGCCGTGGCCCAGCAACTGTACGAGGGGGTCGAGGTTGATGGCGAGGTCCGCGGTCTGATCACCTACATGCGAACTGATTCGGTGCGCGTCTCCACCGAAGCCATCGACGAGGTGCGGGCTCAGGTCGGCACGCTCTACGGGCCCGACTACGTCCCCGAGGAGCCCAACAGGTACCGGACCAAGTCCGGCGCACAAGATGCACACGAAGCCATCCGGCCCACCTTCGTGGCCCTCGAACCGGCCCAGTTGCGCCAGCTGCTCACTGCTGACCAGGCCAAGGTGTACGAACTCATCTGGAAGCGCTTCGTCGCCTCGCAGATGAAGCCGCAGGTGCTCAGCATTACCACGGTCAACGTGGCGGCCGGCCCGTACCTGCTGCGCGCCACCGGCAACTCGGTGAAGTTCCCGGGATTCGCCCGTCTGTACACCGAAGGCAAAGAGGAGGAGGACGAAGAGGCCGTCGCGGTCCTGCCGGCAGAGATCCACGAAAACGACCGCCTCGAGTTGCAGGAGCTCGTGCCTGAGCAGCACTTCACCAAGCCCCCGCCGCGGTACACCGAAGCCTCATTAGTCAAGGAACTCGAGGCGGACGGCATCGGCCGCCCAAGTACCTATGCCCAGATCATCGCCACCATTCAGGACCGCGAATACGTCGAGAAAATCGACAACCGTTACTTCGTCGCCACCGAGCGCGGGCATACGGTCAACCGTCTGTTGGTGGAGACCTTCCCGCACATCTTCAACGTCGATTTCACCGCGTCGTTGGAAGGGCGACTGGACCGCGTCGAAGAGGGCGACGAGGAGTGGGTGCAGACGGTCCGCGAGTTCTACGCCTCGTGGAAGAGCGAACTGGACCACGCCAACTCGCGCCGCCGCGAGCTGAAACGGTCCCTGCAGGAACAGTCGGATGTGGTCTGCGAAGCCTGTGGCCGCAACATGGTGATCAAGTGGGGCCGTAACGGTCGGTTCCTGGCCTGCCCGGGTTATCCTGAGTGTCGCACCACCAAACCCCTGCCCGAAGAGCAGGAGCAGACGGCCACCGACGAGACCTGCGATCAGTGTGGCTCCCCCATGGTGGTCAAGACCGGCAAGTACGGCCGCTTCCTGGCCTGCTCCTCGTACCCGGGCTGCAAGAGCGTCAAACCCCTGTACCTGGGCGTGCCGTGTCCGGAGGAGGGCTGCACCGGCCAACTGGTCGAGAAGCAAAGCCGCAAGGGCAAGGTTTTCTACGGTTGCGACCACTACCCCAAGTGCCGTTTTGCCAGCTGGGACAAACCCGTGGCGCAGGCTTGCGCCCAGTGCGACGCGCCGCTGCTGTACGAGAAATCGAACCGCAGTGGCCCGACGGCGCTGTATTGCCGCGTCTGCGAGCAGCAATACGATCCGGCTGCGGCTCCCGCCGAGCTGCAGACCGCCTGAGAGCGCCGCGGTGACGCTGCCGCCAGCCGGCGCCGGGCTGGCTGCGCCTCTGGAGGCGGGCATACAGCGCTTCCTGGCTCATCTGGCTGACGAACGCCGCTGCGCCCAGTGTACGGTGCGGTCGTACGGCAGCGACCTGCACCAGTTTGCCCGTTTCCTCTACCCCCGCATCGCCGATCCGCGCCTGCCGCTGGCCGCGGTGCAGCCCCAGCACGTGGCCGAGTTTGTCTCCCAGCTGCAGCGCCGCGGTCTGCGCCCTTCCTCCCAGGCCCGTAAGGTGTCGGCGCTGCGTGCGTGTTTTCGTTATCTGACCTTCCAAGGGTGGGTCGCCGCCAACCCGGTGATCGTGCCGACGCTGCCGGCGACCGACGATCGCCCCCCCGCCGTGATCGACCGCGAGGCGATGGACCAGGCCTTGACGCCGCCGCTCCTGGCCGCCTTTCGCGACCATCGTGATTATGCCATCCTGTCGGTTCTGTACGGAGGTGGCCTGCGGCTGGGCGAGTTGGTCGGCCTGAACTTGAGCAGCGTTGACCTGGAGCGTCAGACCGCCCGCGTTACCGGTCCGGCAGGGCAGCAGCGTGTCGTGCCGCTGGGGGCCGCCGCCGTGGCCGCCCTGCGGTCCTATCTGCGACAACGGGCTGAGCTGATGGTAGGCTTGGACATCGGCCGCGTCGATGTCGGCGCCCTGTTCGTCAACCGCCGCGGCCGGCGGCTGGAGCGGCGGACCGTGCAGCGCTTGGTGGCCCGGCAGTTGGGGGCCGTCGGGGTCGGACGGCGCTGCAGCCCCGGGACTGTGCGCCATACCTATGCGGCGCACATGGTAGCAGCCGGCGCCAACCCAGCGGCGGTGAACCGCCTGCTGGGCCGCGGCGGCCCAGGAGCGGTAGCAGCGCCATCGGCGACGCCCCTGGCCCGACTGCGCCAGGTGTATGCTCAGGCCCACCCCCGCGCCGGAACTCCGCGGCCGGCTGAGGCGGCCGCTCTGGCCTCGCTGCGAGCGGACGAGTTGCCGGCGGTCCCGGGGCTTGATCCGTGGCTGACGTGAACCCTCGGCGCCTGACGCCGGCTCAACGGTCCGTCACGTCCCTGGCGGTAGCCCCTTGCCTGGCTGCACCCGATCTCGGATCGCTGGGCGCGCCCGGAGGCCGGACCACCGCGTGGCGCCGCGCGGCAGCGCCCCAGAGCCGCCGCCGGCCTGCCGCCCGGCGCGGGCCGTCATGTCGGTGCTGTCTGGTGCTGGCCTGCCTGGTCGGGCTGGTGGCCGGCTGTGCTCGCGTGGCGCCCCCCAGCGGCGGGCCGGTCGACACGACGCCTCCCGTTATTCTCAGCCAGACACCGGCGCCCGATGCCACCGCCGTGCCGGTGGACGCGCCCGTGACCCTGGAATTCAGCGAAGACATGGACCGCGACCGCGTGGCCGGCGCGGTGTTCGTGGCCCCGGAGACGCCGTGGCAGGCGCGCTGGCAGGGCCGCCGGCTGCAGCTGCACATGCAGTTGCAGCCAGACCGGACCTATGTTGTGACCGTGGGCAGCGGGGCCCGCGACCTGCGCGGCAACCCCCTGGCCCGCTCCCACACGCTGGCTTTCGCCACCGGTGCGGCCCTTAACCGCGGTGTCCTCGCCGGGACCGTGTACCGTCGCCACCTGCCGGCTGGGGGCGTCGATGTCTGGGCGTACGACCTGGCTGCCTTCCATGGCCAGGCGGGCACGGATCCGCCGGCCTACCGCACCCAGACGGGCCAGGACGGCTCCTACACCCTCACGCGGCTGGCCGCGGGCCAGTACCGGGTGCTGGCCGTCGTCGACCGCAACCGCAACGGCCGGTGCGATGCCGGCGAAGGGTTGGCCCTGCCGGCGGGCGATACGTCCGTAAGCGAGGCCGACACAGCCAGGGCCGGCGACCTGCTGCTGGCCCTGCCGCCGGGGGCGGCGCCGCGTCTGGTCCGGGTCCAGGCACCTGACAGCCAGCGGATCTTGCTGCAGTTCTCCGAAACCGTCGCTGCGACCGAGACCGAGCTGGCGATCGACGGCCTGACTATCGAGTCGGTGTACGCGTCGCCGCAGGACTCCACCCGCATCTATGTGCGTACGACGCCGCAGCAGTCCGGGCGGCGCTACGCCATCACGCGACTGGTCGTCCGCGGCCAACCCCTCAAATGGGACGAGCCCCTGCGTGGCTCCAACCGGGCCGACGCCACGGCGCCGCGTCTGGTGGGCGCCGCGTCGCGGGTTGAGACCGTGGCACCGGGAGACACCCTGTGGCTGCAGTTCAGCGAAGCCATGGCGCCGCAGGTCCCCGGTGATTTCTGGGCCACGGGTGACTCCCTGGTTGAGTTGCGCGGGACCTGGGTTTGGCCCGAGCCGACCCGGGTCGGATGGGTGGGCACCTGGCCGGCGCCAGGCAGGCATCTGGCGGTGGGCAGGCTAGCCGGTCTGCGTGACCTGTCCGGACTGGCCGTGGCTGACAGCGCCCTGCGGGTCCAGCTCGAAGTGCTCGACTCGACCGCGCTGGGAACCATCACGGGCCAGATCCGCGGCGGGCATCGGGGCGCGGCCGAAGTCTGCGCTCAAGGCCGGCCGCGTCGTTTCTGCGTCGCGGTCACCGACAGTGCCTTCTCGCTGCGCCGGCTGCCCCCGGGCGACTACGTGCTGTATGCCTATGTGGACGCCAACGCAAATGGCCAACAGGACCGTGGGAGCCTCGATCCGTGGACCCCTGCGGAGGCCTATGGCCGCCGGCCGGCCCAGGTTGCACTGCCGCGCGGTGAGAACCTGGCGGGAGTCGATCTATGGTGCCGCTAGAACCCATCAGGAAACCCCACGCCTGGGTCCCGGCAGCCGAGATGGCGGCGCTGTTGCTGGCCCTGGCGGGGTTGGGCGTGATGCACTTCTCGCGATTGTCGCCGGCGGAGCAGGCGCGGGTTGACCTGGAAGCCGGCATGGAGCAGGTCTACCGTCTGGAGCTCGATTTCCACACCGAAAACGGGCGCTACATCGATCCGACGGACCCGGCCGAGGGCCTGGAGTGGGCCTGGGTCGACCGCTACCGGTGGGAGTTCTCGGCCACGGCTGACTCCTTCACCGCCGAAGTGCGCGCCGATCTTGACGAGGACGGCGACGTGGGCGTGTGGGTAATCGACCAGCGCACCCCGCGGCCCCGGCGCCTCGTGGCCGACTGAGACGGCCGACCGCCCGGGCGCCCGAGCCCATGGCCCGGGCCGGGTGATCGCCGACGCCATCGGCGCGGGACCGGGACCCGTCGGACCCAACGCCGTCGCGGCGTCTCGCCGTCACAACGCCACCTGGCTGCAACCCCTCAGGGACGCCGCGCCGCCGGGTAGGAGCCCAGGGGCTGCACTGCGGCGGCCAGGCCTTCCAGTTCCTGCAGAGCCTCTGCCACCAGGGGCGCGCGGGCGTGGCCGCCGAACTCCAAGATCACCCAGTATTCCCACGGCACGCCGACGCGTTTCCGCGTTTCGACCTTGTGCACCGGCAAGGCGCGGGAAAGCAGGCACGCCAGCACCTGGGGCAACTGGCGCGCGCAGTCGGTTAGCGTTAATACGACAGATGTCGTTGAGGTGCCGTTGCCAGCCGGCTCCTCGGGTGATCCGGCCGGGGCTGGCCGGGCGGCCAGCAGCAGGAAACGGGTGAAGTTCCGCGGGTCTGTCTGGATGTCCTCGGCCAGCACCTGCATGTCGTACAGCCGCGCTGCCCCGGGCGTGGCGATCGCTGCCTCTTCCCGGCGACCACGCGCCTTGATCATCTTCACCGCGCCGGCGGTGTCGTACACCGCCACCACGTTGTCGGGTTCCACCCAAACCAGGGAGCGGATATAGCGTTGGCATTGAGCCAGCGCCTGCTCGTGGGAGTAGATGAAACGCACCTTCTGGATGGGCACGCCCGGGTGCGTGATCAGGCAGTGACGCACCTGCAGGTACATCTCGCCCAGAATGCTCGGGCGCTGACGGACCAGCAGTTCCCACACATCCACCACCAGGCCGCCCAGGGAGTTCTCCACCGGTGCCATGGCAAAGTCAGCCTGGCCTTGGCCGAGAGCATTGAACATGGCGGCGAAGGACGCGCAGGGGACCAGCGTCGGATGGCCGAACCACTGCGCTGCGGCCAAGGCGCTGTTGCATCCCGGCTCGCCCTGGATGGCCACGCGCGGTGGCTGGCCCGTCAAACCGCGATCTCCATGGGGATCGCCGGATGGGGGTCGTACCCCTCCAGGCGGAAGTCGTCGTAACCAAAGCCGAACAGGTCCTGGCCACGGTCCACCAGGTGCATGCGAGGCAGGGGCCGAGGCGCGCGCCGCAGCTGCCGCCGCAGGGCGTCGACGTGGTTGTGGTAGACATGCACATCGCCGCCCGTCCACACGAACTCGCCGGGCCGCAAGCCGGTCACCTGCGCCACCATCAACGTCAGGAGGCTGTAACTGGCGAAGTTGAACGGCACGCCCAAACCCACGTCGCAGGAACGCTGGTACAGCTGGCAGGACAGGCGTCCATTGGCGACGAAGAACTGGAACAGACAGTGGCACGGCGTCAGCGCCATGCGGTCCAACTCGCCCACGTTCCAGGCGCTGACCACCAGCCGGCGGCTGTCCGGGTTGGTGCGGATCTGCTCCACTAGCCGCGTCATCTGGTCGATCACGCGACCGTCGGCAGTCTCCCATGCCCGCCACTGCTTGCCGTAGACCGGGCCTAGGTCACCGTTGGCGTCGGCCCATTCGTCCCATATGCTCACGCCGTGCTGGTGCAGGTAGCCGGTGTTGGTATCGCCAGCCAGGAACCACAGCAGCTCATGGATAATGGACCGCAGGTGTAGCTTCTTGGTCGTCAGGCACGGGAAGCCCTGGCTCAGGTCAAAGCGTGCCTGATACCCGAGGACGGCCAGTGTGCCGACCCCGGTGCGGTCTGATTTGGCCTCGCCGTGGTCGAGCACGTGCTGCACCAGATCGAGGTACTGCTGCATGGTTTGTCTCCCTGCTGGCGGGGCGTTTGGCGTGCGTCCCGGCGCCGGAATATACGCACCGACGCTCGCTGCGGCAGGCCGGGCCCGGGCGTTGACAGCCCCGTGGGCGGGCCGTATCTTCTCGGCATATACAGCAGCACAGAGGCGACGTAGCCAAGTGGTAAGGCAGGGGCCTGCAAAGCCCTCATCACCGGTTCGATTCCGGTCGTCGCCTCCATCTTTTGTACTTACGTGCCGGGGTGGCGAAATGGTATACGCGACGGACTTAAAATCCGTTGGCCGTAAGCGGCCGTGCCGGTTCGATCCCGGCTCCCGGCACCAACTCCTGCAATAGGTTACCCGACTGGCGGCATGTCGGCGAAACGGACCTGGGCGCCCTATTTTGACTGAATCTTGACCACTCGGGAATTCCTGGGGCCGGTGGAGGGCTCATTCTCGTCCCCGCCGCGGCGAACGAACCCAGGGCGAACGCGTCATCATGTTGCGGCCGTCACCCGCGTCCGAGGCGGTCGTTCTACCGCTGCACACGCACGCATGGACGTTGCGGACCGATGTCGGCCGCTCTTCGGATCGCGGCCTCGGTAGCCATCTTCCGACTATAGCCGGTCGGGGCTATATTCCCGCAATCTTACCATAGGTGCTCCCATGCGCCGGGAGGACTGCGGACCCTGGTTTGGAGGCCGCGGAGGCCGTGGTACGAGCGGGTGTGGGTGGGTTCTGCGAGCGCCCCCGGTCAAGCTAAGGTAGGGGGCGGCGGCCGCAGGGTTCATCCCGATCGTAGGCTATCGCCGGTTCGTCCAACCGCCGGGGCCACAACACGGGTGGTTGGCGCAACGCAGGTGGGCCTCAAGTGAAGCATCTGAAGCCCCCTGCGCTGCAAACCGATTCTCGATCTACTTCATCAGCACCAATCGCGTCACGGCTCGGAAGTCCCCGGCTCGCAATTGGCACAGGTACACGCCGTTGCCCACCAGCGCGCCGGGGTTGGGAGCTTGGCGGCGACCGGTTGCGCCCATGTCAGTCCGATGTCCCAGGTGTTGGCGGCGTACCAGGCGTATGGGCCGAGGGTGCCTTCGGTGGCTCCGGATGACCAAAGCGTTGCCGTTCCTGCTCTGCACGCATACTCCCACTCGGCCTCGGTAGGCAGGCGGTATCGGTAGATGTCAAGGCAGTTGTCGTCCGTTGTGATCACGGTGCTTGGGTCGCGACCCGTCGGGCGGGGTTGAGGGTGACGGTTGCGACGGGGGTCCAGTCGCGTGTAGGGCCGGACCACCGCTCGGGGTGTGAGGTACGAGCCTGCTGGTAGATCTGGTGCCGTCGTGCCAGCAGGTCGCGGTCGTGACCATAATGACGCTGGTGGGGCGTGACGAAGCGGAGGGCACTATGGCGGTGGACCGTGTTGTACCAGTGGACGAAACCGTCGACCCAGTCCTGCGCGGCGGTCGGCGAGGCGAAGGGTTGGCGGGGGTACGAGGGACGGTACTTAAGCGTTCGGAAGAGCGCCTCGGAGTAGGGATTGTCGTCACTGACGTGGGGTCGGGAGAAGCTGCTGATGACGCCCAGTCGGCGCAGGGTGGCCAGCATCGTCTCGCCCTTCATCGGGCTGCCGTTGTCGGAGTGCAGGGTCAGGCCGCGGGGGTCGAGTCCCTGCGCCTGACAGGCGCGCGCGAAGACGCCGGCGGC
>CAITNQ010000182.1 GCA_903893785.1 uncultured Gemmatimonadota bacterium
CTGTTCCTGGCCGTCACCCGGGTGGTGGCCGAGGGGGGCATTGCCGCCGCGCGAGCGCCGCTCATTGCCTCGGACTTTGTCACCTCCGGGGTGGGGAGCGCGGCCCTGGGACCGCACACGCTGACCGCCCTCGGGTTCACTTACGTCTGGGCGGCGGACATCCGCACTTTTGTCATGGCATCTTGCGCCAACGGCTTGAAACTGGCGGAAGAACAGATCCGCACCCACCGGCGACAGCTGTTCTGGGCCATGGGTCTGGCAATACTGGTCAGCCTGGCGGCTTCGATCTGGAGCGTGCTGTATCTCAGCTACGCCTATGGCGGTATTAACCTCAACGGCTGGTTCTTCGGCCCTGAGGGGGGAGCGGTGTACCCCTACACCTTCATCAGCAACGAATTGAACAACCTGGACGGACCCAACTGGGTCGGCTGGCTGGCGACGGTCTCGGGGGGCACGATCATGGCGCTGCTCATGCTGGCGCGCCACCACTTGCTCTGGTGGCCCCTGCACCCCCTCGGCTTTGCGGTCAGCACCATCTCGATGACCAACTACATCTCCTTCAGCGTCTTCCTCGCCTGGGCGCTGAAAAGCCTGGTGCTCAAGTACGGCGGGCCCTCGCTGTTTGCCCGCTTGCGCCCGTTTTTTCTCGGTCTGATCCTGGGCCAGTTTGCCGTGGCCGGGTTCTGGCTGGTGATCGACTACCTGACTGGCATGACCGACAACAGCATCTACTGGGTGTGCCGTCTGGCGGCTGCGGGCTGGTGCTGACGCTTGGGAGCCACCGATGAACCGTGGCGCGTATTCCCCCGCGCGCACCGCTGTCTGGCGCGGCGCGGTCCTGAATTTCGCGCCCGTCGAGCAGCGCCTAGCCACCCGCGACCCGCTGCGCCGGTGTTCGCACGCAGCGCGCATCCGTTCGTCGGCCCCCATCACCCCGCCGCCCTGCCCCAACCGGCGGCAGCCCGGTGCCGTCGGACCCAACCCGCCGTTGAAGCCTAACGAGGTTATGCCATGGAGCCACTGACATCGCCCGCCGCCAGTGACCACGCGCTGCCGGGCAACCGCCTTGGACGCATGGGGCACTACGGTTCGCGCCTGGGACTGGGAGGGTTCCACGTGGGCGTCCAAGCCGACGTCCAGGAGAGCCTGCGGATCGTGCGCCACGCCATCGATCAGGGCATCGATTTCCTGGATAACTGCTGGGATTACAACGGCGGGGAGAGCGAAGTGCGCATGGGTCTGGCCCTGCGCGACGGGTACCGTGAGCGGGCCTTCTTGACCACCAAGATCGATGGCCGCGACCGCCGGACCGCGGCCCGGCAGATCGACGAGAGCCTGTCCCGGCTGCAGACAGACCACGTCGATCTGATGCAGTTCCACGAAGTCATGAGCGCCGATGACGCAGAGCGGATCTTCGCTCCAGGCGGCGGCATGGAGGCGATGGTAGCGGCACGCCAGGCCGGCAAGGTGCGTTTCATCGGCTTCACCGGGCATCGTAGCCCCGCGGCGCATCTGAACATGCTGGCGATGGCCGCGCGCCATGGCTTCGTCTTCGATGCTGTGCAAATGCCCCTGAACCTGATGGATGCGCACTTCGACAGCTTCCTGCACCAGGTTGTCCCCGTCGTCCAGCAGACCAACACGGCGGTGCTGGCCATGAAGACCCTGGGCGAAGGGTTCATCCTGCGCAGCGGGCTGGTCAACGCCGCCGAGTGTCTGCGCTTCGTGCTGGACCTGCCGGTCCACGTGGCCATCGCCGGCTGCGACACCCTGGAGTTCCTAGATCAAGCCCTGACCACCGCGCGGGGTTTCCAGCCCCTGGCCCCAGCGGAGCGGGAGGAGCTGCTGCAGCGCACTGCGGCCGCGGCCCGCGATGGGGCCTATGAACCGTACAAGACCACCGACGACTTCGATGCCACACGCCGCAACCTGCACTGGCTCTACGGCGACGAAGCCACGACCGCGGACCCGCCGCAGACCGACAGGCCCAGCAGCGGTAGCAACTGAGCCAGGGCCGGCGGCCGCGGGCGCTGCCGGGCCCGGGCTCGGACCGGCCGGCATGGCGTCGGCCGCTGGCAACCGACAAGAACGGGCGGCCGCGGGCAGGACGGGTTCACGGCCAACCCACCGGCCGAGCCACGGCAGGCATGGACGGAGCGCCAGCATCGACGGGGGTTGCCGGGTCCAGCGTCAGACCGGCGGGCAGAGGGGCGCGACCGGGCGATCGGCCAGTGACAATGGCCGCCGGCACGACCGACGCTGGACCGATCGCCCAGCCGAACGGCTCGGCAGGTCACCCCAGGGTGAAGAAGTTGCCCGACATCCCGGTGCA
>CAITNQ010000183.1 GCA_903893785.1 uncultured Gemmatimonadota bacterium
AGCGCAGACGCGTCAGCAGGTTCACCCGAGCCGGATGTCACCCGCGTCCGGCCCCGAATGGCTTTCTGGCCTGCACGGAGCTGCGTCGGGGTCTCGGCGTAGTAACGGGCGCCCGCCGGCCGACCGGCGTCACCACCGCTCACGCGGCTGCCCCACGGCCCAGTTGAGCGGGCGGGTCGGTTCCGCCTGGGGCCAATGTGGTGGCCGGCCAAGTGGTTCAGGGCAGCGGGTCGCCGCCGCCCGTCGCCAGCCGGTGGATGCCGCGAACGGTTGGGTGTGCCTGCCTGCCGGTGCAGTGGTTAAGGGCAGCGGGTCGCCGCCGCCCGCCGCCAGGCGGTGGACGCCGCGAACGGTTGGGTATGCCTGCCTGCCGGTGCAGTGGTTCAGGGCTGCGGGTCGCCGCCGCCCGTCGCCAGCCGGTCGATGCCGAGTATTGGCCAGTGCGCGCGCAGGCCGGCCAGGAGGACGCGCGTGCGGCGCTCCCGGCCTGCGGTGCGCAGGTGCAGGTACGTGTCCAGGAACAGCTCGCGCGGGAACACCAGATCCACGCGCCGGTCCAACACCGGCGCCAAGTCCGCCAGGGCGCTGCACAGTGCCGCGTCGGCTCGTTCCAGGCTGCCGTCGGCAACGGCACCGCTGTCTACCCAAGGCGTGTTGGCGAAGTACACGGCAATGCGGCGGGCGGCAGACCGTTGCACAAACTCCGCTAACTGGGCGCGGCTTGCCGGCGCCAGGCACACCGGCAGGTTGGCCGGTGCGGCCGGACCGTCGAATACCCGGCCTTCGGTGTTGCGCAGGGTGCCCCAGGCATCCAGGGCATAGGCTGAATACGCCAGGGCGGTGGGCTCGGGCGCCCGGGTCAACGAGTCCAGAATGGCGGCGTCGTCCAGCGCGTGCAGGCGGGGAGTCAAGTCGGCCGCATGCCGCCAGGCCTGCCAACGGGCCTGCACCACCTCGCGCACAAACCCCGGTCCCATGGTGGCCAAAGCCGCCACGCGGCGGCTCAGGGGCACTTGCCGCCAATGGTCGGGATTCCAGGCCACGTCGTTGCGCACCTGCCAGGGGCCGTAGCTCACGAGGCCACTGAAATACGGATACTCCAGTGGCAGGACGACGGCGTCGCCCGGTAGCGCCGCCCTTCCGGCCTCCTCCAGCAGAACCTCCAGCGGCAGCGCCCCGTGCAGCCCGAAGTTGATCACCGGGACCCCCAACTCGCGGCTTAGCAGGCCGGCGTCGACGCCAAACAGGACGTTACTCCCAGCGACGACGAGGATCTTGGGGCGTTTGCTGTGCAGGTGCGCCAGGTGCCTTTTGACGATCAGCATTTCACGCACCCAATACTCGGCTGCCACGGGGGCTGGTACCAGCGCGAAGACCAGCGCCCCGCAGGCCAGAGCGGCCAGAATCGCGGCGACCAGGATGCCGATCAGGTAACGGACCGGGCGGCTGTGGCTGCCGGGCTGCCGGGCTGACCCGAAGGGTTCAGGTGCGCGGTTCACGGGGTGCTCACCATCAGCTGTGGCGGTCAAAACTGGAAGTACAGAAAGGGCGAGGGGGCTCCCTGGGCCATGGCCAGGAGGGCGATGAAGAGCAGCACTCCCATGGCTGCCGCCCAGGGTAGCGTGGGGCGCCAGATCCACCCCGGGGACGGCCCGTTGGCGCTGCTGTCGACGGCAGAGGTAACGCGGTCCTTCGGCAGGGAGATGGGCCAGGCGCGCATGACGGCCGCCTTGGTGGGGCCCACCCAGACCCAAGCCAGACCCACCCCCAGCCATGCGGCCACCTCCATCCAAGGCAGGTTGGTGCAGGGCAGGAACCCGTTCGGGTGGACGAAGCCGGGCAGGGGGCAAGGACTGATCGCCGCGAGCCCTCGCCAGATCGGGGCCGGCAGCGACAGCCCGCCAGGACCGAGCATGCCGCCCACCATCAACCGCGCGGCGCGCAGGTCGGTGGCGCGGAACACGGCCCAACCGAGCACTACCGCGACAAAGGTCAGGCTCCCGGCCGCCAGGCGGCTCCAGCCCCGTTCGCCGCGCCAACCCCAACGCTGCCGCAACGCCCTCCAGCCGTGGTTCACCGTCAGGTAGAGCGCGTGGAGTGCGCCCCAGGCCACATAGGTCCAGCCCGCTCCGTGCCAGAGCCCGCCGATCAGCATCGTCAGACTCAGGTTGAGGTAGCGCCGTCCGACCCTGCGCCGGTTGCCACCCAGCGGGATGTACACATAGTCGCGCAGAAACGCAGACAGAGTCATGTGCCAGCGACGCCAGAAGTCGATAACGCTGGTCGCCCGATAGGGCGAGTCAAAGTTGGCGGGCAGCCTGACATTGAGCATCACGGACAAACCCAGGGCCATGTCCGTGTAGCCCGAGAAGTCGAAATACAGCTGCAGGGCGTAGGCCAGCGCCCCCGCCCAGGCCTCAATCAGGGCCACCACCTGGCCGCGCGCCACTACCGCAAAGACTGGGTCCGCGTACCCGGCCAGGCCATCGGCCACCATCATCTTCTTGGTCAGGCCAACGATGAACACGGTCAGTCCAGCCGCCAGGCGGCCGGCGTCGGCACGGAAGGCGTCCGGAGCGGAAAACTGCGGCATGACCTGACCATGGTGCAGCAACGGCCCGGCGATCAGGTGCGGGAAGTAGGTAACGAACAGCAGGTAGTCGACGAAATCAGCGCGCTCGACTTTGCCCCGCTGGATGTCTACCAGGAAGGCGATCTGCGTGAAAGTGAAGAAGGAGATCCCCAGGGGCAGGACCACGTGTACCGCCGTGCCGGTGGGCACGAGCCAGGGCGCCGCGGCCGCGAGCAGGAAGTTGGCGTACTTGAAGTACCCCAGCAGGGCCAGGTTGCCGCCGATGGCGGCGGCCAGCAGCGCGCGGGTGCAACGCGTGCCGGCCCCAGCCGTGCCTGCAGTGGCGAGCCCGCTTTGGGCGCGGCCATGGCACCGCAGCAAACCGCGGCTGGCGGCATAGTTCAACGCCACCGAGGCCAGCAGCAACAGGGCGTAGCGCCAATCCCAGACCGAGTAGAAAACCAGCGACGCCAGCGCCAGCCAGGCAGCGGCGGCGCGGCGGTTGACCGCGGCCAGCAGGAAGGTCCCGACCAGCGTCAACGGCAGGAAGCCCAGGACGAAAGACAGCGAGTTGAAGAGCATCGCGAAGGGCCGGTCGTCCCCCTGTCCGAACGGTCGACGGAGGCGACCGGGTTACTGTCTGGTTGGCCGCAGACGCCCCGCCGAAGGCCATCGCCCGCGCCCACGGCCGGGC
>CAITNQ010000184.1 GCA_903893785.1 uncultured Gemmatimonadota bacterium
CAGGGATACCTGTGGGTTGGCACTCCGCAGGGCCTCAGACGGTACAACGGCGGCCACATGCAGCCCCTGCCATTTGCCCCTGCCGACACGGTAGCCGTCCGTGCGTTGCTCAGCGCCGAAGACGGGGGGCTTTGGGTCGGCACTGACCACGGCCTGTACCGGTACGCCTCCGGACGGCTCACTCGGTTCACCGTGACGGACGGGTTAGTCGACAATGATGTGCGTTGCCTGCTGGCCGACCCTGCCGGCGCCCTGTGGATCGGTACGACGGGGGGCGTCAGCCGATACCGGGACCACCGTTTCACCTCCTTCACGGCCGCCGATGGCCTCGGCCGCAATCAGGTCGCCAGCATGGCCCTGGACGGCCAGGGCTGCCTGTGGGTGGCCAACGGCACGTTGCGCCGGTACGACGGCCAGGGCGGTTTCGTCGTCGTCGATCCGGCGCCGTTGGGCGGGGCCGAGATCCGCGTGGTGGAGGCGGGACGAAACGGCAGCCTGTGGGTGGGCAGCGAGCGGGGGCTGTGCCGGTACGATGGGCGCACCTTCGCGCCCTTGGCGGGCCGCGACAGCCTGTTCTACCCCTCGGTACAACTCGTGCACGAAGACCGCGACGGCGACCTGTGGGTCTGCACCTCGCAGAGCTACTACTACGACTTGACGACCCGCGTCAACCTCAGTCGCTGGAACGGCAAACGCTGGACCAACATGGCCTCGGCACTGGCCTATGAGCCGGTATATGCGCTGACCGAGGACCGCGAGGGCAATATGTGGGTCGGCATGAGCAGCAAGCTGGCCCGCCGCGATGCCGGCGATTTTGTCGTGTACAACGAGCGGGACGGGCTGGCCGGGAATAACATCTCCTCCTTGCTCCAGGACCGGGCCGGCCGACTGTGGATCGGCACCGACAAGGGCTTGTGCCAATTCGACGGGCGCACGTTCGCAACATACACGACGGCCAACGGGCTGCCGAGCGATGTCGTGTTGGGGCTCCGGCAAGACTCGACGGGAACCCTGTGGGTCGGTACCTGGGCCGGGTTGGCCCGGCGCGAGGGCGAGGCGTTCCGCGCCGTGACCGGTGATCCGGTTCTGGTCGACCGGCCGATCAGCGACCTGCTGGTCGATCGTCGGGGCGGGCTCTGGCTGGCCACCCCGAATGGTCTGGGCTATTGCAGCGGCGCTATCACGACCCGGGCAACCACCGAGAATGGTCTGCCGAACAACAGTGTCATCGGTCTGGCGCAGGCGGCCGACGGGGCGGTCTGGGTCAGCACCTGGTTGTCCGGCGTTACCCGCTGGGACGGCCGGGCAGGCCGTCGCATTACCAAAGATCAGGGACTGGCCAGCAACAACTGCACCGACCTGCTGGTGGATCGCCGTGATCGACTCTGGGTGGCCCTCAAGCAGGGCGGGCTCTGCCGGGCTGATAGCAGCGGCGTCCACTGCTGGACGGTGGCCGATGGCCTGGCCCATGACAATGTCCGAGCTCTGGCCGAAGACGAGCGGGGGGTGCTGTGGGTCGGCAGTTCGGGGGGAGTGAGCCAGTTCGACGGCACCGTGTTCCAGTCCATCCTGCGGCGTGACGGTCTGCCAGAGGACGTCGTCACCGCCATCGCTCCGACACCGGATGGCCAGGTGTGGATCGGCACTGCCGGCAGCGGCCTGATCCGCTACCAGGTCCGCCAGGCCCCACCGTTGGTGCACCTGACCGATGTGACTACCGATCGCCACCACGGGGCGGTCGAGAGGGTGTCCCTGAGCACGGCCCAACCGCTGCTGGTGATCGAGTTCAGTGCGCTGAGTTTCCGCACCGACCCGAAGGCAGTCCAATACCGGTACCGGCTCCTCGGCCACCAGGACGAGTGGCGGCCGGCCGACGGCCCGCGGGCGGAGTTCCCCAATCTGCCTCGGGGCCGATACCGTTTCGAGGTGATGGCCGTGGACCGGGACCTGGGGTACTCGTCAGCGCCGGCCGCGCTCGAGGTGGAGGTCACCTGGCCCTTCAGCCGTATGGCGCTGTGGGCCGGGTTGAGTCTGGTGGGCCTGCTTGGGGTCGTGCTGGTGTTGCAGATTGTCCGCCATGCGCGCGCTGCCGAAGCGGCCAGTCAGGCCAAAAGCCGGTTCCTGGCTAACATGAGCCATGAGATCCGTACGCCGATGAACGCCGTGGTTGGCCTCATCGATCTGCTGCTTGACAGCGAGACCGACGCTACCCGACGGAGTTACCTGCGGACCATTGATTCCTCGGCAGACTCGCTGCTGTGCATTCTCAATGACATCCTCGACCTGTCCAAGATCGAGGCCGGCCGGTTGAACCTGGAACGGACGTCGGTGGCGCTGTGGCCGCTCTTGGACGGGGTCATGAAGACCATGGCTGTGCGGGCCCATCAGAAGGGCCTGGAGCTGGCATGCGATATCGAGCCCGATGTCCCCGCAGTCGTCGAGGGCGATCCCTCGCGCCTGCGGCAGGTGTTGCTTAACCTGGTGGGCAACGCGATCAAATTCACCGAGCGCGGCGAGGTGATGGTCACCCTGACGCTGGCCGAGCCGGCCAGCGCGGGTCGGGTGCTGCTGCGCGGGGCGGTCCGGGACACCGGAATCGGCATTCCGCGTGAGCAGCAGCGGGCGATCTTCGCCGCCTTTGCCCAGGCCGATGCCTCCACGACCCGTCGCTATGGCGGCACCGGGCTCGGGTTGGCCATCAGCGCGCAACTCGTCCGACTGATGGACGGGCAGTTGGGCGTCCAGAGCGTGCCAGGCCAGGGCAGTGTCTTCGAATTCACCGTGGTTCTGGGCCTGCCATCGTCGCCCGCGCCTGCGTCGACGCCGACGGCTCTGGACCTGCCGGCGTCACGCGTGTTGGTGGTGGACGACAATGCCACCAACCGCTTGGTGTTGGAAGGGGCAGCGCGGCGCTGGGGCGCCCGTGTTGACAGCGTCGCCAGCGGCACCGAAGCCCTCGCCCGCAACGCAGCGGCCGCGGCAGCAGGTCAGCCGTACGATCTGGTGCTCCTGGACCTGGTGATGCCCGGGATGGACGGGTTGGCCACGGCCGCGGCGTTGTTGGACAACGGAGAGGCCCGGCAGCCGGCGGTCTTGCTGCTGTCATCGGCCGACGATGCCGAACACACCCGGCGGGCCCGGGCGCTGGGCGTGTGCCAGGTGCTGCGCAAACCCGTTACCCGGCCCGAGTTGGATCAAGCCGCTGCCGAAGCGCTTGGGCGTCGCATGGCGGTGGCCACGCAAGCTGAGGGGACGGCCAGGCTGTCAGCGGGTCCGGCCATGTCCCTGCTTCTGGTGGAAGACAACCCTGTCAACCAAACGGTCACTGCGGGCGTGCTCAGGCGTGCCGGGCACACCGTAACCGTGGCCAGCAACGGCCGGGAAGCCCTAGCGTGCCTGGCGGACCAGCGGTTCGACGTTGTCCTGATGGACGTGCAGATGCCCGAGATGGACGGCTTGGAGGCCACGCGCCATGTGCGTGCCCAAGAACGGGCCACGGGTCGCCACCTGCCCATACTGGGCTTGAGCGCCAGCGTGATGCGTGAAGATCGCGATGCCTGTCTGGCCTGCGGCATGGATGGGTTCCTGGCCAAACCCGTCCGGCGGCAGGAGTTGTTGGCCGAACTGGAGCGGTGGCGGGGTGGCGGGCCGTCTCACGAACCCGGACCGCAACCCCTTGCCTGAGGATCCGCGCGGCTGCCTGAGGCGGCCCGCCGCTCCCGCGACGGGGGCCGGCGCGTCGGCGGTCCGTTCCCGCGCCCGGACAGGGGCTGCGTGCCGATGATCTGCGCCGCTTCCTGAGGCGGCCATCGTCGCAACGACGAGCGTTGGCGGAATGGCGGTCCGTCGCCCGAGTGGGGCCGGGGCCACCTGCGCGACGATCGGCGCGGCTGTATGAGGCGGCCGCCGCCCCGCGACGGGGGCCGGCGCGTCAGCGGCCCGTTCCCGCGCCCGGGCATCGACCGCTTGCCGCCTGGCCTGCGCGACGGCCAACCGCCGCCACGCGCAGGCCGGGCGCTCCTTTGGCGAGCCTCGGTGCCGTGGCCCGTCTGGCTGACCTGCGGGCGCTGCGGTTGCCTGGGACCGGGCCGCCCCGCTATGGGGCGCGGCCCGGTGGCTTGCTGAGACGGCAGTGGACGGGGCTTGGCAGCGGAAGCGCCCCCGGCCCACCACGCGATGGGGGGCCCCGGCACACGCGTGGCGTGGTGGGGCCCGGGTCTGCGCTTCAGTCGCCGAACTCGATCACGTCGGCGCGAATCGTCAACTTGGGCCTTGTGTACACGAGTAGATTCGTATTATCGGCATCGTAGCGTACGTTGGCCAAGGCCAGACGCCGTCCGGCCACCTGGCCGTGTGCCGCGGCGAAGCTGGCCCACAGGTCGGCCAACGCTTCGCGATAGAGCTGCCCCGTGCCCTTGACGCGCACCAGGGCCAGGGTCTGGTTCATCGGTCCGGTCGGCAGGCTGAAACCCAGCAGGTAGGCGGCCGACGCGGAGCCCGCGACATCGGTGGCCACAACTTTGTAGTTTGGCTGCGCCAACTGGACTTCGGTCAAGTTGGCGGCGCCGAACATGCCGGCTTGGGCACAGCCGGACATCATCGCGGCAGCGAGCAGCAAGGCGAGAAGAGCAGTGCGGTTCATGGCCGACCTCCTGGGTATGGATGTCTGTTGGGCTGCAGATAATGTAACCCCCATGGGGCCTGCATCTGTTACCATCTTCCGCCGGCCGGCCGGCGGAGCCCCGGCCCCGGGCCCCCAGGAAGGGGCCTGTGCCCTTGGGTCAGGAGGCACTGCCTTGACGCGGTTCAGGCGGCCGGATGGCCACGCCCGGAAGAGCGAACAACTCGGTACCCGGTGCTCGCGCGCTGCCCGTCGTTGCCTCAGTTCGTCGGTGGCGCCACGGTCGCCACTCCCTCCTGGTCTCGGCGCCACCGGCCCACAACGGCGTTCGGGGCAGTTGGCTCCGGGAACGCTTCCGGGTAACGTTTCCCGCGGCGACTTGGCGCCGGTCTGAGTGGCCCAACTCCGGAGATTGCGTGCCGCGTGCGTTGGCTCTGCCCCGTCTCCGGAATGCCGGAAGATGGAGTGCACCGCCAGCCGCCCAATCACGCCAGTGACACATCAGTCCGCTCCTGCTTACCGTGTCGCGGACGGCGGCGCGGGCGACCCGGTGTCCGGCCGCAGGCGCGGACGCAGACCGAGGCAGGCGGGGGGTGGCGCACAGGGGGCCGGCGGCCTCGATGGGCCGCGCTGGCCGGGCAGGTTGTAACGCCATCGGCTTGCCCGGGGCGGCGCGTGTGCGCCTGTGGTGGTGGGGTGGTTGCCGCCGGGCTTCGCAGCGAGTCGCGGACAGCGGCGCAGGCGACCCGGTGTCCGGCCGCAGGCGCCGGTGCGGACCGAGGCAGTCGGGCGGTGGTGCAGGGGGCCAGCGGCCTCGATGGGCCGCGCGGGCCGGGCAGGCTTAAGCGCTATCGGTTTGCCGGGGCCGACGCGGTGGGGGCCGTCGTCTGCGACCGCGGGAGAGCGCGTTTACGTGGGCACCGCCAGGACCGTGGCGGCCGCCGGGCTCCGCAGCGCGCGGCTGGCCGGTGCGTTGCGGGCGGGGGCGCGGCAGTCAACCTCGGACCGCGCGTGCCGGGGCGGTTCGGCCCGGG
>CAITNQ010000185.1 GCA_903893785.1 uncultured Gemmatimonadota bacterium
CCAGGTTCACCCCGTCGCGCATGGGTACGTCCACGCCCAGGCTCAAGCGGCACTGACGGGCAACAGCAAGTGACATAGGACCTCCTCAACCGCCCCGAACGGGCACGCCTGCGCGCCCGAGGGGGTTTGGTGCGGTGTCTGGCTGCCGGAGACAGATCAGTGCAGCGCTCGGTACGCATAGCGCCCGGCACGCATAGGGTAAGCCGCAAAGGTAACCTGGTCACGGGGTGGGGCAGGGCAGAGCCCGGCGCCTCAGCTCGTGCACGTGGCCGCCATCGGCCCTCTTGCCCCCGTGCGCTCAGGTCACCGGCACCGCGGGCTGCCGCGGCGCGGCGAACTCCAGCGTCAGCTGCCGCTGCCAGGTCCAGCGCAGCGCCGCCACCGACTCGGCCTGGTTGCCTTGACTGTACGGCGAGAACCCCGCCAGCTGGATCCGCTGGCAGGGCACCGGGGCGCTCACCTCCACCGCCGGCCCGGTGGCCAGCGTGGTGACCACCGGCCGATCCGTGTCCACCGTCAAGATCAACCGCGCCACAGCCCCCAGCTCCCACCGCGCTGTCGCCTGGAAGGTCCCATAGGCCAACCGGGCTTCGGCCCAGTCCTGACCCATGGTCAGCGTGCCCGTGCGCACCGTGTACGCATCGTCATCCACGCGGAACGTGGAGTAGCCCGGGTCACGTTTGGACTTGACGCCGGTCAGCAACACCCCCGACTGGCCATGCGCCAGGTACACCATGCTCTGCTGATCCAGCGCGTAGTCCGAGTCCGGCGCAATGACGCGGTTGAGGGCCCGCAGCGCCGACAGCCCAGCGGTGAACCCGTGCCCCCGCAAGATCCCCAGCGGCAGGAAAAGCCGGGTGCCCCCGTCACTGCGGTATTCGGGCACAGCGCCGCTGCCGGTGATCATCAGGTCCAGCTCGTGGTGCACCACAGCCAGTTCTTCGGGGCCGGCCGTTTCGGGGCAGAAAGACGCCAGCGACTCGGCGATGAACGCGCGGCCGCGGGGCGTCATCGAGTGCAGGGCCAGGCCGTAGCAGGCCCAGGCGCCGGCGCTGTTGGTGCGCTCATCAGCCAGCGGGATCATCTGGCGATGTTCGTTCAGCAGGCTCCGGAAGCAGTCGCCTGCGCGCACAAGCTTGGGCCACCTTCGGTGGGGGCCACCCAGGACATCGTACAGGCACCCCGCGGTCAGCGGCGTGTAGACCAGCGACGGTCCGCCCTCGCGTTCGGCATTGGTGTGCTCCTCAAAGTAGCCGTCCTCGTGGCCTGAGTCGTAGTAGCGGCCAGCGAAGTCCACGGCCATCGCCGTCCACTCGGGGCGACCGAACACCTGGCCGCAGTAGTACAGGCCCTGCATGAAGATGGCCGTGTGGTTATTGACGCGCGCCAGATGCAGGTCGGTTCGGCCGGGCAGGAAGCCCTCGCAGTGCCCAATAACCAGGGGCACCTGCTGCGCTGCCAGTTCCTCGCAGCGCTGCCGCTCCGCCGCCCCCATGCCTGGGGCCAGCGTGCGGTAGGCCAACGCCAGATGCAGCAGTACGCGCCGGAGCGGCACGGACCACACCCCGGTGCCCGGGACCTCGTGCCCTTGGATGTGGGTGCGGTACACATCCAGGCAGTCCTGCACCACCCGGACCAGGCGCGCCGCCTCGGCGTCGCCTTTGGCTGCGGCCACCGCCAGCACTGACAGGCCGCAGGCCGCGTAGTCATAGTACGAAACAACTCGCTCTATGGGCTTGAGGCCGGGTCGGAAGCCTTCAGGAGGCGTGGTACCGCCGTGGCCGTAGATGCGGGCCATCGCCGGGACAATGGCTGCCTCAATGCGAGCCTGGACCTGGTGCAGTAGGGCCGGGGTCAGAGCCTCGATGCCTGTCTCCATCAGACACTCCTTTCGCGGGTGCCCACAGGGTAACCGCCGCCCGCCGCAGACGCAACCGAGCGCGCCTGGCTGAGCTGCGCCGGCCGGTAACGCGCAGGGCGGGGCATACAGGGGAACGTGGCCCCTTGGCCCGTGTCCACTTGGGTCCCTGGATCGTCCCCAAGTGGGCCGCCCCTCCCGCCGTTGACCCCCCCGATCTGCATGACAGGTCCGGCCTGGTGCTGACCGGCGGGCCGATTTGCCGCACCGGTAAGGATGCCGGATATTGTATTCGTTCCTTATGCAATTTCACCGGACGCGCGGAAAGGCCTTCGTTGGGAGTCGGCCTGACGTCAACGTCCCCCTGCGCCACCCTCGCTCCCCTTACCGCACCCCAGGTCCTGCCCATGCTGCCGCGCTTGCGTTGGGCCGCCTATCGTCTGGTCTGTGCTTCCATCTACACCGGGGTAGTGCTCACCGGCGGTCTCCTCCTGTACGTGCTGGCGCCCCTGATCACCCACCTGATGCTCCGCGACGCCCGCTTCTGGCGGCACCTGCGGTTGTTCCCCGGCATGCGCCGCAGTGCCACCTATCAGTTCTGGCTTCTGCTTTCTGACCGCCAGTACCGGGCCCTCTTCCGGATCCCCTTTACCGAGCCGCCGGCTTCGGCGCCTGACCCGGCTCGGGTCCGTATCTCGCCCGACTGGCAACGCTCTACGAGTACCTGCCCCAACTGCTCCTGTTGCTGCCAGAAACTGCGCTGCGCGCTGCTCGATTCGAACACCGGTCTGTGCCGTGCCTACGATTCCTTTTACTGGCGCTACTTCAACTGCGGCCGTTACCCGACCAGCCAGGCGCAGATCGATTACTATGCCTGCCCCAAATGGCAGATACGGGCTGTGGGCTGAGTGCCACAGCCCCGTCAGGTGCTGGCGCGGTGAAACGGACCGCCGCCTGGCCCGGCCCGCTACGACGCCCTCTGGCGCCTCATCTGCGGGCCCCTGAACGTTGAGCTGTTGCCCATCTGCCGGCGCGTTGCCGGGGAGATATCAACCATGCCCCAGACGCCACTGACCCCCTCCGCGCCCTCGCCGCGACGCGGCCGCTTCGTCGCCATCCAAGTCCTTCTGCTCATCACCTGCTACGCTGCCTGGATCGGCACCCAACACCTGTTGGAGGCCATGCGGGGTCCCAGCCCCGCTTTGACCGACCACGTGCACGTTCTGCTGCAGGGCGTCAATGCCTGGCTCAACCAGCACGTCACCGTGGCCAACATCGTCCTGGCCCTGTCTTCCTTTGAGGTGGACCTGGCCGGCGTCTCCATGACCCTCATCTACTTCCGGACCGGGCGCTCGCGGCCCATCCTGACCGCCTTCTTCCTGCTCATCGCCCGGCAGCTATGCCAGGCTTCGTTCTCCATCCCGGCGCCCGAGGGCATGATCTGGCGCAACCCCGGCTTCCCGAGCCTTATCGTCACGTACACCACCAGCACCGACTTCTTCTTCTCCGGCCACATGGGCATGGCCACCATGCTTGCCGCCGAATTGAGCGCTCAAGGCAAGCGCGACTGGCGCTGGTGGTTCGCCTGGGGCGTGCTGCCCGTGCAGGCCTTCATCATTCTGGCCATGCGCTTCCACTACGTCACCGACGTCGTCACCGGCTTCCTCGCCGCCCTAGCGGCCTCAGCCCTGGCTGACCGCGTCGGCGCAGTCATCGACGCGCGCACCGGCAGTGCCAACAGCCGGCCGTCGGCTGTCGCCGGGCCATAGCGAGGCGCCCGCCAGGACACCAGGCCGCCGTCGGCGCGCGTGATGTGAGCAGGCCCGCGCGGCACCAGGGCAAGCGCTTGAGCGACAGCGAGTCTCCCAGAGCGGCCTCGTGCACCAGGCCCCGCCGAGCCTACCCTCCGCTGGCGGCGCCCGGACGGCGAACCCCAGGGCGATCGCGCGCTGGGTTCGGCGACCGCCGAGGAACGGCACTTGGGTCCCAGCACGAGCACCTCGAACCAGATGGCCCGCGTGTTTGGCAATAACCCACGTCACCGAGGCGCTCCACAATGGCCATCGCCTTTGAGGACCTGCGGCCCCACCTCAACGCCGAGGAAGTGCGGCTGCTGCTTGACCACATGGACTACCCGGCAGACGCGAGAGCGGCCAAGACCGCCCAAGTGCTCCAGTGGTACCACGCGCATGCTCGCGAACCCATCTTCGGCGCGCGCCAGGACAACGAGCTCGTGGGCTTCATCGCCCTCCGCCTCAGTGCGCCCGGCGAGGCCGAGATACGACAGATTGCCGTCCACAGCCGTCACCGCCGACGTGGCATCGGCCGCCAGATGGTTGCCGCAGCGTGCCAGGTCCACGGGCTGCGGACTGTGTCAGCCGAGACCGACCGGCATGCGGTCGGCTTCTACCGCCGCCTCGGTTTCGTCGTCAGCAGCCTGGGCGAGAAGTACCCGGGCACTGAGCGGTTCAGCTGCAGGCTGACCCTTGTCGGCCAGCGACCCGTAAGGCCGGCCACCCGCGAGGGCTGCGGTTGAGGCCAGTGCCGGATCCACCCGTCAGGCTGCGGGGTGGGGGACGGTTCGGGGCCGACAGGGGGCATATGGGCATGGAGCAGCAGACAGTTCGGGTGCCCCGCAGTCCGCTGCACATGGGCTCGACCCGGGCGCCGCTGCGGTGAGCATCGACTAAGGACGCGCTCGTCTCGTGGGGTGGTCGAACTCCGCCTGGGCGTCAAACGGCGCTGCTGTGCGCAGGGCTCGGTTGGACCACTGAAGCAGGTACTCCACGCGCGGCCCGCCCTCCGGCCGGGCTCGATGCGGCGTCGTCACGCCGGCACGCGGGCCGCGGTTGGTCTGGTATGGCCGCACCCACCGGCGCAGGGTCTCTGGGGGCAATCCGCCTTGGCGGCTACTAGCGCGACAACGTGCCCCGCGGACCCGGCATGGCCGCACCAGACCACAGCCGAACGACGCCCTTGCCATATTCCGGGGCCTGCCTTGTCGCACTCGCCACGCCTCCAGCATCCCGAGGAGTGGCGTCCGTGCGAACCTCCGGCGACTCAGGGTCCACCGTTCCGCCCCTGCCACCACGCCGTGATGCGGGCCGGAAGGGCGCCTATGGGCCGCCTGTGCGCCATTCCCTCACGCTCGGAAACCCAAGCCCGATCGCGCCGCTGGTCCAGGTAGCCCGGATAGCGTGCCTCCATGGCTTCGCCCAACTCGGCGGCGATGGCGAACGCGGACCTACTGTCGTTGACACGGCCAATGGCGAGGCGACGCAGCATCTGCCTGCGGCGTCGCGGATCGATGGCGTTCTGGGCCTCTGACGTCAGCAGGCGCCGACACTTGATCAGGAATGACCCGGCTTCTTCATCGGGCCCCGCGCCATTGGGGTCCATCCGCTCGACTTGGGCGCAGGCGAATACCACCGCGTCGATGATGGGCGGCCGGTATCCCTGGAAGGCGGCCTCCTTGTCGCTGCCATGGGTGTGCGGCGTCTCATTGGGGAAGAGCAAGCGTCCCCGGTCCGCAGCCGCCGAAAGCTCAGACGCCAGTTCCAGCGTTCGGCGACGAAGCTCGTCGGATAGGTAGACCACCCCTCGGCCGCGCGACAGCGCTACACCTTGGGAGACGAGCCCAATAGCTTCCTGCGACCACGCCAGGACCTCGTAGTCCATCTGCGCCTTGAGGCCCTCGAACTGGAGCGCCGTCTGGCGACGCACGACCAACCAGTTCAGTATTAGCGACGCCAGGGCCAGCAAGGCCGGGACGACGGCGGCCCACTCGTTTACGCCCCATTGCTCGAGCCGAACCATGACCCCCCCTCGTCGGGCAGGTTAACTCCCGCACGAAGTCTCCTCCGCGAACCGAACGTGGGTAACCCAGACGGGTCGCAGCATTCGCCCGCGAGGGAGGAAACGGCGGCGGCGCCAGCCACACCCGGCCCACGAAGACAACTGACCGCAGGTTCGGACGGTGCTTGGCCGTTGCCCGGACCTATTAAGTCGGCGTTTGTGTGGATGGATGTCAAGCGGTCGGTTGCCTTCGCCGGCCCTCCTTGCCCACCGATCCACCATGTCGGGACAGCCGGACCGCTCCTACGACAGGCCCCGCTCCACAGCCCAAGGAACGGTTCCCTCCGGCGGGTCACCATCGGCACCCACGCGGACCGTCATTGGTTCCCGACACGATGGCGTGTGTCGGACCTGCCTGGGACACGATGGGTCCCGGCCGGCCGGGCCAACTCTCTTCTGCGGGGCAGCCTCCTCCAGGCCCGGCTCCCCGCAGATCGCCGACAGGGTGGCCGGCAAACGCCTGGCGAGTTCCGCGTCGGGTCTGTTGGACGCGGGCCGGGACGGACCGATGTTCTGCACCCACAGGGTGGCCGCGCGCGGCTTTCAGGGCTCCCTCAGTCACGGCCATGGCGAGCCACCGGCCTGCGCCAGGCACCAGGCCGGGCTGGATCGGCTCGCCCGCCGTGGCGGCCGGGAGCCCATGGCCACAGGAGGAGGGAACCATGCGCGTCTGCAGTGTGCGTTGCGTGCTTGTGCTCGCGCTGTCGGTCCTCGGCGCGGTGCGCGCCATCGCCGGCGGTGGCGACGCGGCCGCGGACATGCGCGGCGTGGCGAAGCTACCGCTGAAGGTCGTTTCCGCCGCTGCCCGCGACGCCTGCGCCAACCCGGAGTATGCCGTCGACGGCGATCCTGCCACGGAGCTCACCCTCGGCTGGGCCAACGGCGGGGCCACGCTGGTCTTTGATCTCGGCGCACCCGTCGTCATCGAGCGTCTCGTGATTCGGAGTGGCCCTACGGGCGGTCCGTTCCACCTGCAGGAGGTCTCGGTCGGCCCGGACACGATGAACCTCCGGCCGCTGCTCTCCCGCCCCGTCAACCTGGTCGTGTCGCCCGAGGGTGAGGCGCGGGATCTGGTGCTGGCCCCGTCCGTGGCCAGGTACGTCAGTGTCCAGGTCGGCGGCGGCGGCAGGGTCGGCCTTGGCGAGATCGAGGTGTACGGCCGGCCGCACTGGCCCGAAAGGCATCTGTGCCACTGGTGGAGCGGTGACCCCCGGACCGACTTCCTCGACGCCATGGACTACCTCCAGGACATCGGCGTGACCGACGTCTGGATCGACAAGATCGCGGCCGTCATGCCGAACTCCAGACCCAACTTCGGGTTCGACGTGCTTGTGAGGGCCGGCGCCCTCAACAAGCTGAAGAGCGCCGGCATCCGTTACTGGCTGTCCGAGGACGAGGGTTTCGGCGGGCTCGTCAACAGCCCCGACGACCTGCGCGACGAGCGCAAGTGGCGCACCACTCTCCAGTGGGCGCGGCAGGTCTACGCACAGGCGCGCCGGCTTGGTTTCCGCGGCATCGCGATGGATGCCGAAGACTACCAGACGCCCGCTGATCCGGCCGTCCTGGAGAAGTACGGCAAGGTGGCCGACGCCGTGGAGTGCTGGACGTTCAACGACGAGTTCGGCTACTCGGGGGCCTATTACCGGCGTGGGCTCGAGCTGGGCAAGGTGATCCAGGAGGTCTGGGGCTGCCCGGTGATCCAGTTCTACGAGGCGGTGATGTACGACGGAGTCCCGGGCTGCCGCGACGGCAATTACTGGTGGCTGAAGGGCATGTCCGACGCGGGTGTGGAAATCTGGGTGGGAACCGAGAAAACCTATGGGGCCGGTAACAGGGAGCTCTACGATCCCGCCTTCGGGTACGCGGATTTCGTGACCTATGCCTTTGTCGATTTGCCGGCGTTCATCGGCGAGGTGCACCGGAGGTTCCCGTTCGCGTCCCGGGTGCTGCCCGGATTTCATCCCTGGATCACGGGTTTCGGCGGCGGGGTGCCGAACTACCTGCCCGAGTATCTGGACGAGCAGCTTCATGCGGTCGAGAACGGCGCCTTCGGCTGTTGGATCTACAACGGCGGCACGCCATACGCGGGCGACCCGCGCAAGGTGCTGAAGAACGAGGCCTTCCTGAAGAGCCACGGCATCACGGCGCAGGACTACGTGGATGTCTTCCGGCGCCATCCGACGGCCCGCTCCCGGCGGTGACCGACCCCACCGAACCGTCTCCCTCGCGCGGCGCCCCATGGCACGCGGCTACTCTCACGGCTACTACGTACGGCTGACCCGCGCCCTGGGTCGGGGCTCGCCGTCTTCCTGCCCGCCGTCCTGGCTTGGTACCGGGGCGACGGGAGGGGCCGGGAGTCGAAGGGGACGCCTTGGGGGCAGGTGCGGCGGGCGTTGGGATCGGTGAGGAAGGCCAGGACGCGCAGGCGACCGAGGCAGCCCGCCAGTCAACGGGCCTGCGTTCTAACTCGATGAACCCACGTCGGTCGAGCCCTCCTCCCACACAACCTGAATGACCCACGGCCGATTGCTTGCCGGCCGGCGCGGTACGACGTCAACTCAGCCGACAGCGCGATCATCGGCACGGCGGGATCCCGGATGGTCGGCATGCTCTTCACATTCGCCTCTTCCTGTCAGTTGGGCGACTCGTTGGCCCTGCTGAGCAACTGACAGGGCGTTCCATCGCGGGCCGCACCCGGGTCGTCCGGCAGGGCAGTGAGCCAACCGCGGCGCAGGCATCTTGGTAGCGTGCAGCGATGGGCCGGCGGGCGGCATGGCATCGACGCGGCCAGGCGGGCTGGGAGGGACCGGACAGATGAGAAGCGCTGGCGACGCCGCAAACGGGCCGGCAGACGGCTGACGCCGGCACACCCTTGCGGCGTGTCGCGGACCGCCTGGCGCGAGACACCGTGCGGCCGGGCCATGCCACTGCGCTGCGACCTTTTGCCGCCGTGCCGCCAACCCGTCCGCCTGCGGTCGGCTGGGACGTTTCGCGGGTGACCGACTCCCCGGCGGCATCTGCCGACGGCGGATGAGGCCTGCCTTACCTGCCCGTGCGGCCCGCGACCCGGGACCGTAGCCCCGGTGTGACTGTCGCCGGCGCGGCGAATCGCGCCCGCCCGGCCGGCACCCCGGTTTCCACGGTCCGGCGGCCATCGGCCCAGACGATGTCGACGCGGTCGGCTTGGGTCGCGGTCCCCAAGCCAAACACCAGTTCCGGCGCGTGTCCGCTCAGATAGCTGACGTCGGCCCCTGACCACTGCACCTGGCTATGGCCCGAGGCGGCTACCTCGACGCGGGCGCCCAGGCACATGGCGGCCTTGCCCTGCAACTGCACCTTCAGGTAGTGGCCGACCTCTGGGGTGGTGTTGCGCAACAGCAGGGGTTGGCCGCGGTTGACCGCCACGGCCACATCCAGCCGTCCGTCGTCATCAAAGTCGGCTACTGCCAACCCACGGGCGTTGTAGCGTCGGGTCAGGGCCTCGCCGGCCTGCGCGGCCACGTCGCAGAATTGCTTGCCGTCGTTCCAGAACAGGAACAGGGGCTCGGCAACCAGGCGCGCGGGGTCGTCGGTGGCTTCCAGGGTGCTGCCGTTGGCGACCACCAGATCAGGGCGACCGTCCAGGTCGAAGTCAGCGAAAGCACAGCCCCAACCGACCCGTTCGATGGATATCTCACCCAGGCGGAGCAGCCGGGCGCGGTCGCGGTACTCATGGCCGCCGTCGGGGAACCGTTGCGACATGTACAGGGCATTTTCCTCGGCAACCCAATGGGTGACGAACAGGTCGGGCAGGCCATCGGCGGCGCCGGCCATGCCGCCCAGCTCGGCCACCGAAATACCCATGGACCCGCGGACATCCGCCGTGCCGGTTTGGGCGGCGACATCGGTGAAATACAGGGCGCGGGTCGCGCCGGCCTTGGGCCCGGCCCCGGCGAAGGCGTCGGCGGCGTCCGCCGGTGGCCGTGCGGCATCGGCCCCGTCACCCAGCGTATTGTGGAAGAGCCGGTTGGCCGAAACGTCGTTGGCCACCACCAGGTCCAGCCAGCCGTCGCCGTCCAGGTCCACCCAGGCCGCGCCCAGGCCGCGGCCTTCGGCATTGGCAACGCCGGCGCGTTCGGTCACGTCCTCGAAACGGCCACTGCCCCGATTGCGGTACAGCCGGCCCGGCGCCGGGTCGAAGGAGCCCGGGTTCAGGGCGAAGGGGACGCAGTAGGAGCCGACGTGAAGAGCCGTGTCCACCGGCGGCAGCAAGCGCTCGTCGTACTGCACATAATGGGCCACGTACAGGTCGACGTGTCCGTCGCGGTCGAAGTCACCCCAGGCGGCACCCGTGGACCACCCGCGATCCGCCACGCCGGCGCGTGCGGCGACATCCTCGAAACGGCCATGACCCAGGTTGCGGTACAGCCGATTCGGGGTGTTGCAGTTGGTCACGAACAGGTCGAGCAGACCGTCTTCGTCGTAGTCGACCCAGCTGGCTCCCATGCCGAAACCGTCGCGGTTGGCCACGCCGGCGCTCGCCGTGACGTCGGTGAACTGGCCGGCATCGTTGCGGTACAGTCGGCTGGTACCGGCGGCCCGCGCGGCTGGATCGTTCCCCGGCGCGTAGTTGACCACGTACAGATCGGGGTCATCGTCGCCGTCATAGTCGCCCCACGCCAGGCCCGAGCCGGTGTCCTCGGGCAGGCGATGGTGGCGTGGCCCAGGGCCGTGGTTCACGGTGATCCCGCGGGCACTCGCGACCTCCTCGAAGCGCAGCGGCGCGACGTCGGCGGCCTGCAGGTCGGCTGCCGTAATGCCGGCGGCCTCGTCGGCCCGGTGCCGTGAGCGCGCCCCTTGCACACGCAGCGCGGCGGCCGTCATCAAAGCGGTGGCAGCCACGGTGCCCACCGTCGCCAGCCAGATCCACAGACGACGACGAAGGCGGGCCATCAGCGGGCCGCCGTCTGGGGCGGGAGACCCAGCAGCGCCACGCTGGCTTCGGCATGGGCCTGTGGTACCGTGGGCTGGTAGACCCCGGTGTCCTGCTCCAGCGTGGGTAGCACCAGGTTGAGAAACTCCTGGCGGTACCGACGGAAGTTCAGGTCCGCGTCGATTCTGAGCGGGCTCTTGGCCCAGGCAGGAACGACGCACTCATAGGCCTGGTTGTCGGTGTGCCCGGCGAAGATGACCCGGCGTGTCTTGCCTCCCGCCGAAGTCCACAGTTCGTGCCGCAGGATCGGCTCGCCACGGCTGTTGACCGGCTGCCCCTCCAGCACCAGTGTCCCTTCGCGCCGGGAGTTGCCGATGTGGTGGATCTGGCCCGGCGTGTCCGTGATCTCGCGCGTTTGCGGGTCGATGCCGCCCCACTCGGCCACCGGCCGTCCGTCGGCGTCCCTGACCTGCAGATGCACCCAGATGCGCATGAAATCCAAGGGGCCCGTGGTCAGGTTATGGCCGGCCTTGCGGTTGAACACCAGCGTCTGCAGGCGCAGGAGCTCGCCGGCCCGCACCTGAGCCGGAGAGCTGAGCTCGATGTCCGCCACGGGGCCAGGTGGCCACAGATGGGCGATCTCCGGCACTACCGTCTCACCGCGGATCCATTCCTCGGTCAGGCGCACCTGTTCCGCGGCGCCGGGCAGTTTCATTACCTGCGGCATGAAGAAGTTGGTGGCAATGAAGCGATGGTTGCGGTGCGCACCGTCGTCGGCCGCGCGGCGGACCGCGCCGGTCTCGCCCCGCCCTGGATCGGTTGAGCGGCGCTCCAGGCGCATGTGGCAGTCGACGCAGGCCAGGTTGCTGTCCGGGTTATCCACGTGCCAGTGGCTCATGCGCCACTCGTCGTACTGGTTCTGCGCCGGCGCCACGCCGAAGCGGTTCAAAGCCTCGGGAATGAACTGTTTATGGCAGGCGCCGCAGTATTCGGGGCTGCGCATCATGCCGCGGTGGTAATCGGCCAGGTGCTGGTTCGGGTACGCGCGGATGAGGAAGTCGCCGACCGTTTTGCGCCAACCCTGTCCGGCCTCCCACAGGTAGGGACGGGGCGGTGCCAGGACATAGTCCGCATTGCCGCGGACATCCACCTGCGTGATCGAGTGGCAGACTACGCAGGAGCAGCCCTCCTGCATGCCCGGAGCCGACAGCGATTGGGTGTGGATATCTTTGGCGCCGGCGAACAGCGAGATCGGGTCGTGGCATCCCGCGCAGTAACGGGTCTCGGCCGGTGACCGGTCCGCAGCGAAGTTGCGCTGAATGGCCTGGAACGAGGGGTTGGCCGCTGAGAAGCGGTGGGCACTGGGCTCCCACTCGGCGTAGATCTGCTCGTGACAGTCAGCCGAACCGCAGGACCGCGACTGGCTCAGGACCAGCGGGTCCACCAGTTGGCCGCTGGCGGTCCGCCCGTACGAGGGGGCGAATGGGTTGCCGCGGTATTCCGCGGACTGCTGGACATAGGCCGACAGGCTGTACCCTTCAGGGACGGGGAACTCCACCGGTCGAGCCGGCCAGGCAACGGCGGTGACGCCGACCAGGAAGGCAGCCGCCGCCAGCCACAGCAGGCCGCCGCGGCCGAACCGCACCATGCCCTGGCGCAGATCCGCGGTCCGTCGCCAGGCTGACCGCCGCTGCCAGGCCGCCAGAACCACATGGATCACGGTCAACGCAAACGCCACCACGCCGCTGACCAGGTGAACCAGATCCCACGCGTAGTCGATCCGGCGCCCGAAGGCCGCCTGCCAGGTCAGCACCAGGCCACTGACCAGGCAGGCCACGACCATGCCGGCCAGCAGATAGCCCAGCACCATGACCGCGGTCCAGGGCAGTCGGTACCAGGCCAGGTAGTGCCGCGCCTGGTACCAGGCATAGGGCATCAGCAGTGCCAGGCCGGCGCCGACATGCAGCAGGACCTGAAGCTGCGCCGCCACGGAGAACGGCCCCAGGAAGATCCACAAACCCGTGATCGACTGCACGATCACCACCGCCGCCACCCACGCCGCTAGTCGCGATGACCAGCCCTGCACGGCTGTCTCGTGGGCGCTAGCGCCGCTGGTTGCGGCCCTCTCCGCCGCCGCACCCGGGCGTGAGTCCATGGCATCTCCCATGTCATCCTGCCTTCGCTGAATAAGACCCATAAGACAAAGAGACGCAATTATCGGTTAATAAACGCACAGAAGCGCCAGTTGGCCAGTCCCAGGTAACCGAGCCCTGTCCCTGGCCCGGTGGATGGTCGCACGCCATGCGCGTTCGGCTGCATTGCGGGCGGTCACCGCGTCTCTTCGTGCTGCCTGCCGGGGGGTCAGTCGGCAGGAGGCAGACCGGCCACCAGGCCGAGATCGATCCGTGCAGGCCAGCGCGCTCCGCCCGTCTTCCTGGCGCGACCCTCGTTGCCCACGTGGCCATCCTCGACGAGCGTGGCACCATTGCTGTGAACCCGTCGTGGCGCCGTCTGGAGCCGGCCAACCAAGATCGGTACCGGCGGCGAGGGGATGGGTCACGGGCCGATCTGCTTGGGTGCGCTCCGGGTCGACCGTGCTGCCTTGCCGCGAGCCTGCATTGGCGCTATACCTCTGGCGGGGGCCGGCTGCTGCCGCTCATTCCACCGGGCGCCGCCGGCACGAGCGGCGCCGGCCGCGGCGACCAAGGGGTGGTGGCGGACAGCCTGGCCCGGATCCTGTTGGCCCGCCAGCAGGTAACCGCCGCGGCCTTTGAGTTGCGGGGTTCGGACCGCGGCAGCACACACGCCCACAGGGAGGACGGCCAGGGGCTGGCGCGAAGCCTGACCGGCCACCACACCGTGGCGTGGGCGTGCCTGCGCCAATCTGCGAAGCACGCCCCGAAGCGCTCTCTCGACCTGCAGGGACCGGCTTACCGACGGCCGGCATCAGTCGTGCGGGCCGTGCGCGGCGACGGCTCTGCGGTGCGGCCAACGGTACCCCGCGGGCCCGTGCTCACGCGCTCCCTGGCGGTGCAAGAGCGTAGGAGGTGCAAGGGCGTAACCGGATGACCATGGCAGGGCCAACGGCGCCGTCCGAGGGCCCGGTAGTTCGTCAATGGGATCGAGGCGCGCCGCGTCGCCGGCCGTACCGGCGCCGCCCGACTCGACCCTTCACCGCGGAATGTGAGGCCGACTATGCGGTCGCTGAGCGAGAGGGTGCAGGCTGCCGCACCCAAGCTGCGGGCCTGGTGGGACCACGAGGAGCAGGCCACGCCCTGCCTGCTGCTGACCGGCCCGGCGCCGGGTGCCCGGCACGTCCCGGTGCCCGATGACTTGGATCGGTACTGGTACGACGTGGACGGTCTGATGGCGCGGGCCATGCAAGGGCTGGCGGGCCAGGCATGCTATGGCGCGGCCCTGCCGTACCACTGGCCCGACTGGGGCGCCTCGACCTTTGCCGGTGTGCTCGGTGCGGGGATGGAGGCCATCGACCGGGTGACCTTCTGGACGCGCCCGTGCTGCACCTCCCTGGAGCAGGTGCTCGAGATCGACGTGGACTACCAGACCCGTTTCGGTCGCACGGTCTTGGAGACCACTCGCCGGTCGGTGGCTTGCTCGCGCGACCATCACTTCGTAGCTGTGTACCCGATGGTGGGCATCGCTGACACGCTGGCAGCCCTGTATGGCACCGTGCCGCTCTTGACCGCCATGGTCGAGCAGCCGGCGGCGACCAAGGCCGCGCTGCGCCACCTGACCGGGCTGTGGTTGCGCGAGTTCGACCGGATCTGCACGCTGATCGAGAGCGGCGGCAACGTCGGGCACATGACTTGGATGGCCATC
>CAITNQ010000186.1 GCA_903893785.1 uncultured Gemmatimonadota bacterium
CCGCTGGCAGCGCCCCCCCTTGCGAGTGAGACCGAACCCGCTCAACGCGGCCGCGCTCGGTCCACGTCGGCGCGTTCGCGCCAGACCGCGTCCCCGGCCACTCGCCCGCTGGCCGAAACGGCGGCCGCGTGGCCCGCGAGCAGTTCGGAACCCACCCTGGCGGTGGCCATGGCGCGCGGCGACGTGATGATCTTCGCTCCGTCCGCCGCCACGTTGAACGACTGGCACGCCGTAGCGTGCGAATTGGCGGCCAACGACTCTCCCCGCGTGAGCCCCAACGGTCTGGCCCAGCTGGGGCTGCCCTCTCGTCACTGAGTCAAGTGAGGGCCTCGCCAGCCGGGCACCGGGGGCTGCACAATCCTTGCCAAGCCCGGCAGCACCGATCGGCGCCACTCGGGCCGCCCCCTCGGCGGCGGCGCGGCCTGGCTCATGGCGTCGCCGGGCGCGATGGGTCGCGTCGGCGCCCCGGAGGGCGGTTGCTGCCGGTCGGAGCGAGACAGGTGCGGAACGGGTGGGATGCCGACGCGGGCCCGGCGCGGGCCCGCCGACGCGTCAAGCGCCCCAGACTTCGGTCACCAGGCGACTGGCGGCGTCGACCAGCAGGGGTTCAGCCTGGGGCGCCAGGATGGCGGCGGCAGCGCCGTAACCACCGTCGGCAAAGTCATCGGCGCCGGGGACGTAGCTGAGGTATCCATTGGCCTCTTCGGCCACCAACAGCACGCGGCCCGGGAAGCGTTGCCGCACCTGGGCACTGTAGGCCGCGAAGGGTTCTCCGGGCAGCCCGACCACGGCCACTGGGCCCAGAGCCAGGGCGAACAGGGCGTGCTCGAGCTGACCGCCGGTGTGTTCCGGGCGGAAACCGCACCAGCCCTGGTGATGCCCGTCGACGGTGTAACTGAGTCGCTCGATCTGCTCGGCCAGGCGCTTGCGCGTGACCAGGCTCTGAGCCTGACGCAGCGCCCCACGCGCTTCCTCGCGCCCGGTCCGGGCCGCATCGATCGAGGTGGGGTAGTCAGACCGCAGGGGCAGGCAAACCCGCCGGGAACGGGCCTGCAGGCGGCTCACGGGCTGCCACGAGGCCGCGGCCAGGCGCGCGCAGAGCTGGTCGGCCAGGCAGGTGCCCAGGCGGTCGGCCAGTTGGACGCGTTTGTGGTCGACCAGCGGTGCCTGGTCGCCGCAGGGCCCGGTGAGGAACAGGGCGCCGCCGCCCAGGCGCTCCTCCAGTCGACGCCGGAGCCACGCCGGGTAGTCGCCGCTATGGGGCCCACCGGCCAGGTTGGCGGTTACCGGGTGAGCGCTCCACCGCACCAACGAGCCGATCGGCGCACCGGTGGGCGTGCGGAAGAAGACGCCCTGCAGAAGCGGGTCGGGAGCTGGCGGCAACAGGACAGGTGCCGTCAGCGACGGCACGGGCAGGTCCGGCTTCGGCCAACGGGTCGGGTCAGGGCCGGGCAGGTGCCGCACCACGGTCTCCTGGCCACAGGCCAACCCGCGCAGGGCCAGGTCCAGCAGACGGTCGCACCGCGCCTGGCCCGGGTCGCCGGCCTCGAAACCATAGTAGAAGGTGAAGCGGCCCAGGCCCGGCACCGGCACCCGCCGCCGGAAGACAGCGGCAGGCGTGGGCACTGACTCGATGGTCGCGACCATGGCTGGCTGCGCCGCGGCGAGGGCCTGGTGCGCTGCGGCGACGAAGGCTGTCCGCCAACGATCTAGGTCGTATACGCCCGGCCCCTCCATGGGCGCGCCATGGTTCTGGGTACAGAAGATGCCCACGCGCTCGGGGGCGGTTCCCAGGGCAGCAGCCACCGCGTCGCCAAGGGACGTGCAGGTTGACGGCCACATGCCGCACACATCGGCCGTCAGCAATGCCGCCGGCCCCGCCGCGTCGACGGCGACCAAACTTCGCACGTCAATGTCGTCAGCGCAGGGGCGATCCGTGGCCCACGTGCCCCACAGGCTGGCTCGCCCGAAACCTACGCCTACGCCGCTGCCGCTGGTGGCCATGGTTTGCCGCCTCCACTGAGGTTCAGGTCCGCGCGCCAGACCCGGCCGCCAGGGTGACAAGGCCGCGACGAGGGCCAGTGCAGCCTGGCGGCCCACGGCTGGCCTGACAGCAGTGGGCTGCGTAGCTTACCTGGCCAAGCTGCCGGCGGCCCCACGCCAGCACCTTTCCCGGTTCCCTCGCCACCCCACCCCTTGAGCAGGAGCATGGGTCATGAGCGCTGCGCCAACCGCCACGACGGGTGTTGGAGTCATTGGCTGCGGTGCCATCAGCGCCATCTATCTGAGCAACATGCAGCGGGTCTTCAACAACGTCAATGTGGTTGCCTGCGCCGATCTGGACCCGGCGCGGGCCGCGGCGCGCGCCGCCGAATTTGGCGTTCCGCGGCCCTTGGCGGTGGACGATCTGCTCGCTGACCCGGAGGTGGACATCGTCGTCAACCTGACGACGCCCGACGCGCACACGGCCGTATCATTAGCCGCGCTGGAGGCGGGTAAGCACGTGTACAGCGAGAAGCCGCTGGCCGTGACGCGCCAGGACGGCAGCCTGCTGGTCGAGGCGGCGCGCGCCAGGGGTCTCCGGCTGGGGTGCGCGCCAGATACCGTGCTGGGTGCTGGTCTGCAGACCTGTGCTCGCGAAATAGATCGGGGTGCCATCGGCAAGCCCGTAGCCGCCTTGGCCATGTTCCTGTACCACTCCCACGAGCGGTGGCCGGCGTTCATCTTCCGCCGGGGCGCCGGGCCATTGTTCGACATGGGGCCGTACTACCTGACGGCGTTGGTGACGCTTCTCGGACCCGTGCAGCGCCTGAGCTGTGGCGCTAGCAGGCCGTTTGCCGAGAAGCCTGCCATGCTGGGGCCGGACCGGCCCGGGACGGTGCGCGTGGAGGTGCCCACGCACGTCAGCGCGACGCTGGAATTCGCCGGTGGCGCGGTGGCCAGCTTTGTGGCCACCGTAGAAGTGTGGGAACCCGAACCGTTTCGGCTGCGCGTGTACGGCACTGAGGGAACGATCGAAGCGCCGGATCCGAACAGCTTCGGCGGGCCCGCCCGCACCTTCTTCCCCGGCGCCCCGAGCTGGACCGAGCTGAACCTGCTGCCCAATTACGGCCAGAACAGCCGGGGTTTGGGCGTAGCTGACATGGCCGACGCGCTGCGGACGAACCGACCGCACCGCGCGTCGGGGGAGTTGGCATTCCACGTTCTCGACGTCATGTGCGGCCTTGTCGAGTCATCGGAAACGGGTCAGCACTACACGCCGTTGCCCACCACGCTGGCGCCGCCACGACTCAACGAGGGCCCGTTCTGAGTCAGGGACGCGGCGGCAGGGCCGCACGGCCCGGCGACACCGCCGGCGTTCAGCCTGGCTGCCAGTAGGTCGCGTAGCGGTGCATGGCCTCAGCCGCGGCGCGGATGTTTTCGGGTGGCGTGGGCGGGAACACATACCACATCAGGTCCAGTCCGCCCTGCGGCGAGCCCAGCGTGCGGATACAGTCACCGATGTGCTGGTCGATCTGCGCCGGAGTCCCGAAGATGGTCAGTGACTGACGGTCGATATCCAGGTTGAGGCAGACCCGGCCCTTGGCCAGGCGCGCCAGGTTGTCCAGGCCGTTGACGAGGTCTTGCGGGTTCAGCCGCGACACGCCGCACTCGATCAGGTCGGGGATGATGTCGACAATGTACCCGTCGCTGTGGAGCAGCGTCTCAACCCCGTGGGATCGGCAGTAGGACAACAAGCGCTGGTAGGTGGGTTTGATGTACCGGCGCCAGGTGCGCGGACTGATGGGCAGGGCCTGTTGCGCCCCCAGATCGTCGCCGAAACCGATGCAATCTACACCGGCCTCAACCCAGTGCTGGATGAACCGGAGCCAGTATTTCTCCACCAGGGCGATCAACTCGTCCAGTTCCGGCCGGTCCTCGGCCATGTCGAGCATCAGGTTCTCGAAGCCGCGCAGATAGGTCATGGTGAGGAACAGGAACCCGTGCCCGACGCTGCCGTGGGCCACGCGTCCTTCGCGTTTCTCCTGCTCCACCGTCCGCGCCAACTGCTGCCAGTCATGGGCTTCGGGGTCGGGTGGCACGTAGGTCGCCAGGTCGGACCACGACGCCAACGGATGCGAGACGCAGATGCCATCGTGGGACTCCAGGGGGTAGTACCACCCGCATCCCCAGGCATCGGTCCAGCGGCTGCCGGCCGGGCGAATGGGCGTGCGGTCGACGCCGATGGTGACGTAGGGCGAGAAGTTTTCGATCCATCCCAGTTGGGCCTGGTGTTGCTCCCATACCTGGTACCAGATATGGATGTGGGCGCGGACCTCGGGTCCGCCTTGGAACCGCAGGCCCTGCAAGAACTGTTCTCTGGCTGTCAACATGGTCCCTGTCTTCGCAATATGTGGTGTGGGTCGGCACCCGACCAGCAGCCGCTGACAGCCGGTTGCCCACGACCGACCTGTTCGTCACTAACGTTCAGCCCTGGAGAGCTGGGTCGCGGTCGGCAACTCGGGGTTGCCCAAGTCCGTTCCTGCCGCCGTTCCAGGCCGCCCACCGGGGCCCGTGCCCGCCGCGATGGATGGCCGTGGCTTGGCCGCGGTGAGTGCGGCCACCGGCACCCGTTCCGGCCGTTACTGCACCTTTTCCCGCAGCTGGGCGGCGTTTTCCTTGACTTTGGCGATGACTTCGACGACGCCGTCCAGGGTCGCCTTGTCGGCCAGCAGGGCGGTGTGCGGCAGGGCGCACAACTCGTGGGCGAAAATGCGCTCGGCCTGGGGGCAACCCACCTTGCGGTACTGCGCCCCCTGGTAGCGCGCTGGCCACTTCATGGTCTGGAAGAGCGGATAGCGGTTGATGGCAGTGCCGTAGCTGTGACCCAGGCCTAGCCCCTCCGCCTGGCAGGCGCGCAGGAAGACCTCGCGGTGCACGCCGGCAAACTGCTCGGGCTGGTACTTGAGGAGGTAGTAGTAATGGCCGCGCCGAGTGATGCGCGCGTCATCGGGCAAAGGTTCGAGGCCGCCAAGGCGGCGCAGGGCCCGGCTGAGATAGCGCTGGTTGGCCTGCTTGGACCGGAGTTGCTTGCGGTAGCGGGCGAACTGGGCCTCGAGCAGGGCGCCCTGCAGGTCGGTCAGACGGTAGTTCGACGACGGCTCGTAGAAGTCGTAGAACCCGCTGCTCTCCAGGCGGCCAAGGTTGTGGAACCGGTACGCCCGGTACCACACCTCCTCGCTGCGGGTGATGACAATGCCCCCCTCGCCGCTGGTGAAGGCTTTGGACTGCTGGAACGAGAAGGTGCCGGCGTCGCCGTACGAACCAACACCACGGCCACGCCACTGCGTCCCCTGCGCATGGGCGCAGTCCTCGATCAGCGGCAACTGGTGTTTGGCCGCCAGGTCGACGATCAGGTCGAGGTCGGCCGGGTAACCGCCGAAGTGAACGACCACGATCGCCCGCGTCCGTGGGCTGATCGCTGCCTCGATGGCGGCCGGGTTGGGTTGATAGGTGCGCGGGTCGGCATCGGCGAAGACGGGTACGGCGCCGAGGGGCAGGACGGCCGAGGCGCTGACCACGAAGGAAAGGGCCGGGACGATTACCTCATCACCCGGCTGCACGCCCACGGCGCGCAGGGCCAGTTCCAGGGCAATGGTGCCATTAGGCACACACAGGCCGCGGGCGGCGTCATGCCATTTGGCAAAGCTGCGCTCAAAGCGACCGCAGGCGCTGTTGGCCTGCGCCTCGATGGTGCCGCCACGCCACCAGTTGCCGCTGCGCAGGACCTTCAACACGGCGTCTTCCTCGCTCGCGCCGAAGACCGGCCACTCGACGGCTACGCCGCGGGGCAAGACCTTGGGGCCTCCATGGAGCGCCAGCTTCGCCATCGCCACACCTCCTGTAGAGTGCTAGGTGCCGTCCACCGGGCCTCGGTGACGCCCGTGGATGGTGCTGCCGCTGCGGTTGCGGCGCCGTATCAGCCGCGCCAGGGCCCCACCCAGTAGTTGTCGGCGCCCAGCAGGTCAGGGAAGACCCGTTCGGCTTCGTCGCGGTAGAGCTGCAGGAAGCGCTCCTCCGCCTCTGTCAACGGGCCCGCACCCGAGGCCAGGGCGTTCTCGCGCACCTCTTGGACGGAGTTCATGGCCGGCAGCACGCTGGAGACCACGCCCGATTGCAGGACGTATTTCACCGCCAGAGTGCCCAAGCGCAGTCCCTCGGCCCAGGGCTCGGCCAGAGCGGCGGAGGGCGGGGACAACTTGAAGATGTAGCCCCCGTCATGGTCGGCGGCGGCCATCGGCTTCATGGCGATGACCCCCACGTGGCAGCGCCGCACCAGGGGGGCCAGGTCACGGTCCTCGCGCAGCAGCAGCGGGGCGCAGAAGGAGGCCGGGACCATCACGTATTCGACGATCCCGGGGTAGCGCTCCAGGCCCTCACGCAGATGCTCCGGGTAGTGCACCACGGCACCGATGGCGCGGATCTTGCCCTGCTCTCTGGCCCGCGCCAGGGCCTGCAGTCGTTGTTCGCTGTCCTCCCAGTTGCCGCCGAAAACCAGCCGGTACAGGTCGATGGTGTCGCGTTTGAACACCCGCAGCGCGTATTCCACCTCGTCCATGACCTCATCGGCCTGGCGCCAAACCGTGACCAGCGACAGGACGACCCGATTCCTGACTTCACTCAGGGCCTCGCTCATGGGCTCGAACTGCTGGTACGAGTGCTCGTAGATATCGAAAAGCGTGACACCCGCGTCGATGCCGGCCTGGATCTGACGCCGCCGTTCGGCGCGGTCCTCAATGTTGGCCTTCTTCAGGTGGGAACCGAAACCCAACTCAGAAACGGTGATGCCGGTGCGGCCCAGCGGGCGGTAGCGCATGCTGTGTTCCTTGGTCGGGGCACCGTGGGAGGTGCAGGCGATTGCGGTCCTGGCGGCGCGGGGCGGGCATCGCGCCGATGGTGGGTTGGCTGGCGCGTTGCCCCCACGCGAACTCGAGCGCCTGGGGTGCCGCGCTTCGACCCGGACGATGTGCGGCAGGCAAGGCAGCGCCATGGTTCGGGCCGAATTCACCGGGCAGGCAGCGTACGGCATTGTCGCGGGCGGGTCAACTACGCGGCAACGTGCTGCGGGCAGGCAATACCCTTTGCCGACCTCAAGCACGACCGGACCGAGTGCCAGGTCAGCTCCGACTGCCGGAAACCGCAGGGACTGAGCCGCGGGCGCGCTGGCGACACCTGACGGCCGGCCGCGCCCCCCTTTCCTCGCGGGGGGTTGCCCCAGGCCGGCACGCAAGGCCACTTTCCCGGCTTGAGGCCACGTCCTCTGCAGGTCCAGGGCCGGCGGTGGCGCGCGTGC
>CAITNQ010000187.1 GCA_903893785.1 uncultured Gemmatimonadota bacterium
CCAAGCATATGCGGGGCTGGCAGGTAGCCCTGATGACGAACATGGCCAAGGAGATCCGCGGCGGTCAGGTGGGGGCGCTGAACGGGGCTCGGATCGTTGACGGTCCGCAGGTGGGGGAACTGAACATTGCCCGTCAGGTGCGTGGTTGGCAAGCCGGGGCCGGGATCAACCTGGCTCGCCAGGTAAACGGCGGGCAGGCGGGCGTCGTCAACCTGGCGGGTACGGTACGAGGTTGGCAGGTCGGCCTGGTGAATCTGGCGGGTGATCTGCAGGGGACCCCGGTGGGCCTGGTTAACTACGCCCGCAACGGTCTGCTGGCACTTCAGGGCGGCTATGACGAGTGCGGCGTGGCAGAGGTCTCATTGGCCTCGGGTGGGCGCCACGTGTACACGGCATTCTCGGTTGGCCAGCGCCCCGACGCGCCCGATCCGGTGCTTACCCTCGGTCTGGCCGCTGGCGGGTACCGCCCCACGGGACACGGGTTCGCCCAAATCGAAGCGGGCGTTCAGCGTCTGTTCCATGACTGGCATGCCAAAGCCGGCGCCAACACGGCGGTGCGACTGCGATTCCTGTGGGGGCAGCGGGTCCGGGGGGCATGGTCCGTGTACGCCGGGGCCAGCGGCAACGTGCTGTTCCGTGGCCAGGCCGCAGCCCTGGTGGAACCGTGGGGTGGACGCCCATGGTCTTTTGGCGGCGACCGTTACCTGGCCTGGCCGGGCCTGGGGGTGGGATTGCGTTTCGGGCGCCGTTGAGCGGCGGCAGCGGGGCGCGCGATGGACGCAAACTCGGCGGTGCCGGAACACGCTGCGGCCACGCGCGGCAGGTACCGGCGACTCGACGAACGCAGAAGCCCGGGCGGCGGAACACCGACACGGAGGCACATGGTCATGAAGGTCACCGAGATCGAGGTGCATGAGATCGGCCTGGAGTACCGCGACTGGTTGACGGTTCCGATGAACCACTACTACGGCCCCATGCGTCGCGTGGTCTATGTGGTGCACACGGACGACGGTCGGGTGGGCCTGGGCGAGAGTGGCTCGCGCGAGCCGGCAGCCGTGGTGGACAGCTATCTCGGCAGCAACCCCTTCGATTGGGTGGGCGACGAGACCTCGCTCGGGCTGGGCACGGCGATGTACGATCTGATGGGGCAGGCCGCCGGGGTGCCGGTCCACCGGCTCTTCGGCCAGCGTCAGCGGGCCTGGGTTCCCGTGGGCAGCTGGACCGTGTCGAGCCATCCTGAGCGCATGGCCGAGGCTGTGCAGCGCTACGCCGCCATGGGCTACACCTGGCTCAAGTACCATCTCTCGCCGTTCGAAAACGTGTTCGACCAGACACGCGCCATGGAGGCCGTGGCCCCGCCTGGTTTCCGTATCCAGTACGATTTCACCATGGGCGGCACCGACGACGCCATGCCAGCCCTCCTGGAGCGGCTAGCCCAGAGCCCCATCGCCGGGTGCTTCGAGGACCCCTTGCCGTCACGCGACATCGAAGGCCACCGCGAACTGCGGCGGCGCGTCAGGCTGCCGGTGGTCCTGCATCACTCCCCGTTGGGCGCTACCTTCGAGGTGCTGGACCGGGCGGCCGATGCATACATCCTGGGTCATGCGCGCATCGGGGATGTGGTCCGGCGGGCCGGGCTCTTTGCCGCCGCTGAGGTTCCCTTCGCCCTGCAGAACGTCGGCGGCGCGATCACTCGGGCCATGACCACCCACATGATGGCCGCTTTCCCGACGGCCATTCTGCACTTCCACAGCGACACCGAGATCTGGGAGTCCGACGTCACCTGCGAGCGGCTCGAACCGGTTAACGGGTGGCTGCGCGTGCCTGAGCAGCCGGGGTTGGGCGTCACCCTGGACCGGCGGGCCCTGCAGCGTCTGGCCGCCACCAGCCTGCCTGCCCAGACACCTTGGATCATCCGCTCGGAGCTGGCTGGCGGGGTGCGCATGTACAATCTGGCCGACCCGGCCGACTCCATTTTCATGGTGCGGCCGGACCGGCGACGCCTGGCGCCGTTCAGCTATCAGGCACCCATCCGCAGCGACTACTGGGACGACGATGGCTCGGCGGCTTGGGCCGCCATGCGGGCCCGACTGGCCGCTGAAGGCATGGTGGTGGAGCCGGCCAGCGCGCCCCCGGGTTGAGCGGATCGTCGCCGCGCGGTCCGGCTAACAGGCGACGCGGCGCCGTGGTCGGCGAGAGCGGCGGCAGAGCCCTATTTCTTGGGGCCTTTGGGCTTGGGCGAGGTGTGGACCTTGCCGGGATTATTCGGTTGGACCACCGCGGCGGCCTGACCCACGAGGTACGTGGTAACCACGGGCGCGACATAGGGCAGGCGCTGTAGAAAGGCGCGCCGACTCGGGTCCGGCGCGTTCGCAGAGGCATCTACCGGCGCCCTCGGGGACTGGTTGTTCTCCATGCCCCCAATATACCTTTCCCGAGCCACGCGCGATACTGCCGCGGGCGTTCGGCGCCGCGCCACGGTACCTCAGAAATCCACCACCGCGGCAGCGGAAATCCGGTGGCCGGTGGTCTGCGGGGCCGCCGGTCGGTGCTCGCCGCGTCCCGGCGTCGGGCGTCTGTCCCCGTGACTGCGGTTCGGCGGGCACCCCGGGTCGCGCGGGGCGACTGGCATGCACCTTGCATGGCCTTGCGCTGCCGCTGCGGCAGGGGCCGCGGAAGCTTCCCTGGCCGCCCGTTTCGGCCCACCCCACACGAGGAGGTAGACATGCGACGAGTGTTTACGGGCACCGCGCTGGCGCTGCTGCTGGTCAGTTCACCCTTGGTCGCGCAGACCGGGCCCCGCCTGGACGTGGCATTCCTGCTGGACGCGACCGGCAGCATGGCCGACGAGATCGATGCGGTCAAGACGCGTATTCAAGACATGATCTCGCAGATCGCCCTGGGTGATCCGGCGCCCCAGGTGCGTTTCGGCATCGTGGCGTACCGCGACCGGGGCGACCAGTTCGTCACCCAGGCTTACGACCTTACTGCCGACATCGACCAGGTGATCGCTAACCTGGAGCAGATCCGCGCCGATGGCGGCGGCGACTACCCGGAAAGCGTCAACGAAGCCCTGCACGCAGTGCTCAACGACCTGCACTGGGACGCCGCTCCTGAGGTCGGCCGTCTGGTCTTCCTCATTGCCGACGCGCCTCCGCACCTGGACTATGCCGACGACTACGACTACCGCGAGGAATGCCGCCAGGCGGCCGCCCGCGGCATCGCCGTCCACACCATCGGCGCCAGCGGCCTGGACCAGGCCGGGGAGGACATCTTCCGCGCCGTGGCCCAGTCCACCGGCGGGCAATTCCAGTGGTTGGCGTACGAGTCCCGGTACGTGGCTCAGGACGGCGAGGAGGTAGTGGTGGTCGTCGAGGGGCGGACCGCTACCTACACGAAGGGCGACAGCACCTGGACCAGCGACGCGGGCTACGTCGCGGTCGACGGTGGGCGCGGGGCCGTCGACATGGTCGGCGATGGCAGCGCCGAGCCGACGACAACCGGCGGAGCTGGCGCCGGCGCACCGGAAGCGCCCGCGACGGTGACCACCAAGAATAACCTGGCCGATCTGATCACCGAGGCCGTGCGCGACGCGGCGGAAGAACGCGGGTCGGGTTACACCACCGGCACGGCCGTGGCGCCGGCGTCGTGGGGCGAGATCAAAGAGGCGGGGCGGTGAGCGCGGCGCGCTCGGTTGCGGCTAACCTGTGCGGGGCGCTGCTGCCCGCACTGCTCCTGGCGGCCACCTCGGCGGGCGCCGATGGGGTGCTGATCCCCGAACTGCCCGGCAGCCGCCTGTCCATCCGCTACCACCACGTCAGGACCACCCTGGTCGACCAGGTGGCGCATACGGCCGTCGACCAGACTTTCCACAACCCTGAACCGCGCGACCTGGAGGCCACGTACCTTTTCCCCGTTCCGGTGGACGCCAGCATATCGGCTTTCTCGCTGTACGTTGACGGCCAACCGCTGGCGGCCGAGATCCTGTCGGCGGCCAGCGCCCGGGAGATCTACGAGGGAATCGTTCGACGGCGCCTCGATCCGGGGCTGCTGGAATACGTCGGCCAGGGGGCGTACAAAGCGCGCATCTTCCCGGTGCCGGCCCTGGGTGACAAACGGCTCGAACTGGCCTACGACGAGGTGGTGACGCGCCAGGCCGGCGTGTACCGCTACACCTACCCGCTCAACACCGAGAAGTTTTCGGCCACGCCGCTCGAGGAGGTTTCGCTAACCGTCCAGCTCCACGCTAGCCGGCCGCTCAAGGCCATTTACTCGCCGTCCCACGCGATCGTCGTCGAGCGTGACGGTGAGTTCGACGCCCGGGTCATCTGGGCCGACGAGAACACCACGCCGGCGGAAGATTTCGTTCTCTACTACACCGTCGCCGACGAGGCCGTCGGTGTCGATCTGCTGACTTGGGCGCCGGCGGGGGATTCGTTGGCCTATTACCTGCTGCTGGCGGCCCCGCAGGTCGATCCGCCGGACGCGCAGGTGATCCCGAAGCGCCTGATCTTGGTGCTGGACCGTTCCGGTTCGATGCTGGGTCCGCTGTTCGATCAGGCCCGCGCGGCGCTCCGTTTCGTGATCGGCAACCTGGACGAGCAGGACCAGGTGAATGTGGTGGACTATGGCACGGCGGTGGCCGCCTTTGCCGACAGCACGGTGCCGGCCACCGCGGCCAACCGCGAGGCTCTCTTGGCCTATGTGGCAAGTCTGTCCGCCACCGGTGGTACGTACATCGACGGCGCCCTGGCCCGCTCCCTGGCCATGGTCCGCGGTGATGACCGGGCTGAGATCGTGCTGTTCCTGACCGACGGTCGCCCGACCATCGGCGAGCGCGACACCGAGGCCATCGTGGCGCGCGCCGCGGCGGCTAACCAGGGACGGGCCCGGCTGTTCGCCCTCGGCGTGGGATTCGAGGTCAACACCCACCTTCTTGACCGCCTCGCTGGCGGCAACGGAGGTACGACAACCTACGTCAAACCGGGTGAAGACCTCGAGGTGGCGGTGTCCTCGCTCTACCAACAGGTCAGCAGTCCGGTGCTGGAGAACCTGCAGGTGAGCTTCGTTGACGCCCGCGGTAGCGAGGCGTTCCCGCCGCAGCTGCCCGACCTTTTCCGCGGTGGCCAAGTGGTGCAGTTGGGGCGCCTCGCGGGCACGGGTGAGGTGGGCGTGCAGCTGAACGGCACGGTTGCCGGGCAGCCGGTGGAGTTCCGGCGACAGGTGAAGGTGGATCGGGCCGGACCCGAGTTTCTCCCTCGCCTGTGGGCCACCCGCAAAGTGGGCTATCTGCTCGACCAGATCCGCCTGTACGGGGAGGACGCCGAGTTGGTGGACGAGATCGTGACGCTCAGCCGTCGTTACGGGGTGATCACCCCGTACACGTCCTTCCTGGTGGTCGAGGACACGCCAACGGAGCCGCCGCTGGCGTTCGAAGGGCTCAAGGCCGACTCGGGCGCCGGAGCCGTAGCGGCTTCCGAGGCAGTGCGCAACTGGGCCGGTGCTGCAACGCCGACCAGCGCGCAGTCGGCCCAGGTGCGGTACGCCGGTGACCGCGCCTTCTACCAGCGCGACGGGTACTGGCAGGACAGCCAGTACGACGCCGCCCTGCCCGAGCAGCGCCTGACGTTCGGAAGCCAGGCCTACTTTGCCCTGCTGGACCAGCGCCCGGACCTCGGCAGGTACCTGGCTCTGGGCAGCCAGGTGGTGGTGGTGGTCGACGGCAAGGCCTACCGCATCAGTGCCGCGGCGACCGGGATCGACTCGGTAGCAGGGTCCCGGCCGGTACAGGCGCAGTTGGGGCAGAACTGGCCCAATCCCTTCAATGGGGCCACGTGCGTGCGCTTCTGGCTGCTGGCGCCGGGCACGGTGGACCTGGCGGTGTACGATCTGGCCGGGCAGCGGGTCGCGACCTTGGCGACCGGGCCTTGGCCAGCCGGTGAGCATGTGGTCAGCTGGGATGGGCGGTTGGACAGCGGCGGCAGCGCGGCCAGCGGTATGTATATGGGCCGCCTGGTGGTCGGCGCTGAACGCCGCAACAACAAGCTGCTGCTGCTGCGTTGAGCGGATGGGCGGTCCAGCGGTCTGGAGATGGCCGCGCCGCACCGGGCCGGGGGCGGCCGGGTTTCCCACGGGGAGCCCGGCCGCTATTTTCTTGCATGGCCTGGGTGAGCCGCGGGCACGCTGCGGCAGCACCGTCACCACGGAGGAAGCATGCGCCCCACCGATGAACGGGTCTTTCTGTACCGCACCGCGGTCGACAGCGTGGCGGTGCCCTGGGAACACTATGAGCGCCTGGCCTATGAGGCGCTGTCTCGCCTGGAACTGCCACTGCCCGCCACGGGCACGGTGCTGCTCAAACCCAACATCACGATCCCGGCGGATCCGGATTCGCGCATCATCACCCATCCGGCCTTCATCGTCGGCCTGCTGCGCGCGCTGCTGGAGCAGGGCGTACCGCGAGAGCGCCTGGTGGTCGCCGAGGCGGCCAACGACCGGGGGGACGGCGAATGGGCGCGGGCCAGCCGCTATCAGGATGCTCTGGCCGGCCTGGGGCTGGAACTGACCGGCATGACCGGAGGCGAGGGGCGGCGCGTGCCTATCCCCGATGCCCACGTGTTCCGCGACGGGCTGGTACTGTTCCCCCAGGTGGGCGACTGCAGCATGTTCCTCAATGTGCCGGTGGCCAAGTGCCACAACCTGTCCTGCACCACGCTGTCGACCAAGAACCTCCAGGGCGCGGTCACCAGTCCGCAGCGCCATATGTGCAGCGTGCAAGCCGAGGATCAGCACCTGCCGGCGGCCGACCTGTCGCGCCTCACCGAAGCGGGGTTGAGCCTGCACGAGGAGCGCTTCTGCCACAAACACGCGGACCTGGTGTCGGCGCTGCGGCAGCTGCAGGTACCGCGCCTGAACATCATTGACGGGATGGTGGGGCGCGACGGCACTGCCTTCCGTGAAGGCCGCAACCACCCGCTGGGCTGGACGGTCATCGGCACCAACGAGACGCATGTGGACACGGTTGGGACCTACCTTTTCGGCCTGGACCCGACCGCCACGCCGTACCTGCGGGTGGCCGCGGCACGCGGCCTGGGGACCCACCGCATCGCCGAGATCGAGGTGGTTGACCTGGCCACCGGTCGGGCCCTGTCGCCCACGGCACTGGCTGGGCTCCGAGCCCAGCCGCCGTTGCTGCCCCTGTCGCGGTTCAGCGGCGGCCACTACGCGCGCTTCCGCACCGACGGCACGGTCGTTCCCTGGTGGCTCGACCGCGTTAACGAACAGCGGGCTCTGGATGGCCTGGACCAGATTGCCGCTGCCTGATACCCGATCGGGCGCCAGCCCGGGAGAGTGTTGCCATGGAACCAGTCAGACTGGCTTTCGTCGGTTGCGGCGGGATTGCCGGCGCGCACGTCAACGGCCTGCGAGCCCTGTGGGAGCGCGAACTCCGTCCTTTCGAGGTGGTCGCGGCCTGTGACGTGGTTGAGGACCAGGCGCGCCAGCTGGCGGCCCGAGTCGCGGAGTTCCAGGGCCGGCAGCCGGAGGTGTACACGGATCTGGCCGCGATGCTCGACCACGCGGCCGAGGTGGAGGCCGTCGACATCTGCACCCTGCATTCGGAGCATCATACCACCGCAGTGCCCAGTCTGGAGGCGGGCAAGCACGTCCTGATTGAGAAGCCCCTGGGCATAACCATGCGCGCTGGCCGGCTGATCCTGGCGGCCGCCGTGCGTTCCCGGCGCCATCTGGCGGTGGCCGAGAACTACCGCCGTTCGCCGCAGGAAAGGGCCCGCCACTGGGCCATTCGGCAGGGCCGCATCGGGTCGCCTCGGACCTTCTACTGGCACGACGTGGGGGAGGGTCTGGGCAAGTGGGGGTGGCGTAATTTCCGCCTGGATGCCGGCGCCGGGTGGGTGCTGGATGGTGGGGTCCACTTCGCTGACCTGTTCCGCTACCAGCTGGGCACCCAGGCGCAGCAGGTGTACGCCCTTACCCGCCAGTACGAACCCTACCGCTATGACCAGGTGCGTGAACGCCGTGGCGCTTGGCGGGTTGATGTGGAAGATGCCGCCCTGGCCCTGATCACGTTTGATAACGATGTCGTCGTGCAATGGACCTGGCAGGGATCGGCGCCGGGGGCCCGTTTCAGCCGCCGGGTGCTGTACGGCAGCGAGGGCTGCTTGGACTGGGAGACGGGTTGGTGGGGGCGCCACGAGGAGCACACCGACAACGACCAGCTGGTGGCGGAGTTCATGGGCGGCCTGGCCGCCGACGAGAAGGAGCGGCTGTTCCCGGCTGGCGTGACCGATGCGATCGCGGTCGAACTGCACGACTTCGCTGCTGCCGTGCGTACCGGTGCCGTTCCCGAGGTCGACGGCTTGGACGGGTATCGCGCGCAAGCCATCTGCCTGGCCCTGTTCGAGTCCGCATGCGCTGGCCGACCGGTGTCGCTGGCGGAGATCGAGCGCCTCGAAACCGAGGCGTACCAACAGGACATTAACCAAGCCCTCGGGCTTGGGCCCGGAGGCCACTCATGCCAGTAGCAGTAGCCCCTGCCGCCGCCGCGCCGGTCGAGGTGGTGACCGGCGCGGTGGGCACCACGCGTCAAGTGCTCATCGGCGAAGACCGCGCCCCCCATTTCGCGCTGCGGCGCTTCACCATGGCGCCGGGCGGCCGCATGCCCCGCCACACCAACACGGTCGAGCACGAGCAATACGTGCTCCAGGGCCAAGCCCGGGTCACCGTCGGTGACCAGGTGTTCCAGGTCCAGGCCCACGACGTGGTGTTCATTCCCGCCGGTGTAGTCCACGACTACCAGAACGTGGGCACTGAACCCTTCGTCTTCCTGTGCTCGGTGCCCAATGGTCCTGACGAGCTCCGCGTGGTCGGCTGACGCGTGCCCATGGCGTGGTCGGCAGGGCAGGGGCCCGCGGCGGGTTCGCCGTCCACCGAGCTGCTGGCACCGGCGCGGGACCGGATCTGCGGCCGTGTCGCCGTGGATTGCGGGGCGGACGCCCTGTATGTCGGCCCACCACGATTCGGAGCCCGGGCGGCGGCGGGCAACTCCCTGGATGATATCGCGGCCCTAGCCGAGTACGCACACCGGTACTGGGTGCGCGTGTACGCAGCGCTCAACACGCTGCTGACCGATGACGAAGTGCCGGCGGCCGTGGCCCTGGCCCATGATCTGTACCGGGCCGGCGTCGACGGCCTGATCGTGCAGGATGTGGGCCTGTTGACCTGCGACCTGCCGCCCTTGCCGCTGATCGCCTCGACGCAGATGCACAACCACACGGCGGAACGCGTCGCTTTTCTGGCTGCGGTTGGATTCCGCCGCGTCATCTTGGCCCGCGAGCTGTCGCTGACGCAGATTGCCGCCATTCACGCCGCGGTTCCCGGGGTCGAGTTGGAGGCCTTTGTCCACGGCGCTCTGTGCGTGTGTTACAGCGGTCAGTGCAGCCTGAGCTATGCGCAGGGAGGACGCAGCGGCAACCGCGGCGAGTGTGCCCAGCCCTGTCGACAGCACTACCGCCTTACCGACGCCAGCGGCCACCACGTCGCGCCGCCCGGGCACCTGCTGTCACTTGCGGATCTGTCGCTGTCCGACCACCTGCCGCGTCTGCTCGCGGCTGGCGTGACCTCGTTCAAGATCGAGGGGCGTCTGAAAGACGAGTTGTATCTGCGCAATGTGGTGACGCTGTACCGGCGTCGGCTGGACCAGGCGCTAGCCGCCGGCGCCGGGCGCCGTTCGTCGTCGGGCACGACCACGGCCGACTTCCAGCCCGATGCAGACCGCACCTTCAACCGGGGCTTCACTACCTATTTCATCGACGGCCGCCGCGGTTCACCCGGGCGGGTGTGCAGCCCCAAGATGATCGGCCAGCCGGTCGGGCGCGTCGCCGCCATCCACGGGCGTCAGGTGCAGTTGGACGGCGCCGGCGAGTTCTCGCCCGGCGATGGTCTGTGTTTCTTCGACGGCCAGGGCCAGGTACGCGGCACTCAGGTGGAGGCGGTCCAGGGGTGCCGGATCACGGTCCGCGACGCCGCCGGCCTGGGGCCCGGAGTCGAGGTCCGCCGCAATATGGACCACCGGTTCCTGCGCCAGTTGGAGGCAGCCACGGTGGACCGCCGCATCGACGTGCGGTTGGTGCTCAGCGAGTCCGATACGGGCCTGTTGCTGACGGCCACGGACGAGGACGGTGTGCAGGTGCAGCGGCCGTGCGAGGCCGAGCCGGCTGCGGCGCAGCGGCCTGACGCCGCCGCGGCCACCGCGCGCAAGCAGCTCCATCAGGCCGGATCGACTGTCTTCGCCATACGCCACGTGCAACTGGCCTGGCAGCAGCCCTGGTTCCTCCCGGTGGCCGAGTGGAACCGCTGGCGCCGCCAGGTACTGGACGCGCTGTCCGAGGCGCGCGCCCAACACCGGCCCCGGCTGCCAGGACGGGGACCGGACCTCCAGCCCTGTTACCCAACGCCGCGGCTCGATTACCTGGGCAATGTGCTGAACCAGCGGGCCGCGGCCTTCTACCGGGCCCACGGGGTGGTTGACATCGAGCCGGCGGCAGAGGCGGGCCTGGACCTGGCCGGCCGCAAGGTGATGACCACCCGCTACTGCCTGCGGCACCAGCTGGGTCACTGCCCGGGCCATCGCGCCGACGGGCAACCGCCGCCTCTGTACCTGACCGACGATGCGGGTCGGCGTCTCGAAGCCCGCTTCGACTGCCGGGCCTGCCAGATGGAGATCTACCTGCCGGTTCCGGCACCGCCCGTGGCCGGCACCGGAGCCGATCCATAGCGGGGAACGGCGGGCGACGACGTCCCGGGCACCTGTTCAGACGACGCGCTCGCGCAGTGCGTGGCACACTTCGTCTTCCATCCCCGGATACTGGCGGCGCAGTTGCTCCACCTGGCGCGCCACGGCCTCGCGGCGACCGATCTGGTCGCGGTCATCCAGCGTCTGGTAGTGCCCCAGGCGGCGCCCCAAGGCGAACTGGACGCGCTCTTCGTCCGGCAGGGCCAGGAAGCGGTCCAGCTTCGCCAGTAAGTCGTCCTTGGCGGCGGGCAGCTGCCCTTCCACCTCCATGAGCAGGTTCACCGCGTGGTCGTTGGAGAAGTAACCGCTGACGCCGTCCAGGTGCTCGAGCAGGAGGCGCTGTTCGCGGATCAACTCGTCTTCGGTGGGCAGCACCCAGTCACCCCGCTGACGGCTCTGCTCAAGCCGCGAGCCCTGCTTGACCCCAATGGCGCGCACCCGGATGAACTCGGGGTCGATCTGCACCAGCGCACGGGCCGTCGCCAGCGCGTGCTCGCGCGACAGTTCACGGCCCCCGATGCCGATGATGATGAACTCCGATACCTCAATGCCTGCCTGCCGCGCCAACTGCCCGGCGCGGACGATCTGCGCCGCGGTAGTTCCCTTGTGGATCCGCCGCAGCACTTCGTCCGAACCTGACTCCATGCCACAGTAGAGCCGGTTCAAACCGGCCGCCGCGATGGCCGCCATCTCATCGGGCGTCTTGCGCGCCATGGTGGCCGCCCGACCGTAACTGGTGATACGCTCCAGGCTGGGGAAGTGGCGTCGGAGGGTGGCCAGAACGCGAACCAGATCCTCGGTCGGCATGAGCAGGCTGTCGCCGTCCTGAAGAAAGCAGCCGGCGAAGGCATGCCCCTGGTAGTAGTCGGCCGCCATCTCGATATCGCGTTCGATGTCAGCGACCGAACGGATCGAGAAAGCCATGTCCTGGTAGTTGACACAGAAGTCACAACGGTTCCACGGGCACCCGCGGGTGGTCCGGATGAGCAGCGACCGGGCCTCGGCCACCGGACGGATGGGGCCCAGCTCGAAGGGTGGGGCATCACCTGGGCGGTTCATCTTCGCTCCCCTGTCGGTTCTCGAGGACGGCAACCAGGTCCAGGTTGCGCGCCGCGCGAGCCAGGTCGGCGGCGGTGCGTCCCTCCCCGTCGGTACGGCCCGGGTCAGCGCCGGCAGCGAGCAGAGCTTGGGCTACCGCCGTCTGCCCCCGGGCCGCCGCCAGCATTAGTGCCGTCAGCCCGTCACCGGTGGCAGCATTAGCGTCGCCACCGGCCGCCAGCAGGGCCTGCACGAGGTCTACCCGGCTGCCGGCCCCGGCGGCGATGAGCGCCGTAACCCCTTGCCGATTGGCCAGGCCGGGGTCCGCGCCGGCCTGCAGCAGGGCATGGACGAAATCCAGGCGCCCGTCCAACGCTGCCTTGATCAACGGCGTGTTGCCTTCGCGGTCGGCCAAGTCAACCGCTGCCCCGCGGCTCAGGAGCAGTTGACCGGCGGCAAACACGGCCTGATCGAACTCGGGTGAACCGCCGCCACGACCGCGCCCGCTGTCGGCGGCTTCCGACGTGAGGTCGTCCGCAGACTCTACGGCGGTGCCGCCGGCGAACAAGGCGTCAGAGTCGTCACCGGCGGGTTCAGCGGCGGGTCCGGCCGGGGCGGGCAGGCCCATCTCGTCCAGCGATGGCTCGGCCCCGAACTCCGGCTGGATGGCCACCAGCAGGGCCGTCTCGCCGGTCTCGCTCCGGGCGTTGACGTCGGCGCCGTGATCGAGGAGCAACTTGGCAATGGCTGTCTGGCCCTCGGAGGCAGCGCGCATCAGCGGCGTCTGGCCATCCTCGCGGCGGGCGTCCGCGGCCGCGCCCTCGGCCAGCGCCCGCGTTACCGCGTCAGGGTCCTCGTGGTGGACGGCCGCCAACAGGGCAGCGTCGAGTTTGCGTTGCCGATTGCCGCGAAACCAAGCCAACATTGCCCCGTACCTCCTCAGGTTACGACAGACGTTCGACCACCACCGCCAGGCCCTGCCCGCCGCCGACGCACAGGGCCGCCACGCCATGGCGTGCCCCCCGCCGCGCCAGCGCGTGCAACAGGGTCACCAGGATGCGCGCACCGCTCGCGCCCACCGGATGACCCAGGCCGATGGCCCCGCCGTGCACGTTGACGCGCGCCGGATCCGCGTCCAGCTCGCGCATCACCGCCAGGGCCTGGGCGGCGAACGCCTCGTTCAGTTCCAGCAGGTCCACCTGGTCAAGACGCAACCCCGCCCGTTGCAGCGCGCGCCGTACCGCGGGCACGGGCCCCAGTCCCATGCGTGAGGGTTCAACGCCGGCCGCAGCGTGGCTGACGATGCGGGCCCACACCGGCCAGCCGTGGCGCTGCGCCTCCACCGCCGTGGTCAGCACCACGGCGGCGGCGCCGTCGTTGATGCCCGAGGCATTGCCGGCAGTCACAGTACCGTCGTCGCGGAAGGCCGGCTTGAGCCGGGCCAGGCCGGCTGGCGTGGTGTCGGGCCGGACGCACTCGTCTTCGCTGACGACGACGGCCGGGCCCCGCGCCGCCGGCGCCTCCACCGGGACAATCTCGGCCGTGAAGAAGCCGGCACTTCGGGCGGCGGCGGCGCGCATTTGGGAGGTGGCGGCATACTCGTCCTGAACCTGGCGGGTTAACTGGTAGTCACCGGCCAGGTTCTCGGCCGTCACGCCCATGTGGCAACCCAGACCGGGGTCCTGCAGCGCATCGGAGAGCAGGACATCAGCCAGGACATCGTCGCCCAGGCGGTAGCCCCACCGCGCCCGCCGCAGCAGGAACGGGGCGCCGCTCATCGACTCCATGCCGCCGGCCACCACCACCCGAGCGTCGCCGGCGGCCACAGCCTGGCTCCCCAGAGCGACGGCTTTCAGGCCCGAAGCGCACACCTTGTTCACTGTGTACCCGGGGACGGTCACGGCCAGGCCCGCCTGCAGGGCTGCCTGGCGAGCGGGGTTAAGGCCGCAGCCAGCCTGGAGAACGTGGCCCATGATGACTTCGTCTACCTGGGCCGCGGCAACGCCGGATCGGGCCAGGGCGGCGGCGATCGCCGCCGCGCCGAGTTGGACGGCCGACCGCTCGGCCAGGGCGCCACCCAGCCTGCCGATGGGGGTACGGACCGCGCCGACGACGACGACCGCGTCAGCGTCCAATGATGTACCCATGGGGGTCCACCTCCTGGCGCAACAGCCGCAGTTCATCGGCTCGGGGCGGTTCCGTGCGCCCCAGCTCCGGGGCCGGCGGCAGCGGGAACCCGGTGTTGGCCTGCACCTGCTCCAGATCGACGCCCGGATGCAGGCTCTCGACCCGCATCCGCAGGGTGGCCGGATCGAACCCCATTACCGCCAGATCGGTGATGACGCGGTAGGGGCCCGTGCCCGATGGCAGACCCGCGGCCTCGCGGGCCCCGGGACCGGTGAGGAAACCCGGTGTGGTGACGAAATCCAGCGCGGCGACGAAACGACGCCGGTCATGCTGGGTCAGTACCAGGGTGCGCCAGCAGAAACTGGCGAAGTCATTGGCGCCGCCGCTACCGGGGAAGCGTACCTTGGGGTGGGCGTGAGCGCCGATGACCGTGGAATTCAGGTTGCCGAAAGCGTCGATCTGGGCTCCACCCAGGAAGGTGTAGTCCATCAAGCCGCGTTGGCAGGCCTCGAGCACATCGGCCATGCTGGTGGCCATGAGCGCCTGGTGGAAGGTGCGCGAATCGCCCACCGAAATGGGCATTCGGGGCAGCTGCGGGGCCAAGCCACCGGCCTCGAACGCGACAAACAGCTGCGGCGCGTGGGTGCGCTGGGCCAGCATCGCCGCGGCGCACGGGGCGCCGGTGCCCACGCCGACGGTAGCGCCGTCTTCAAGCAGACGCGCGGCAACGCAGATCATCAATTCCATGGCGTTGTACTCGGCCACGGGCCCTCTCCTTTCATCGTCGGCGGCGCTCACGTGCCTGGCGGCACCTCGCTGGCCTGCAGCTCGGCCACCCGGACCGCGCCGCCACACAGCGCCAGGTACTCGCTGAAGCCTTCCGTGCCGTAGATGAACCGGTCCAGAAACTCGCGGAAGCGGCCCAGGTCCTGCTCCACCTCCAGCCAAAGGCGCAGATGCCCCTCATCCGAGTCGTACCGCCCGGGCATGTTGCCGGGGAAGGAGCCGAACGGCACCTCGCACACGGCGTCAACGCAGAAGGCCGGGATGTCCGTCGCCCAGGGGGTCTCGCGCGTCTGGCTGACAGGGATCAGCCGTTCGGTGGTGATGATCACCCGCTTGGCGGCACGGGCCAGTTCCAGGTCGGCTACCGAAATCCCGTGGATGCGGCAGTTGCCGAAGCAGTCGGCTTCGTGCACGTGGATCACGGCTACGTCAGGGTACAGGGCCGGCAGGGCCACCACTGGCTTGCCGGTGAACGGGCAGTCAATCACCCGCGCGGCGCTGTGTTTCAGGGTGTCCGTGCCGAGCATGTTGCGGGCGGGAAAGAACGGAATGCCGGCCGCCGCGGCCTTCAGGCGGCACGCCAGGGCGTAGTTGGTCCACTCACAGACCTGCACCTGGCCACTCTCCATGACGCGCCGGGCGTGGGGAGATAACCCGCGGGCTTCGAGCCCCACGATATAGGCGGCGTCGACGCGTGCCAGCAGGCATTCACCGTCCAGGTTGCCGGCGGCCAAGATCTGGAAATCGTGCGTCGCGGTGTGCCCCGCGAACCCCAGGTTGCGGCGGCGTTGGCGCAGAATCTCGTGGAGCGCCGCGGTCGCGATTCGGTTGGTCCCGAAGCCGCCGGAACCCAGGTAGTCGCCATCGCGCACCAGGCGCGACACCGCCTCGCGCACCGTGGTCACCTTGTCGACCAGTGCCCGCGACCTGGTGCGGAAATGCTGGCGCGCCAGATCAGGGTCCGGGTCGCAGAACAACGGGCCGGTCCCACCGCGCACGGAGTCCATGGGCATCACCTGTCGGTTTCGCGCTGCAGCACGGTAAGAAAACCCAGCAGCACCCGGTCGCGCCTGGCCAACCGGCGCTGCCGTTCGTCGTCCTGGTAGGGGTAAAAGCCGCGACCTGACTTGGCGCCCAGGTCGCCGGCCGCCACCATGTCGGCCAGCAGCGCCGGCGGCAGACTGGCATTGCTCAAGTCGCTGAACAGGTACTGGCTGATGGCCAGGAACACGTCCAGGCCGGCCAGATCGGCCGTGGCCAGCGGGCCGAGCAGCCCGTAGCGCAGACCGGGGCCGGCGGTCATGGCGGTGTCGATGTCGGCGGCCGAGGCGACGCCACTGGCCAACAGATGGAGGGCTTCGCGGACGACGGCAAACTGCAGTCGGTTGCCGACAAAACCGGGAATGTCGTGGCAGACGCGAATAGGGCGCTTGCCCAGCCGCCGCGCCAGATCGAGCAGCGCATCGGCGGTGGCCGGGGCCGTGTTCTGGCCCTCGGTCACTTCCACCAACGGCATCAGGTGCGCCGGGTTCCAGAAGTGCATGCCGGCAACCTGGGCCGGGCGGCCGGTGGCCGCCGCCAGGCGCGTGATCGACAGGCCCGAGGTGTTGGAGGCTATCAGCGCCGCTGCCGGTGACAGGCGATCGACGGCGGTCAGGAGCGGTTCCTTCACGGCCATGTTCTCGGTCACTGCCTCGATGACCAGATCGACCCCATCACAGGCTGCCTCCAGGCACTCAACCGACTGTACCCGTGACTGGGCCGCGACTGCCTCACCGGGGCTGAGCAGTCCGGCTTCAACCAGCGCCGACTGCCCGGCGGCCAGCTGCGCCAGACCCCGCGGCAGGGCCGTCGCGTCGGCGTCGTACAGCCGCACCTCAAGGCCTATACGGGCCAGCTCGCCGGCGATACCGGCGCCCATCGTTCCCGCGCCGAGGACCGTGGCGCAGCGGATCCAGTCGCTGTTCATGGGACCTCCGCAGACGTGTGGCGGCCCGTCGCGGTGGCGTTCACAGCGCCGTCCAGCCGCCATCCACTAGCAGCGTGTGCCCGGTGATCAGGTCCGCTGCCGGGCTGGCCAGGAAGACCACGGCGCCGACAATGTCCTCGGGTTGGCCGACGCGTCCGAGCGGGATACGCCCGAGCAGGTCCTGCCGCAGGGTCGGGTCATCGAAGGTCGACTGCGTCAGGGGCGTGAGGACGAAGGTGGGGCCGACGGCATTGACGAGGATGTGGTGCGGCGCCCATTCAATGGCCAGCACCCGGGTCAGGTTGACGACCCCGGCTTTGCTGGCGCAGTAGGCCGCGCGGCGGTAGTAACCCACCACGCCATTCTGCGAGGCGATGTTGACGATCTTGCCGCCGCCACCGGCGACCATGGTGCGGGCGACGCGCTGGGACAGGAAGAAAAGGCCCTTGAGATTCGTGTCGAGCACCTGGTCCCAGTCAGACTCGGTCAGGTCCAGGGCCGGCCGAGGGATGTTCACGCCCGCGTTGTTGACCAGCACGTCGATGCGGCCGGCGGCCTCCAGGGCGCCGGCCACCAAGGCGTCGATACTGTCCAGATGCGGCAACTGGAGGGGCAAGGCCCAGGCGCGGCGGCCGGCGGTCTCGATGGCGGCGCACACCGGGCCCAGGCGTTCCATGCGGTCGGGCAGTTCGGTGCACACACAGTCTGCCCCGGCCTCGGCCATGGCCACGGCGATCGCCTGGCCGATGCCTGAACCTGCCCCCGTGACCAGGGCAATGCGGTCATCAAGACGCATGCTTGGCAACACCACGATCGCTCTCCTGCCGCTGCCGGCGGCACGGGCACAGGCGGAAGCAGAGCCGGCTCGATGGCCGGCGCAGGCCCCAAACGGTAGGCACGGATGGGTCCTGCCGGCAAGGCCGGCGCCGCGTCGGCGGGCCCCGGGACGATGCACAGGCGGGTTGACGAGGGACCCCCTTTGCAGGTTTTTGTGCCGCCTGTCCGCCGACGTCGCGGCGGGGCTGTCACCGCCGGCCGCTGCCCCAAGCCCCGGCGACGCTCCACCCTCCCGCGGCCGTCCCTTCGCCATCATTCATCGAGGTCCGCGATGCCTGCCAGTCTGGCCGAAGCCATTCGCCGTGCCGTGGATCCGGACCGCCTGGTACGGACCGCCATGGCGCTGATTGACGCTCCCAGCCCGACCTGCCAGGCCGGCCCGGCGGCCGACTGTCTGGCCAGTCTACTCAATGACATCGGCCTGGCCGCGGAGCGTCCGGTGGCTGACTGGCCGGTGGCGCCGGCCGTGGTGGCGCGGCTGGCCAGCGGCCGCCCGGGGCGCACGCTCCAGTTCCACGGCCATCTGGACACGGTCCACCTGCCGTTCGTCCCGGCCCGTTGCGCCGACGGCGTGATCTACGGTTCGGGGGCCGCCGACATGAAGGGCGGCCTGGCGGCGGCCGTGGAAGCCCTGCGGGTATTGGGCGAACTGGACGCACTGCCGGCCGGGGCCGTGATGTTGACCGCCACCGATCACCACGAAGGCCCCTGGGGCGACAAACGCCAGCTGCAGGCGCTGATCCGCGACCGCTGCTACGGCGACGGCGTGCTCATCCCTGAATACCTGGCCGACCGTCTCCCGGTCGCCGGGCGGGGCCTGGCCATCTTCTCCGTGCTCTTGGAGCGGGACGGCGCCAAGGTCCACGAGGTGCTCGCTCCGGCCGGGACCCCCGACCTGGTCGCCGCCGGGGCTGACCTGGTGCAGCGCTTCGGGGCCCTCAACCGCCGGTTGGCGACCCGGCAGCGCGAACACGCCGGCTGTGATTCCGTCTTTGTCGGCCAGTTCACCTGTGGCGAGATCTACAATCAATACCCGACCGAATGCCGCCTGGCGGGCACGCGGCGTTGGGTTGCGCCCGGTCAGGAGCAGGCCGTGCGGGGCGAGTTCGACGCGACGCTGGCGGCCACGGCGGCAGCCACGGGCGCCCGGGTCACCGGTGACTTCGTGGTTTACGCCGACGCCTTCACCCTTGATCCCCAACAACCGCTGGTGACGGCCTTCCAGGCAGCCTACAGCCAGGTGACCGGCCGCCAGCTGCCGCCCGGGGGCAAACCGTTTGTCGATGACGGGCACACCTTCGCACACCAGGCCGGGATCCCGGCCATTACCCACGGTCCGGCTGCCACCGGGGCCCACTCCCTCGACGAGGCAGTTGCGGTCGACGAGTTAGTGCGCACGGCTCAGGTGCTGGCGCTGACCGCGGTCGCCTTTGGGCCGTCAAACGAGGGCACGCGATGAAACTGGACGACCGGCAGCGCCGGCTGCTGCAGCGCACCTTCCTGGACTACCAACCCACGGCTGACTTCCTCGACCATCCGCTGGTGGTTTCCCGAGCCGAAGGGCTCTACTACTGGGACGTGGAAGGCAAGCAGTATCTCGACGGCATCGGCGGCATTTTCGTGGCCACCCTCGGGCACCGCCATCCACGGTTGGTGGACGCCCTGCAGCGTCAGCTGGGTCTGCTCACCTTCGCCCCGCCGATGCACGGCATCAGTGACGTGGCGCTCGATTTCATCGAGCGGATCGGGCAGGTCAGTCCCGGTGGCTTGACCTATGTCAAGCCTTTCTCGGGCGGGTCTGAGTCCATCGAGGCAGCGCTGAAGTTCACGCGTCAATACTTCCGTCAAACCGGTCGCCCAGGAAAAACCAAATTCATCAGCCGCTACCTCGGATACCACGGCGCGACCTTCGGCGCCATGGCGGCCAGCGGCACAGGGCGGCGCAAGAGCCCCTTTGAGCCGCAACTGGGCGGTTTCATCAAGGTCTTCCCACCGACCCACTACCGCGACCGCTTCTCTTCCTGGGACGAGTGCAATCGCTTTGCGGCCCAGTCCGTGGCTGATGTGATCGTGCACGAAGATCCGGACACGGTCGCCGGGGTACTCGTCGAGCCGATCGGCAACACGGGCGGCATCATCACGCCCACCGAGGAGTATTTCCGGCTGCTGCGCGAGATCTGCGACCGCTATGACGTGCTGCTGATCTTCGACGAGGTGATCACGGGGTATGGCCGCACCGGCGCCATGTTCGCCGCCCAGACGTTTGGCGTAACCCCTGACCTGCTGTGCGGCGGCAAGGGGCTGTCCAGCGGGATGGTGCCGTTGGGGGCCATGCTGGCCCGCCAGGACATGGGCATGGCCTTTGACGGGCCCGGCGACGCCGGCGTCAACTTCGCTCACGGGCACACCTTCGCCGGCCATCCGCTGGCCTGCGCTGTGGGCTTGGCGGTGATCGACGAGATCGTGACCCACGACCTGGCCACCCGTGCCGTGCAGCTGGGCGAGCGCCTGGCCGCCGGCCTGGAGCGGCTGCGGCAGTACGGCGTGGTGCGCGAGGTCCGCGGTCGGGGCCTGCTACGCGGCGTCGAATTGGTCCGCGACGAACGCAGTCTGGCTCCATTCCCGGAACTGGGCCGGGCCCTGAAACGCACGGCCCTGGCCGAGGGCCTGATCCTGCGCATCGATCCGAGCTGGTTTGCCGTCGCCCCAGCGCTGGTCGCTAGCGAAGCCCAGATCGACGAGTTGTGTGACCGGGTTGACCGCAGCCTTCACCAGGCCCTGGACTTGGTGACGCGCCAGGGCCACACCGCTTGACATGGGCGCGCCGCGGCCGCACCTTTGCCCGGCCGTTGGCGCAGGCCTGCGGGGCCGTCCCGGATCGTCCGACGATGAGGAGGCTGGTGCCGTGAGGGTGGGGATTCCGCCGGATCTGCGGCAGTACCTGTCCATGCGCGGGGCTTCGGTCACCGGCAAAGAAGAGGCCGACCATCGGCCTCTGACGCTGCGTTCCCTGGTGGTTGGGTCGTTCCTGTCCCTGTTCCTCGGGGTGGGCGCCAACTACGCCGACATTGTCATCAAGGGAACGTACATGACCCTGGACTTCTCCGCACCCGGGGCCATTTTCGTCTTCCTAGTGCTCGTCGGGTTGATGAACACCGTGTACAAACTGGCCGCGCGCCAGGCCGCAGTCGCGGTCGCCACCGCGGCCGCCGCAGCCGCGCTCTGGGGCTGGCACTACTATCCCTTCGACAAGCTGCCCCTCTATTCACCAGGGGTCCTGTTCTCAAGTTTCATGGTGCTGTCCCTGGTGGCCAACGCGGTTCTGGCTGCCACCGGACGTAACCTGGCCCTGAACCGGTCCGAGTTGATCGTCGTCTATATCATGCTCCTGGTGGTGGCATCGCTGGCCACCATGGGGCTGTGCGAGACCCTGCTGCCGACGATCAGCGGCATGTTCTATTATGCTAGCCCCGAGAACCGCTGGCAGGAACTGCTGCTCCCGCACCTGCCGAACCAGATCCTGGTCAACGACGGCCACGCCAACAAGGATTTCTACGAGGGAATCGGCACGGGCGCCTACGCCGTTCCCTATGGTCTGTGGCTGCGGCCGCTGCTCCTGTGGGGGATCATGCTGCTGGGCCTGTACCTGGCCATGGTCTGCGCCGCGGTCATCCTGCGTCGCCAGTGGATGGATCGCGAACGCCTGGCGTACCCGCTGATGCAGGCCGCCCAAGCCATGATCCGCCAGGAAGACGACGGCCGGGCGGTTAACGGTTTCTTCCGCAGCCGGGCCATGTGGGCTGGAGCTGCCATTCCCATTGTCTTCGGGCTGTTCTCCGGTTTGGGCAAGTACATCCAGGGTTTCCCGATGTTCCCGACGGCCTGGTCCTTCCCGGTGTTCGGCGGCCAGTCTATCAACATGACCCTGAGTTTCGCGGTCCTCGGGTTCTCGTACCTGATCAGCCCGGACATCTCCGCCGGTATCTGGGGCTTTGCCCTGATGGCCAAGCTGGAGAAGGCGATCTTCGTCACCGAAGGGGTGGCCAAGGTCCAAGACGTGTGGGCCGTGGCTAACTCTGAGCTACTTAACTACCAGGGACTGGGGGCCCTGTTGGCCTTCGTCGGTGTCGGGCTGTGGGTCGGTCGCGAGCACCTGCGCGAGGTCGGCCGCAAGTTCGTCGGCCTGGAGTCGCGCCTGAGTGACGACGACGAAATCATGTCGTACCGCGCCGCCGTGCTGGGCCTGTTGGTCGGCTGTGGCATCGTGGTCGCCTGGTTGGCCTGGCTGGGCACGCCGATCTGGGCCGGTGTCCTGTTCATTGTGGCCGCCATGGCCATCTTCACCGGTCTGTCGCGCACCGTGGCCGAAGCGGGCGTGCCCGCGCTGATCTCGCCCATGGTCGCCCCCGACGTCATGATTTTCGGGCTGGGATCCAACGTATTGGGCGCCAAGGCCGTGGCCAATTTCGCCATGACCTACACTTTCGCCACTGATATCCGCGTCTTCCTGATGGGCATGGTGGCCAATGGCCTGAAGCTCATCGAGGGGATGAACCGGCGCAGCCGACGGTATGTCTTCTGGGCCATTGTGGTGGCGGTCTTCTGCGGCCTGATCAGTTCGCTCTGGACCGGCATGCAGTTGGCCTACAAAGACGGTGGCATCAACTCGGCGCCATGGTTCTTCAACGGCATGCCGAACTACATCTACAAGACCGCGGTCGACACGCTCAAGCCGGCTGGGGTGTACTGGATGGGCATCGCGTTCGCCGTCGTGGGAGCGGTAGCCATGCTGGTGCTGACTTGGCTGCGCCAGCGGTTCCTCTGGTGGCCGCTGCACCCGATCGGGTTCCCGATCATGACCAGTTGGATCGTCGACTGGATGTGGTTCAGCGTTTTCCTGGCCTGGTTGATCAAGATCACGCTGCTCAAATACGGGGGCGCCAGCCTGTTCTCGCGCAGCCGCAACTTCTTCCTCGGCATTGTCGTCGGCCGCATGCTGATCAGCGGCGTGTGGCTGGTGATCGACTTCATGACCGGCATGGTCGGCAACCAGATCTTCTGGATATGATCCGGCTCCGCGTGGCTATCGCCCTTCTGGGCCTGTTGCTGTGCGTATCGCCAGGGCGTGCGGCGGACCCGGATCGCATTGCCCGCAACCTGCTGTCGCTGAGCACCAGTGGCCCCCGTATCGCCGGTTACGCCGGTGACGCGGCCGCGGCTGACCTGCTCGAGCGCGAGCTCAAAGCCGCCGGCGTGGCAGGCGTCACGCGCGAACCGCTGAACGTGGTGGTGCCCGTTGACCGAGGCGCCACTCTGGAAGTAGCCGGCGACAGTGCCGCCATCGGGCTGTCGGCGGTGTGGCCGAACTTGGTGCGCACCTGCACGACGCCCCCGGAGGGCATCGAAGGCGAGTTGTTCTACGCCGGCCAGGGCGGCTTTGCGCAGTTCAACGGTAACCCGATGGACGGCAGCATCGTCCTCATGGACTTCAACTCCTGGTCCAACTGGCTGAATGCCGCGTCTCTGGGCGCCCGAGCGGTGGTGTTCATCGCTCCCGAAGAGACGACCATTTTCGAGGCCAGGCAGAAGTGGAACTGGGCCCCGCTGGATGTGCCGCGATTCTGGGTTGACCGGGCCACCGGCCTGGCCTTGAAGGAGCGGCTGGCAGGCGGGCGCCGGACCGCGCGGGTCCGCGCGCGGGTGGATTGGCAGGTTGCCACCACGTGGAACGTCTGGGGCACCATCGCCGGGACAGATCCGCAGTTGGGGCGTGAGCTGTGGGCGATTCAAACCTACTACGACGGAATCTCGGTGGTACCGGCGTTGACGCCGGCGGCCGAGAGCGCTGCCGGCGCCGTGGCCCTGATCGAACTGGCGCGCTATTTCCAGGCCCATCCGCCGGCCCGTTCGGTGGTCTTGGTCGCCACCGGCGCGCACTTCCTCGGCCAAGAAGGGTTGAAGCACTTCTTTAACCAGCACGCGCGCAAGCGGGTCGAATTCCGCCGGCGCATGCCCCAGCGGCTGGTAACCGACTCCCTGAACATCGACCGTTTGGTGCGCGAGACGGCCGCCCGCAAGACGGTGCCGGACAGCCTGGGCCTGCAGCTGGTCACTGACCCGGCCACCGGCCGGCAGGTCCTCGGCACGGTCGACATGGAGCGGTTGACGGCGCGGCTGAAGTTGATGCGCATGCTCGACCGGGCCGACTCGCTGGGCATCCGGCTGGAACCCGACAGTCTGGCGATCGATCTGTTCGTGTCGCTCGACATGTCGACCCAGAGCGATCAGTTGGGCATCTACCACAACACCTGGAATGTGGCCTATCGGCGCTTCTTCGTGCCGGTGGGACGGTCTTTCACGAACTACGCCCGGGACGCGGCCACGGCGCTCGGCCGCGACCCCGAACGGGCGCTGGCCAACGGCATCTCGCCGATCAAGGGCCTGACCTGGGACAGTTTCGTCAACCGACAGGTGGTCATCACCGACGGTCGCCTGGCCCAGGACGCGGGCCAGATGGCCATCAGCCTGATGACGGTCAACGATGCCCGCCTGCGCCTGGACACGCCGCTGGATACCTACGAACGCTGCTCGCCGGCCAACTTGACCCGGCAACTCGAGATGCTCGAACCCATGCTCGGCGCGGCCCTGCGCGATCCGGCGGTGTTCGGCAGCGAACGCAAGGAACTGCGGGAGGGCCACGACAAGAACGTTAAGGACGTGCTCAGTGATGTCCGCGGCGCCCTGCGCCTGCTGCCGCGCAAGAGCACCACGCCCAATATCCCGGTGCCCTTTGGCGTGGTCGCGCTGGAGCCGTCGGTCATGGATCTGCCCTGGCGTCCGGTGATGGCCCTGGCAGACGCCGACGGACTGTACCGGGTCACCGGCCTGTCGCCGGGAACCACCAGCATTCAGGCCTTTGTCCTTGACGATGACAGTGGGGCCATCACCTACGCTACCGACTTGGGTGATCGATCGCAGGCCTTCGGCCAGGTGGCGCGACCGCTGATCACCGCCGAGACCCAGTGGACGACGATCCTCTTCCCAGTCGAGAGCATCGAGATCTACGACCGCATCCACTCGCAGTTCCTGTTCACCCTCGGACGCGGTCTGACCGGGGTGCAGCTCCTGGACCGACGCGGCGCCAAGCCTAAGCAGTTCGGCCTGGTGCAGGGCGACTTCTTCTCGCGCGCCATGGTGCTCTTCGGCAGCGAGGGCGACTCGCTGCGTCTGATCGAGCAGTC
>CAITNQ010000188.1 GCA_903893785.1 uncultured Gemmatimonadota bacterium
ATGGCCTCAATACAATCCGGGTGGCGAGCGCCCAGGACGATGAGCACTTCGCGATTCCTGAGGAGATCACCCCGTTCGGGTTCGTCATCCAAGCCGCCGGGGCTGCGTCCAGTGATTTCCTGGCCACGCCTGGAGTGGGCAAAGTCATACTCGGGTGGCCCGCGGCGTCGAGCGCCGATGGGCTAGGGTACAACCTCTATCGCCAGGAGGCGTTGACCGATAGCACCTTCTCGGACACCACCAGGGTCAACGTGGGGTTGATCGGCGGCACCACGTACACCGACTTTGCCGTTACGCCCAACATTACGTACCGCTACGTGTATCGGGTCGTCAGCACCGACATGACCGAAAGCGACCCGTCCAAGTCCGTCCTGGCCACGCCCGTCGGCGCGGCTAGCGGCGACGCCAATGGCGACATGGCGGTCAACGTGCTCGACATCGTGGCGGTGGTGAATTACGTGCTCGAGGAACGGCCGGAGCCGTTTCTGGCCGAGGCCGCCGACGCCAACCTGGATGGCCACATCGACGTACTCGACGTGGTGCGCATCGTGCGGACCATTCTCGGGTTGCCGAAGACGGCCGACACTACCCCCGTGGCGGCCACCGCGGAGCTGACGGTCGAGGACGGCTTCATCGTCCTGCGCAGCGCAGTTCCGGTGGCAGGACTGCAGTTCAGTCTGGTCGGGGCCGGCGCCGACAGCCTGCGCCTGACGCCCACCGACGCACTGACGGGCATGGAAACAGGATCGGTGGTGCGCGGCGGTCAGGCCACCTACGTCGTGTACAGTCTGTCGCGGACCGTGTTGCCGACCGGGACCGTGGCGCTCTTCCATGTGAACGGGGCCCGCGGCACGCAGCTCCGCGACATCGTGCTGTCGGACACCGATGGGCGGCAGATTCCTACCGACGTTGTGGCTGATGAGGTCGTGGCTTTGCCGTCGGCGTACGGGCTCTCACAGAACTACCCGAACCCGTTCAACCCGTCAACGACGATGGGCCTTGCGCTGCCTCAGGCCGCCGACGTGCAGTTGGCGGTGTACAACCTGGCCGGCCAGCGGATCCGCCTGCTGCGCCAAGGGCGACTGGAAGCGGGGTATCACCGCGTCGTTTGGGATGGCCGAGACGACCGTGGCCGCGCGGTGGCCAGCGGCGTGTACCTGTACCGCCTGGAGGCCGGCGGTTACCTGGAGACGCGCAAACTGGCGGTGCTGAAGTGACCCGGACCACGCCAGCCCGGAGCCATGGGGTGAGGTCCAGTGAACGGGCGCGGCGACCTGGGCCGTCGCGCCACCGGACATTGCCCAGCGGGGGGCGAGAGCCCATGCCCGTGAGGCGGCGCGCCACGAGCCGCCCGCCGCGCGCGGACCGGGCCGCCGGCGGCAGCCCAGCGGAACGCTCGGTGCTGTCGGCGGCCGTGCGGGGCGGTGACGGCGTTTCGCGGGCACCGTCGCCGAGCCTGACCCACACCGACCCAAGCCTTCCCGGCCGTGAAGGACCGCGCGCTCCCGGGCGGTCCCGCAGGCGTGGCCTTCTTCCATGGCGACCAAGCGCCGGCCGGCGGCGACACGGCGGCTGCGGCTGGGCGCCCTTGGCTGTGGTCTTGGTATGGGTGCTGACCGTGTCGCCCGTGCAGGCGACCAACCGTCTCTCCCTTCCCGACGTCCAGGCGGCTGCCGGCGACACGGTGGTGGTCAATGTGGAGTTGGCCAACGACGACCCGGTGTTGGCGCTGCAGCTGGATGTGCCGCTCGGGTCTCAGCTGCGGTACGTGGCCAGTTCGGCGCGGTTGACCGCACGGGCGACTGACCATGCGGTATCGGCCCGGGTGGTACACGGCGACACGCTGCGGCTTGTGGTCTACTCCGGCTCCAGCGCGGCCCTGGTCGGGGCCAGTGGCCCGGTGTGCACCTTCGCCCTGGCGGTGGGCCGAGTGCCAGGCCTGTACCCGCTCACTCCCGTGGGCTCCCTGGCCGGCGGCCCCAGCTCAACCAATGTCCTGACAGAGGCCGCCGCGGGCAGCGTGCTGTTGCTGGCGCCCCAGATCCTCCTCTCCGTGGATTCCCTGTGGTATTCGCGCACGTTGGTCGGCGCCAGCCAGGACCAGGCTTTCACGGTCACCAACACCGGGACCCGCAGCCTGCACCTGGATTCGTTGGTGGTCACGCCCCCGGCGGCGTACAGCGTCGTACCCGGATGGGTGAGCGATCTGGGGCCAGGCCAGAGCACGCCGGTCACCGTGCGCTTCGCGCCGCCCTCGCGCGGCACCTTCGCGGCAGCCATTCGCGTGTATTCGACGGATCCCGATGAGCCGCTGACCCGCGTCGGCCTGACTGGGCCCGGTTACCGCGTCAATGAACTGCACCTGGAGCCGCTGTCGGTGCGGTCGGGTGCGGACACGGTGCTCGCGTTTCGGATCAGCAACCAGGAACCGATCACCGCGTTCCAGTTCGACGTCAGCCTGCCTCCGCCGGTGACGTTCAGCGAAGGGACGGCGCGTCTGGGCGAGCGGGGCAACGGCGGCAGCCTGTCCGCCCACCTCCTGAGCGACGGCCGCCTGCGCGTCGTGGGGTACACCAGCAGCGGATCAGGTCTGGTCGGCAGCGAGGGTCAGGTTGGCCAGCTGGGCGTCCACGTCGAGGGATTGGGCGGCTGGTATGGGATGCCGGTGTCCGGGGTGATGCTCGCCGACACCGCGGGCGTCAACGTCGTCTCCGATGCCTACGGTACCAGTGCGCGCATCGTGGCCGGCGACATCTGGTCCGGGCCCACGGTCGAGTTCGGGTTTGTCTCGGTGCTGGACACTGCCGCGGCCGCGCTGACGTTGGGTAACGCCGGTGACGATACCTTGGTGGTGACCCAGGTCAACCCCTCGGAGCCGACTGGGGTGCAGGTGCCCGTGGCGCTGCCGTTGTCCCTGCCACCGGCGACGCAGACTGTCCTGCCCGTCCGCTTCCACAGCGATGTCAAGGGGGCGTTTAGCGGGCGGCTGCAGGTGCGCAGCAACGACCCGGACGAGGACCCGTACCTGGTGCCCGTGACGGCCACCGTGTACGCCCCCAATACGCTATCGCTGTCGTCGGAGCGCGATGCCCGCACCGGTGCCACGACCCTGCTGCTCAGCTTGGACAACCTCGAACCGGTGACCGCGTTTCAAGTCGATCTCCTGTTGCCCACCACGCTAACGGTCGATCCGTTGACCGCGCGCCTGAGCGAGCGCTGTCCGGACCACAACCTGCAGGTGCGGCGCCTGCCCGATGGCCGGTACCGCCTGCTGGCCTATTCCAGTCATCAGGCCCCGCTCCTGGGTCACCACGGCGTGGTTGCCAGCCTGCCGTTGCAGGGCGAGGACGGCGGGTACCCTCTCAGCTTGGCCAGTGTGGTGCTGGGCGACGGCACTAGTGGTAACCTATCGAGCCAGACGCTGGAGCCCGTGGCGGACAGCCTGACGGTATTGCTCAAGACACCGCATCCGCCGGTGCTGGCCCCCATCGAGTCGCGGAATTGCTTCGTGGGCGATAGTCTGGTCATCCGTCTGTCGGCCACTGACCCCGACGCCGATAGCCTGCGCTACGCGGCGGGGCCCCTGCCGACGGCCGCCGCGCTGGTCGACAGCACGTTCCGTTGGCTGCCCCAACCCGGGCAGGGCGGGTCGTACTCCGTGGTGTTCACCGTCGACGACGGCAACAGTGGTCTTGACAGTCAGGCCGTGGCCATCGCCGTGATCGACACCTCGGGGTACCAGGATGTCAAGCCAACCAGCCAGTGGTTGACCGTGTTCGGCGAGGTGCTGACGGCAGGTGGGCAGCCCGCTCCGGCCGGCACGGTGGTCGACGTGGTCGACTCGCTGGGCGTGCTGTGTGGCTGGTGTCAGGTCGACTCACCAGGGGTCTACGGTTACCTGCCCGTGTACCTGGATGATCCGCTCACCGAGCAGATCGAAGGGGCGCGGGTGGGCGGGCTGCTGTCCTTTCGGGTCAACCGCGTGCTCACGCCCTACTCGATGCGGTGGAGCCAGTTTGGCGATATCGTCCGCATGGACATCGCGGCGCACCCGCGCCAACAGGTGACCCTGTCCCTGGCCAAGGGGTACAACCTCGTCTCCTGTCGGCTGCGGGCCGTCAATGACTCCATCGGCGCCATCGTGGCGCCCATCGTCGGCGATCTGGTGCAGGTCCAAGGGTTCGAGAGCGAAGCCCTCAACCCCAGCGGAGGCGCGCGGGGTGCCAAGCTGTTTACCCCCACGGGCGGCGGCTTCAATACGCTTCACCGGGCCGACTTCCGGCTCGGGTACTGGGTCAAGATGAGAGCGCCGCGGGTCCTGACCGTTACCGGTTGGGATGCCGGCGCCGACAGCGCCTCCATTCCGCTGACCAAAGGCTTCAACCTGGTGGCGTATCTGCCGGTGGCAGCGGACTCGACGGGGCACGCATTCGCCTCGCTGGACTCGAACCTGGTGCAGGTTCAGGGCTTTGAGACTGCGGTGACTACCCGCAATCGCCCTCAGACCGGCGCCAAGATCTACCTGCCCCACGCGG
>CAITNQ010000189.1 GCA_903893785.1 uncultured Gemmatimonadota bacterium
GGCGCTCAAGGAGGCCATCGCGCGCTACGGGGTACCGGAAATTTTCAACACCGACCAGGGCAGCCGATTCACCAGCATCGAGTTCACCGGTGTGCTCAAGGATTACGGGATCCAGATCAGCATGGACGGGCGCGGTCGCTGCCACGACAACATCTTCGTCGAGCGCCTGTGGTGGAGCGTCAAGCACGAGTGGGTCTATCTGCGCCCCCGCGACGACGGGATCGAGCAGCAACGCAGCCTGGCGCAGTGCTTCGATTGGTACAACCGCCGGCGCCCGCAAGGAAGCCGACGCCCAGGCGCGCGAACAGTTCGAGCAGGCGCTGGGCGGCCCAATGACACCGCCGGCGGATCCACCGCCCGAGCCGGCACCGCTGCCCTGGTCGTGGTCGCCGGCGGGCCCACGCGCCGGAACGCCCCCCGCCGTACTGGCACAACTGCACGATACCGTGCAGGGGCTGCTGGTGGGCGACGGCCGCAACGGCCGGCTCGAGGGCCGCCTGGAACTCAAGGGCGAGGTGCTGCCCGGGGTGAGCGTGTCCATCGCCCAAGTCGAGGGTCGGCTCGAGGTGGATTTCACCTGCAGCGTGGAGCGTTCGCGACTGTTCCTCACCCAGGCGCTCCCTGAACTGGCGCGCACCCTGGCAGAAAGGCTGCAGACGGCGGTGCTGGTGCGCGTACAGACCGACGACGAGGAGGATCCCTGCCTTGTCGAGGAACTGGCCGGCACATGACCGCTACAGCCCGCGCCAGCCCACGACCGCTGCGCCTGCCGCGCCTGAGTGCCACGGCCGCGCAAGCTTGCACCCAACTGGCGCGCGCGGTGCAGGGCTCCGAGGTGCTGCCGGCAGGCGAAGAATGGCTGCTGACGCTGGAGCCGCGCTGTACTGAGCCGCCGGCCTGGAGCGCACGCGACTGGACCGTGCGCGCGCAATGGGCCGGTGCGCGCTTCGCGTTACGGCTGCCGGCGCTGGCACCCGACCTGTGGGTGCGCCAGCGTTTCCCCGACCTGGACCTGCCGAACCTGCCCCCGGCCTACGCCACCGCCGTGCTCGAGGAGTCGCTGGCCGAGGCGTTGGCGGCGCTGGCGGGCCTGCGCCAGGGGGCGGCGCGCATAGACGCCTTGGAACCGGGCGACGCCGCCCTGGAACCGGACCTTGACCACGCGCTCTGGCCGAGCCTGGCAAACGGTGGTTGGATCTTGCACGGCGTACTGTACTGCGACACCCTGGGCCTGCTGCTGCTGGGCGGCGCGGCGGCGGCACTGCCGCCGGCACCATCGGCGCTGGCCGAAGACGAACTTCCGGTGCGCCTGCGTGCCGAAATCGGGCGCAGCACGCTGGCGCGGGACGTGCTGGCCGGCCTGCAAGTGCACGACGTGATTCTGATCGCGCAACCCTGGCTGGGGGCGGCGGGCGAACTGTGGCTGGCGGTAGCCGGCGCTGCCGGCCTGGGTCTGCGCGTGCGCTGGGAGCCCCCGGCACTGACCCTGCTGCAACCCCTGACCCGAGCCGAGCTTGCCACGAACCCAGACATTCCTGCTGACGCACTTGCCGACCCCGTGGACCTGGACGCCCTCCCTGTTCAACTAATCCCGTATCACTGCAAGCGAGTGCACATTGCACAAAAAGCCTGTATTCAGCTTTACAACACGGCGCCGATCCGCTGCGAGTCCAAGCCGCACTAAAACCGCTTCCTTGGGGTCTCACAAAACGGCGCAGCATCGGAAAAGGGCGCCTCAGCCTGAGACGGTGAGCCGGCTTCGGCCGCCGTGCCCGGGCTGCACCTGGATCCTGACGCCGACGCGTTCGGTCATTTCCTGGACGTGGGAAATGATGCCCACCTTGCGGCCCTGGGCCTGCAGGTTGTCGA
>CAITNQ010000190.1 GCA_903893785.1 uncultured Gemmatimonadota bacterium
CGCGGGCCCACGCCGGCCGCACCCGACTCGTCGACCACAGGTATGCCACGCCCATGCAAGCAAACGCCGAGGGCAGGTACAGGTACCAACGGTTGACCAATCCAACGACCGGTACCAGGCTGACCGTAAACAGCGCCAGGAGCCGACAGAACCTGCGGGCGGAACCGGCCCTGCTTACCGCCAGCGCCGCCAGGGCCAGGCAGGCCAGGTAGAAAGCGCTGGTGAAATGTTTGAGGATCTGCGGGCCGCCCCACCCGGCGGCGGCGAAAATCATCGGCGTAACAAGGAGTGACTCGCCGATCCGGTGCACCGACAGGTCGGCGTTGTTCAGCCGGTGCCCGATGAGCTCACCGACGGCGTGGTAGCGGAGCGCGAAGTAGACACCGTACAGGACGGCCATCCACAGCCACAACCTCATTGCGGGTCGTCTCGTCGCACTGCAGCGATCTGAGGTGGCGATGAGGGATAGCGTCGCGCCGGGCAGCGACCAGGCCATCTCCTTGGCGAGCAGAGCCAACAGCGAGCAGACCGCCGCCAGCGTCGCATCGCTGGTCCGAGATCGGGCCAGGAAGCCGGCAAAGAAGATGAGGGTTGCCAGGTAAAAGAACGTGCAGATAGAGTCCGTGCGGGCGGCGATCCAGTACACATTGTCCGTGTGGATGGGAAGCACGGCGAAGAGCGAGCCGGCGAGCAGGGCGGGCGTCACACCTTCGGACAGGTCCAGGCGCCGGTAAAGCAGGGCAACCAGTACCGCGTTGGCAGCATGGACCGCGGTGTTGGTGACATGGTACCACCCGGGGCTGAACCCGGCCATGGAGAAGTCGGCATCCAGGGTCCAGCGGACGATGGGGCGGTAGTACCCGGTGGGCCACAGGTCGCACCAGTCGGTGGTCAGCAGTACGAAAAGCGGATGAGCATGGCGCCGGATCAGTCCCCAGTCATCGGCCAGGAACCCGATGCTCCAAGCCCGCCAGGCCAGCAGGAGTGCGAACAGGCCCAAAGCCGCCAGCCAGACGCCAACCAGCCAGCGGCCGTTGCGCCGCGCGGCAGGCACCGGCGGGCGATCAGCGACCGGGGCCGCCGACATGTCAGCGCCGCGCTTCCCATTCGGCGCGGGTCAGAGTAAGCTCGCCGGCCGAGCCGCCTTCGATGCCGTGGAAACCCAACGAATACAGCGGCGCCAACTGGGCCTCGTGCTCTGGCGCGTTGTGGGTGACCACGGCACAGACACCCGCGCGCGACAGGCAATGGTCGACGGCGGCCCGCAGCACCTCTCGGTCGCGGTCGTTGTCTTGGAACGACGACAACACCACGTGCCCCAGATCCAGGCGGCCCTGGTCGTCGATCCCATTGAAGGCCACCAGGCCCACGACACGGTCGCTGGCCCGTTCGCACATGGCCAGGTACTTGTCGCAGCGGCTCATGTACTGCACCGACGCCTGGGCAGCCTCGTCAGAGGTGGGCCACTTGTCGAATGCGGGGCCCGGGGCCGCCTGCCAGTCCCGCCCGAGCAGCTGGAAGTCCTGCCAGTCTGCGGCTCGGAAGGGCCGGAGCGTGAACCTGGGGCTGTCGATGGTCAGGTCCGGTACCGCCTCGCCCTGCGTCGACATGGTCTCTCCTTCCGCGCTCCGCCGACCGGTCCCACGTGTGGGGTGACCGGCGCCCGCACCCGTGCTCGGTAAGGGCACGGTCCCTGGCTGCCGTCCGTCCGGCACCGACCGCCGGGACCGGTTCCCAATGGCCGAAGAACGGTTCGGCCGCGCCTGCAGGTCAAGGCCCCGTGCGCGCCCGGCGCCACGATGCCCTTCCTTGACAGACGCCCCGGATGGGTTCCCACAGGCCGAGGGACGGCTCGGATGCGCCAGCAGGTCAAGGTCTTGGCACGACCCGGCGGCGGGACGCCTTTCCCGGTAGGCGGCGACCGCGCCGGTTACGGTCGCCAACGGCCGAAGGACACCTCGGTTGCGCCCGCGGGTCAGGGTTCAGGTCCAGGTCCAGGTAGCGGCACGGCCCGGCGTCACGACACCCTTCCTTGACATGCGGCGGCCGCCCCGGGTAGGTTTGCCGTGCCGTCCCCGCAGGCTCGGCCCTCACCCTCCCACCGGGAGACCTTCCATGCCCGTCCAGCTTGGTGTCGCCCGCGTGGACATCACTCCGCCGCTGGGCATCGCCATGGTCGGCTTCGCCG
>CAITNQ010000191.1 GCA_903893785.1 uncultured Gemmatimonadota bacterium
AGGTTGCCCAGATTCATGCCCAATCCGTTGAACACGCGATCCTCCTCGGGCTCACACACAGGCAACCCCGCACCGGATGGGCCGCGGGGCCTGACAAACGGCAAAGATAGGCTGCTGGTACCAACGGGCGCAAACCGCCGCCGCTAGCGCCGGCAGACCGGCGGGAGGCGCGCGGCGGGAGTGTTACTCAGCCCGCTTGAGGATCGGCAGGCCGTTCTTGCTCTCGGCCACAGCCCGGCCCGCAGGCACCGCGTCGAGCGCGCCCTCGCCTACTTCCTTGGAGAAGAAGTAGATGGTCTGGGGATTGCCGTTCTTGAGCGTCGTGGTGCGCCCGTGCAGATAATAGACTGAACCTTTGGCGTTGGTGTAGCTGTAGGGCATCCGGGTCTCCTTTGAGTTGTCGTGCCGGCCCCGAGGGGCGGTCGTGGCGGCTAATCTGCCGGTTTTGCCGCTTGGGAGCAAGGGGGCGACGCCCGCCGGACCAGGCCGGCAGCCAACCGGCCGCGGCAGGTTGGGGCCGGGGCCCCTATCGCGGATCGCGGAGGAAGGTTACCTTCGCTACATAGAGGCAGACGCCGGCGCCACCCGCCGGGCTCCATGTCCTGGCGGCAGATCGACGGCGGCCGCGGGATCCGGGGCCCGGCCGCTATCGTATTGGCGCTTGCAATGGAGGCGCGGCGCAGCTACCTTTCTAGCTCCGGCTTTGCCTTCGGGCCCCCGGTCAGAAGGAATCTGTGTCGTCGCCGGCTGCGCAGACCCCCTCAGGAGGGAAGCAAGGTATGATGCCGTACAGGAGAATCGCGGGCTTGCTGCAGGCCGGCCTGATGGGCCTGGTCCTGCTAGCCGGAACCGCCTGGTCCGGTAGTCAGGTCCAGAGGGTTCCTGCGCTGAGCATCGGTGTGCGGGGCGGTGCCATCCTCCCCAGCAGCGACCTGACGGGCAAATTGGGCCCGCAGGGCGCGGTGTTCATGCGATGGGGACTGGGCGCCAAGCTGCAGGCCGAAGCGGCGGTGGCGTACCAGCGCTACATCACGGAAGACTACCTATGGAAGAACAACCTTCTGGACGTGACGAAGCGGGACAACTACATGACCCACCTGAGCACGGCTCAGGCGCGTCTGGTGTTCGCCCCGGTGCGCTACGCCACTTGGAATCCCTTCGTGTACGGGGGTGTCGGGTACGAATACTGCAATGTTGAAGACATCACCCCCCGCCGCGGCAGCTGGGACGGCATCGGCCGCACCGCCGACATTCCCTTGGGCATTGGCGCCCGCTACCAGCTGGCGGAGCGCTGGGGCCTGGAAGGCAGTGGCGGCTACACCTTCAGCTTCAGCAAGAAGACCGATGGTTCCACGCTCGAGGCGCCCGCAGGTGGGTCGTTGGACGAGAACAGCGCCAACAACTTCTTCGAGTTCAACGTCGGGCTCACCTATGACATCACCCTGGGCGCGGTGATCGAACCCACCGCCAAGCCGATGCCGACCAAGCCGGTCAAGCCAGTCGCACCGGCCCCTGCGGCTCCCAAGGTCGAGACACCCAAAGACACCGACGGCGACGGCCTGACGGATGTTGACGAGTCCACTGTGTACTTCACCAACCCGAAGGTGGCAGACAGCGACGGCGACGGGCTGAGCGACGGCGACGAGATCCGGGTGTACCGCACCAACGCCAACCAGGCTGACACGGATCAGGGCGGCATCAACGACGGTGACGAGGTCCGGCGGGGCACTGACCCGTTGGCCGCAGCCGACGACAGAGCCGTCGAGAAGCGTGCCGTGCCGGCTCCGGCGGTGGGCCAGTTCACCTTCCCGGTGGTTTACTACCCCACCGGCGGTTACATGCTCTCGGCCCAGGCTAAGGCCGACCTGAACAAGGCGAGCAAGATCCTGCTGGAGAACCCGGGCGTGCTGCTCAACGTCCAGGGCCACACCGACAACGCGGGCACGCCGCCAGCCAACATCAAGCTGTCCCGTGCCCGGGCCGAGGTGGTGAAAGACTACTTGGTGCAGCAGGGCGTGGCCTCGTGGCGGATCATGTCTAGCTATTACGGGGACACCAAGCCTGCAGCGACCAATGGCACGCCGGAGGGTAAAGCCAAGAACCGGCGCACAGAGCTGATCCAGGCGAAGTAAGCGCCGCACAGAAGCAACAGAAAGGGCCCGCGACTTGAGTCGCGGGCCCTTTCTGTTAATGCCCAGCCCAACTCAGATCCTTCGCAGTCGAGCCGTGCGGGCCAGTCCCCCGCGGGCCCGCGCGCGGCGGCGGCCCAAGTCTCAGTCGTCCACCTTGAAGCCGATTTTCACCGTGACCTGCCACTCGCGCACGCCGTCGCCCTCGATGCTGCCACGCGTCTCGACCACCTCGAACCAGCGCAACTGGCGCAGGCTGGCGGCCGCCTTGGCCACCGCGTTCTGGATGGCGGCATCGATACTGACCGTTGAGGTGCCTACCAGCTCGATCTTCTTGAACACGCTGTCACTCATGGCCGTCTCCTTGGGCCTGGGGAATGGGGTATCTGCGGCCGCAGAGGGCGGACGCAGGCGGGAGTCTCACTCGTACCCGTACTGACGGATGGCGGCTTCGTCCAGGCCCATGAAATGAGCGATCTCGTGGGCCAGTGTCACCTCGACTTCGCGCGCCAGGTCGCGCGGGTCGGGCCAATCCTGCTCCAGCGGACAGCGATAGAGGTGGATCACGGCCGGCAGGTCTGCCGAGTCTGCTGCGCCGCGTTCGGGCAGTGGCGTGCCTTCGAATAGCCCATACACCACCTCGTCACGGTCCCCGTACATGGCCTCCATAGCGTCCGGGTCGGGCCAGTCGTCAACGACGACCACCAGGTTGGCCATGGCCTGCCGGAAGGGTTCGGGAATCGCGGCCATAGCCCGTTCGACCCGCCGCTGGAACTGGCGCCGACAGCCAGCCACGATCACCAATCGGCGACGCTGCCGTCGCCCTGGTAACGGTATTCGCCGCCCAGTTCCTCGACATAGGCGATATTCCGCTCGGCTTCCGCGGCGCAAACCTCGATACCGAGGCCAGGACCCGTGGGGAGGTCGATGTAGCCATCGCTGACGACCCAGTCGCGCGCCAGCAAACCATCGCCCAGGCTCTGATCCACCTGCTCCTGAATGAGGAAATTGGGCGTAGCAGCATCGACCTGCAGGCACGCGGCCAGAGCCACCGGGCCGATGGCACAGTGCGGCATCAGGTGCACGTAATACGGTTCAGCCATGGCCGCGATGCGCCGCAACTCAGAAATCCCGCCGGCATGGGATACGTCCGGCTGCAGGAAAGCGGCCGCCTGCTTCTCCAGCACCTGACGGAACTCCCAGCGCGACAGCAGACGTTCGCCGGTGGCCACGGGGAAGGGAACGTGGTCGGTCACCCAGCGCAGCGCATCGACGTTCTCCTGAGGCACAGGCTCCTCAATGAACATGGGGCGCATGCCCGCCAGTTCCTTCCCCACCTCGACGGCCAGGGCGGCGGTCATCTTGCCGTGGAAATCGAAACAGAGCTCAACCTGGGGCCCGACCCACTCGCGCATGAGGTAGGCGCAGCGGATGAATTGGTCGATGACGGCGGGTGGTTCGTGGGCCCGCCAGGGGCCCGCCGGGCCTGACTTGAAGGCCGTGTACCCTGCCTTCTGCAGGCGGTCCAGGCGACTGCGGGCAGCCGCCAGAGCTCCTTCATCCAGGGCGCCGATGCCCCAGTGAGCATAAACACGGATGCGATCGCGCACGGCGCCGCCCAGCAACTGGTATGCGGGGGCGCCGAAGTGCTGGCCGGCAATGTCCCACAGCGCCTGATCGAGCCCCGAGAGAGCCGACATCAGCACGCTCCCACCGCGGAAGAAAGCGGAGCGGTACACGTGCTGCCAATGGTCCTCACGACGCAACGCGTCCCGGCCCACCAGGTACGAGGCGAGCTCGTTGACCGCCGCCCGGGTGCTCTCAGGCTTGCCTTCCAGCGTGGTTTCCCCCCAACCCACCAGGCCCGTATCGGTCGTCACCTTGACCAACCGCACGCGGGGCCGAGGAAAGAACTGCTCGATACGAACGATGCGCATGGGCGTGCCTCCACGTGGGTGGACCATCGGCCCGCTGACGCGCCACCAAGGGCGGCGACCCGCACCCGCGCCCCCGGGGGAGCGACCGGCCACCGTGCCCGCAGGCCGGAACAGCACCGCCCGCACCCGCGCCCCCGGGGGAGCGACGCGTGCGGATGTGTCGAAGTATCGGGCGGCGCGCCCCAAGCCGCAACCATGGCGACGGCCGGGGCGCCTTGCTGCCGACCGAGTTCGGGGTTAAGTTTGGGCACCCCTGCCTTGCGCCAGGGCTAGACCGCCGCGGCCTCCCCGCCGACGGCGTCGCCCTGCTGGTGCCTGCCACCGTGCTGCATCTGGTGCCTTCCCCGTCGCCCTGTCGACGGTCGAGTCCTGCGGGCGTGGTGGTATCACCGCGCCTGGGGGTAGTGTTGGCGCTGTGGTCCCTGTGGGTAGGCTGTGGCGCGCTCACGCCGGCGCCGCGCTACACCCACGACCCACGCACGCAGTTGGTGGGCGAACTGGCAAAACGGCAACGCGCCGATCACCGGCGTCTACGTGCCGTAGCCAAGCGATACGTGGGCGTTCCCTACCGCTTTGGTGGCAACAGCCGCAAGAACGGCATGGATTGCTCGGCGCTCACCCGTGCGATCATGCGAGAAGCCTACGGCATCGAGTTGCCGCGGACCGCGGCCGAAATGCGCGCTTTGGGGACGCCCGTCGCCGAACCGGGCGCGCTGCAGCCGGGTGACCTGGTGTTCTTCCGCGACACGTACTCGGGCCCGGGCATCTCCCACGTGGGCGTGTACCTGGGGGACGGACGCTTCGCCCACGCCAGTGCCGCGCTAGGGGGCACCATCGGGTCCCTGGACACGCCCTACTTCCACCAACGCTACGCCGGCGCCCGTCGAGTGCGCGGCTAAGCCGTTCACCTCGCCCCCAGGCCGCCCCGGCCAGACGTGCCGCCGGCTCTGGCCGTCGTTGCCGACCCAGCGGGCCACGATCCACCTTGCCCAGGCGGCGGCCGTTGGCTATCGTCAGCAGCGGACGGCGGCCCGGCATCCGAAGTGGCGCCTGGCCACCGCGCGGTTGTCGGCCCAGCTAGTGATCGTGCCGCCGGCCAGCACGCCCGATGGCTGCCGTGAAACGCTGCCTCCCTCCCCACCTGGACAGGTCCATGGGGCTATACCTCCTGATCTGCGCCTTGCTGCTGGCCGGCCGCAGCGCCGCGGCCGAGCCCGCGCGGCCCGGATCCAAGGACTGCGACTGCGACCCTCCGACGGACCTGCTGCGCGGGGCCGAAGCAATCGCGGTGGCGCGGTCAGCCACAGCGACCGGACCGGTGCGTCTGGAGTTGTTCGTGATGAGTCTGTGCCCCTATGGAATGGAGGCGGAACGGGTCCTCGTGCCCCTGGCGGACCAGTGGCGCGAATGGGTGGACCTGCGCATCTACTACATCGCCGACGAGGCGGACGCCACGCCAAAGCCGCAGACCCGCGCCGCCACCGCCCGAGAGCGCGAGGCATCAACCGGGCCCGCCACCCGGGCCGGCTGCTCGGGCCGCAGCGCCAGTACCGGCACAGGACCTTTCCGCAGCCTCCACGGACAGGGCGAAATCGACGAGGCCAGGCGCCAGCTGTTGCTGCAGGCCGATTACCCCGAAGCGTACCGCGCGTACCTGGTGTGCCGGGCGCGCCAGGGCCCCGGCGGCCTGTGGCAGGCCTGCGCCGCCGCGGTGGGGGTGGACTCCACGGAACTGGCACGTCGGGCCGCCGGGCCGCGCGGCGAAACGCTGTTCCGCGCCAACATCCGCCACGCCAACGAGCTGGGTGTGCACCTGTCACCGACGCTCTACGTCAATGGGCAGGAGTTCCTCGGCGACCTGGAACCCATTGCCGTCAGCCGCCAACTCTGTCGCGACCGAAGTGATCACGCGGACTGCGCCCAGGTGCCTGTGTGCGGCAGTGATGCCGACTGCGCCGCGCCTGCCGGCCAGTTCGCCCTGTGCCGCGACCCGGACACCCCGAACGCCCGCTGCGTTGCCTACGACCCGGTGCCCTTCGACCTGACCGTGGTCCAGGCCACCGCATGCCGGGCCTGCAGCACTGAAGCCTTCCTCGGCGCCACCCGGGAGCTCTTCCCAGGAGGCCGGGTTCGGCATGTTCCGTCGGTCAGTGCCGAAGGCACGGCGCTGATGCGGCGTTACGGCATTGAGGCATTGCCGGCATACCTGTTCAGCGCCAGTTTTGGTCAACATCCGCGATTCGCCCGGGTCGCCAGCATGGTGCGGCCCGTTCCGGACGGTTTCGTCCTGCTGCCGCGCGTGGAGAGCCTGACGTACTGGCCTGGACGGCCGCGTCGGCCCGGCGGGCTTGATCTGTTCCTGCCGGTATGGGCGCTGGATCTGGAGGCTGGGTTCGTGCGTCTGTGGAAAGGCGATCCAGGCCTGGTGCGGGTGCATGTGCTGCCCGGCAAGAGCGCCCCCACCGAGCTTCCGGGCGAACTGGCTCGCCGGGTATGCCTGGCCGCGGAACAACCCGCCGCCTACCGGACTTATGTGTTGACCCAGGACACTACCCGGGACGCGCCCTGGCAAACCGCCGCCCGAGCCGCCGGGGTTGACTTGACCCGCCTTCAGCAGTGCCTCGCCTCAGGCCGCGGCCAAGTGTGGTTGGCTCAGTCGCAGGCCATGGCGGACTCGCTGGCCCTGACGCCGGACAACCCGGCAGCACTACTCGGCAATCGGCTGCTGGCGCGCCGGGTATTGCCCGCACGCCTGGCCGAACTGGCTCTTGAGGAGGGCATTCGGTGAAATGGCGCTGGGCGGTCTGGGTGGCGGCGTTCGCCGCGCTGGCGTGGGTAGGCTGCAGCGGCAGTCTCGTCCGCCGCCCGGCGGCGGGCACAGCACCGCCCTGGCCCGAGCCCGGACGTATCCCCGTTGGGCCACCGCCGGCGGTGATGCCGGCTGACAGCAGCCGCGCGACGAACGCGGCGGCGGCTGACCCGCACCTGACGGCGGCGCCAGTGGCCGAGTCGGCGGCGCCGGTTCAGGTTGCCAAGCCCGTTGCGAGCCGAACACCGCGCGACCGGCCCAGCCTGGTGGAGACACTGGTGGGCGGACAGGCGAGGGACGAGGGGTCAGACACGGCCGCTGCCGACCGTCCGCCGGTTACCCCTCGGCAGGCGCGTCGAGAAATCAACGAGTATGCCTGGTGGTGCGTCGATCAGGGCTTGTGGAACGAGGCTCGCGCCCACCTGGAGCGGGCCGTGGCAACGGACAGCCTGGCCGCCAGTCTGCACAACAATCTGGCCGTTGTCTACGAGCACTTCGGCCTGCACGAACAGGCCGCCCTGCACTACCAACGGGCGGCGGAGCTGAACCCCGACAGTAAGGTGTGCACGGCGAACTACGAGCGCCTGCAGCAGTTGCGCCAGGCCAGCACCGACACCCTGTCACAACCCGACCGCGGCCCGGGACGCGAACGTCGCGATGGCCGGCCGCAGCGGCAACCCGGTGCTGACCCAGCGCTGACCTCAGGAGACTGAACCAGTGGCGCCATCGCCGTCCTGTTCGTCGCTTTGCCGTTGGGTGCGGCAGCGGATGCTCGTATCGACCGCGCTGGTGCTTGCCTGCCTGTCCAGCGCCGGCGCCCAGGATGTCCTGACCTCGCAACTCGAGCAGGGCTTCGGCAAGAACAAAGTCCGTTACCGGGATTTCCAGTGGCAGGTGATCGAGAGTCCCCACCTGCAACTCCACTACGAGCCCGAGTTCCAGGCCCTGGCCGAGCAGTCGGTGGCGTACCTGGAGGAGGCGTACGCCAAGATCAGCGCCACGTTCAAACACGAACTGTCGCACAAGCCGCCCATCGTCATCTACCAGTCGAACTACGAGTTCCTGCAGACCAACATTGTCCATGACTTCCTGCCGCCGGGCGTCGCCGGGTTTGCCGAACCCCTGCGCTATCGCATGGTGATTCCTTTTGACGGCGACCTGGACACCTTCAAGAGCGTCCTTTTCCACGAACTGACCCACATCTTTGAGTACGACATCCTGTACCGTGGCCCGGTCAAGCGGATCTCGAATCCCCTGAGTTCGCCGCCCACCTGGATCATGGAGGGCCTGGCCGAGTATGCGGCGCTGGGTCGCAACACGGTCGACGAGATGGTGCTCCGCGACGCCGTGCTGACTGACCAGTTGATCCCCCTGAAAGTCATGGACGCGGCCTGGGGCACCGGCAATGTGTTCCTGGCCTACAAACAGGCACACAGCCTGATGGAATACATTGCCGCCACCTACGGCCCCGAGAAGGTGAGCCGGATTCTGCGGTTGTGGGAGGCGCAGAACGACACTGACCGGTTGTTGAAGCGCCTACTCGATACGGACATGAAGACGCTGGACGAGCGCTGGTCGGCGTACATGCGCAAGCAGTACTGGCCGCTGCTGCAGACACGCGACTACCTGTCCGAACTGGGCCGCCAGGTGACACGCAACGACGAGTCTGACCTGGACGAAGGCAGCATTCTAGTGAACCCACGCTGGTCGCTCAGCGGAGATATGCTGGCGGTGCTTACCTCTGACGGCGTGGAAGAACACGTTGACGTTGTGCGGGTCAAGGACGGCTCGCTCGTCCAGCGCCTCACCCGCGGCATGCAGGCCTCGCGCTTCGATCACCTGACCTTCGGCGAAGGCACACTAGCCTGGTCTCCCGATGGCCGTACTATTGCATTCGTAGCCAAGCGAGGACCGCGGGATACGGTGGTACTGTGGGACATGTACGACCACAAGGCAAGGAAGAGCCTGCGGCTGAAGGGCATCGAAGTGATCGAGGCGCTTGACTGGTCCCCCGACGGACGGCAACTGGCCCTGGTGGGCACGGGCTATGGTCAGAGCGATATCTACGTCGTCGATGTCGCCAACGGCACGCGACGGCAGATCACCGGCTCGCCGCAGCGAGACGACTTCCCCGCCTGGTCGCCGGACGGCCGGCGGTTGGCTTTCTGCAGCAAGGTGAATGGCCAGTACGACATCCGCGTGTGTGACCTGGAAACCGACGAGATCCGTACGGTGATCGCCAGCCCCACGGACGACATGTGGCCGCAGTGGTTCCCGGAAGGCAACAAGATCCTGTACGTGTCGACGCGACAGCGCATCAACGACCTGTTCGTGTACCATCTGGACGAGGGCAGCGAGTACCGCCTGACGCGGACGCTGAGCGGGGTCATGAACCCGGATCTGTCAGCCGATGGCCGCCAGATCGCCCTGAACACCTACTACCATGGCCGCAACGAGCTCTTCGTCCTGCCCGTCCCCGAGTGGCCAGAGCTGAAGCGTCGCAGTGCGGACCTGGCAGCCCGAGCGCCGGCCGAAGCAGCCGACAGCACCCGGGCCCGGCCCCAGCCGAACGCGCTAGTGGTCACGGCGACCACGGCAGCGGCGCCCGGACCAGGGGGTGGTGCCGCCCTGGGTGAACCCGTGCTGCTGGCGCAGGCCAGCGGCTGGTCGGAGACCGGCGTGACCGGCCGGACCCCTCAGGCGGGCACCGGCACGGCCCGGGCAGCGGCTGACTCGCTGGGGCCAGAAGCAGCGCAGTCGGTTCCGGGCCGCCAGTTCCCGGCCGCCGCCGATTCGGCTCGGGCGCGGGGGGTGTCCGAGCGCCCGTCCGACCGGCTCGCGGCCATGACAGTCACGGACACGGCTGCGGCCCTGCCATTGGTCGCCCTCGCGCCAGCGCCACCCGCATCCGCCGGGCCGCCCGCGGCCCCGGTACCGGCCGCGGCAGACAGCGACACGGTGACGGCGGGCGCGCCACTGGACCCGGCTTCGCTGCCGCGTCATCCGTACAGCCCCAAACTCCAGTTCGACGGCGTGGCCGTGCAGATGGGCTACATGGATGGGTATCTGTCGTCCATCGCCCAGTTGAGCATGAGCGACCTGCTGGGCAACCACGAGCTGTCGCTGGCCACTGACTACGTGGCGTCGCAGGAGATCAGCAACGAGTTCAACTTCGCAGTCGCGTACAACTACTATGGCAGACGGCCCACGTACCAGGTTGCCGCCTTCAACTGGAACCAATACTACAACGCCGACCAGTGGTACCAGGACACTCAGGGCCTGCTGTACCGCGGCGTGGTGCGCAGCCAGCAGCGCGGGATGCTCGCCAATGTGTCGTACCCGATCGACCTGTATCGCCGTCTTGACCTCAACTACACGTATGTGTCCGAGACCCAGGGCACGGTCTGGCCGGTGAGCGAAACGGGCGGCAGCATCAGCACCCATCTGCTCAAGGCGGCCTATGTCCACGACTCGATCACCTATGGGCTGCTCGGACCGACGCACGGCAAGCGCTATTTCCTGGCCGTGGGTCGAACGCTGGACTGGTCTTCGAGTACGCGTTCTTTCTCGCATCTGGAGGCCGACCACCGCACGTATACGCGCCTGGGCCGATGGTCGGTGCTGGGCCTGCGGGCCACGGGAGTCGGTTCCTTCGGGGCGGCGCCACTCGAGTACAACCTGGGCGGCCCAGCCTGGTTCCTGCCCTTCTACACCGGATTGAACCTGAACATCGGCCCGCTGCGCGGTTATGACTTCTCCGAGTTCACCGGGACAAGGGTACTGCTGCTCAACTCTGAAGTGCGCGTTCCCTTCATCCGTCAGGTCGTCTTCGGCTGGCCCGGTACATTCGCCATCCCTGCGGTGGACGGCAGCTTCTTCTTGGACGTGGGCACTGCCTGGAACGATGGCGAGCACGTCAACTGGTGGCCGCTGCACGCTCCGGGGTCGGCGGCGGAGCCGGATGGGGAGCGTGACCTGCGCGCCGGCATGGGTTTTGGCCTGCTCGTGTACTTCGTGTTGCCGATGAACTTCGAGTTCGCCAAGCAGACCGATCTGCGGGGTGGGTACTCGGACTACCGCTTCCACTTCAGCTTCGGGAAGAGCTTTTGACACACCTCAAGTCATGGCGCCACCGGGTTGAGGCCGGCCGCCACCACCAGGCCCTCGGGCCACTGCCGGTGGGCCCGGCCCGCAGCCGCACCGCAGGGTCCACGGCCTTCGGGCGGCGGGCAGGCACCCACCCAACCGCCTCCCGAGGGGGCCTTGGTTGGGTGGCTTCCCGTGGTGGGTGGGGACTGGCCTTGGCGGGACTGCTGCTGCTGTCGGCGTGCGGTGGCGGGCCGGCCAGTCGTCGTGTCGTGTTCACGGCGCCGACACCGCCAGACCCGGTGATGCGGCCGCTGTTGGCCGACGTACATCGCCTGGGCGTGCTCTGCGTAGCTAGCGTCAAACCCACACGGGAGCTGGACACGGAAAAACTGGTGGCCCGCCTGTCAGCCGGCCTGACCCAGGGGCTAACCACCATCCCCGGCGTCACCGTGGTGTCGCCCGACGAGATCGGTTGGCATGTCAAGGACGTGGTACTGGACTCGGCCGTGGTGATTGCGCCGGCGAGTCGGGCGCAATTGGTGGACTCGCTGCAGTTGGACGCACTCGTGCTCGTCGAGTTGCAGCGAGTCGAAGCCCGCACGACCCCTATGGCGCCCACGCCATACGGGCTGGCCTCCAGCCCCGGGTTGGATCTGGCGATCAACACCCGCGTGGCTCTGGTCAACCTGCACACAGGGCAGCTGTGGCAGCAGGCATCACAGCAGCGTGACTGGAAGCCGCGCCAGCCGCAGTACGTCAGCGACGACGCTGGCGAACGCCCGTACCTGGCGGTGCTGGGGCGGCCGGTGGAGCAGTTCCTGTTGCGCGTGGCCCCCCCGCCGAGACGCCAGGAACGGTGGTTCGACCTGGGCGAAGACGATCCCTGAGACCGGGGCTCTCACCCTCAGGCGGGTCGGTGATCAGCGCCGGCAGGATCGACTTCGGGCGCCGGGACACCCGCTCGCCGATGCGGCTATCGGCAGCGAGAAACGCGTGAGAGCGGCAGTTACTGACGGACCCGCTGCGGATGGACGGGGCGCCGCAGACGACGGCCAGACGCCCGCGGGCCTTGATGGCCACCGGTCGGCGGCCATGGCAGACGTGTGCGCCCCCAGTTAGTGGCGGGCGTACGGCGGGTGCACGGGGCGCCGGGACACCCACCCGCCGATGCGGCCAGGAGCAATGACGGCCGCGCGCGCGGGACTTACTGGCGGGCCTGACGATAGATCAGCGGCGCGTTTTGCGCGGCTGGGCGCTGGCCTTCTCGGTACTGGTGGAGCTGTCCCCAGTCGATGTCTTGCCCGTCGATGTCGAGTTCGGGGTGGGCGACGCCGTCGAGCCGGTGGCGGTTTGGCTTGAGGTGCCCGTATCGGTTTTGGGGGTCGGCGTCGGGGCCGACCGCACGCGAGGCTCAAGCCGTCCCTGCCAGGCTTCGATCTCCTGCTGCTCCTTGGCCTTCTTGGCCGCCTCCAACTCCGCCGCCGTGGGTGCCGTGGTGCCCGTCCCCGAGGCGTCTTTGGCCGCGCGCAGATCGTCCAGTTCGCGGGCCGAGACCAGCTGATACCCTTCGGGGACGTAGTAGCCGCGAACATCCCGGTAGTAGGGATCATAGCCGTAATAGACGGGGCTGGCGCCGTAGTAGCTGCCGTAGTAGCCGTAGTACGGATCACTGGCGCCGTAGTAGTCACTGCGGCCGTAGGCGCCGCCCCCGTAGCCGCCATACCCGCCGTAGCCGTAGCCGCTCAACGACATGCCCGACGGCGTTCCCGGGTAACGGTAGTAGTCCTCCCACTGGTCGGCGTTCGGCTTGGTGGTGCCCGTCAACCGCTGTTGGGCGCTCGGGCCGCTGGCCGCACCCAGTTGCCGTTCCGCGCCCCCCTGGGGCAAGGGAGCGGTCAAGACGGTGTAGCACCCTGCCAGCACGACGCAGGCGAACAACAGGCCGCTTCGGAGCCAAACCCGGGTTGTCATGGTCGGTTCATCCTTGCTCGAGACGATGCCCCCTATGCAGAACATACTCAACAGGACCGCGCTGCGCTCGCGGCAATCCACCAGACGGCGCCGGGCGGTGGCAGCTGCGCCGCGTCCAGGGCCAGGCAGCCAGCCAAAGGGCACTGCGGCGATGGTAGCGGTACCGCGTCCATTGCCAGGCATCCCGCCGGACGGCACCGGGGCGCTGGCAGCCCAGCCGCGTCCACGGCCAGGCAGCCGGCCCGCAGCGCGCCACGGGCGTCGGCCTCGGCCGCAGCGGTCAGCAGCCCAGGTCCGGCGGCCCCGGGGGCCTCAGAAACGGTACGAGACGCCCAGCAGCAGGCGGCGGACGGTACCGGATTCGGTCAGCGCGCCTTCTGTCTGGCGGTAGGTGCCCCGATTCCAGGTCAAGTCAACCTGCACTACCTCGTCCAGCAGTACGCCGGCTCCGAGCGTCAGGAATCGGCGGTCCTGCACCCGCGTCACCACGGGATTGGACACCGGGTCCGCCTCGGCCGCCGCGTCGCGCGGCCCCACGAAGGGCAGCGGGTCAGTGTAGAACCCGGCCCGCAGGTCCAGGGCCACGGTGGGCACCTGCCACTCGGCCCCCAGGTGGTACCGCGCCGTGTTGCGGTACTGCTTGGCAAAATCGGCGTTGGCCCGCAATACGTCGGTAACCCCGCCGTCGTTCTTGTACCGGCTCTGTTCCCATTCAGAGCGGTGGACGCTGGCCGCCAGGAGCAGTCCCGGCACGGGCATCAGCGAACCGCCAACGCCGAACTCGAAGGGCAAAGACAGTCGGTACGAGGCCCGCACGGTCTGGGGCGCATAGGCTACGACACGCCCGTCGTCGTATTCGATACGGTCATAACCCTGGTCGCTGGTGGCGCCGCGGAAGACATAGGCAATGCGCTGCGTCCCCCCGGTGGTCAGCGTCGCACCCAGGCGGTAGCGGGGTTCATCGCGCGGCGAGCGCACCATCAGGCCCAGGCTGGCGTAGGGCGCGCTCTCGTACTTGTCGGCGTAGGTATCGCGTGCCACCCAGCGCCGCTCGGTGAACAGGTCCTTGGTGTCGGCCCAGACATACTCGTTAGTGTGGTCGTCGTGACCACCCGTCAAGCCCACGGTGACGCCCAGGGCCAGCGACGGTGACACGTCGAACGCGCCCGCCAACGCCGCCAGGGTCAACTGCCCCTCGTGGCTGAAGCGGTTATCGGCCGTCAGGTCCTGATCGATCCCCTGCTCGCGCAGGGTCCAGTCGAAGTCCTTGAGGCGCACGATGCCGGCGGCGAACACCAGGCTGCCGCGATATACCGGGTACGGCGTGACCACGCCCAGAGAAGCAAAGCGCGATCGTACCAGGTCGGCGGCCGACCGCATCCCCGACAGATTCGAGCGCGTCTCGTGCCCTGTACGCAGCAGGGCCGCATGCAGCTCGCGGTGCTGGATCTGCGCCAGGCCAGCCGGGTTCCACCACAGTGCCGTGAAGTCGTCGGCTACGCCGACGAAGGCCCCGCCCATGCCCATGGCTCGACCGCCGACGCCCCCAAAGTGGTCGATGGCGCGCTCTTCCTGGGCCGCCGACGCCGTTGCCAGCAGCAACGCCAACCCCACGGCCGCCATACGTCGCATCATTTCACGTCCTGGCAAAAGGTCACGGACAGCTCGCGACTGACCGGGTTACCACCGCTCTCCAGGAGGTTCTTGACCGCGAAAGACATGACCAATCGGGGGGCGACGGCCCAGTTGGCGCCGGCGTTGAGGTACCCCCGCTCGCCACCCAGCCCGGCAGGACCATCGTCATTCAGGCCCAGGTCGTACTCGCCGGCCACGCTCAGCTCCTCGCTGAGGGTGGCGTCGACGCCCACCCAGCCCGTGGCGTCGTCGTTGTCAGAGTCTTCCAGCGCCAGACTCGCACCGCCGTGGAGGCCGATCTGGCCGAGGGGATGGAGGTAGTTCTTGCTGAGCGCCAGGAACAGGCCGCGGGCCTTGATGCGGTAGCGCTTGGTCGGGGTCAGGTAGTCGCCAAACCCCTGCGTATCATAGCCGATCACCACGGCCGGAAGAGATCGGTTCTCCTGCACCACGCGATAGCGGGCGTTGGCCTCCAGGCGCGGGTACCAGTCCACGGCCCCGTCGCCGATGATGCGGCGGCCACCGTACGAGACCCCGATGTTCAGCCGGTTGAGCGCCCCTGCATCCACCCGCGCCAGCAAGCCGCCATCGCGCCACAGACGCAGGCCCAGACCGATCTGACCCCGCTCGATCAGGCCCGCGGTGGGGCAATCGATCAGACGCGTCTGCTCGGCCCGCGTATCGGCCGACGCGGGCCGGCCCAACAGGGCCAGGGCAAGCGCGCCGCTGGCCGCCAACACCACTGACCAGGGCGCCGCAGACCGCATCTGCCGTTGCCGCCGCACCATGCTTGCGCTCCTGGCGGGGCTCCCGCCGCTGGAAGTCGGGCCGCGGCCCCGCCGCGGCAGCTGACCGCCGGGGCGCGCTGCGCCGAATGGGTTCAGGTCGTGAGAAAGTCGGTGTGAATCTGCCGCCGATCCGCGCCGGCGACCGTGAAGCGCACCTCCCACCGATTGGGGGGCAGCAGGTTACCGGCGTGCTCCGCCCACTCCACCAGGCAGATACCCGCACGATAAAAGTACTCTTCGGCGCCCAGGTCCTCAAGTTCGGCGGGGCTGCCGAGGCGGTACAGGTCAAAGTGGTACACGGGCACGGGCCGCCCCATGGCGCGGCCGGCGTATTCGTTGATCAAGATGAAGGTCGGACTGGTCACCGGGTCGACGACGCCCAGACCCGCGCAGATGCCCTGAACCAAGCACGTCTTGCCGCTGCCGAGGTCGCCGAAGAGCGCCACGACCTGGCCGGGCGCCAACTGCGCGGCCAACGCCTCGCCGTGCGCCCGCGTGGCCGCGGCCGACTCGCTGACAAGCACCCCGGAGCAGGTCATCGGGGCTCCATGACCGCCACAGGCAGGACCATCTCGTCCAGTGAGATCCCCCCGTGCTGGAAGCTGTCACGGTACTGGCGCTGGTATTCGTTGAAGTTGGTCGGGTACACGAAGAAGAAGTCCTCGCGGGCAAAAGCGAAATTGGCGCCGAGGCCGGCCACCGGCAGTCCGAAGCGTTTGGGGTCTCGCACCAGCACAGCGTCTTTGGCGTCAACGCGCAGGTTGCGGCCGACTTTGTAGCGCAGGTTGCTGGAGGTGGCCCGGTCACCATGGACGGTGGTCGCCCGGCTGCTGCGAATCGAGCCGTGGTCTGTGGTCAGGACCACCGCCGCCCCGGTGCGCGCCACCTGGCGCAGAATCTCCAGCAGCGTTGAGTGGGCGAACCAGGACTCTACCAGGGACCTGAAGGCGCGCTCGTCCGGGGCGATCTCCTTGAGCAATTCAGACTGCGAGCGGCCGTGCACCAGCATGTCGAGGAAGTTGTAGGCGACGGCAACCACAGGGTGACGCCCCATGCCGCCCGCCCGCCGGGCCAGGTTCTGGCCCTCGCTCGCATCGAGCACTTTGACGTAGTGCGTCTCGCCGGTCAGGCCGGCATCGCTGTCGCGCAACTGGTCGTCAAGGAAGCGGTGCTCGAAGCGGTTGAGGCTGCTGTCATCGGATTGGGCCCCCTGCCAGATGTCGCCGTACTTGGCCGCGATCTGGGCCGGGAAAAGGCCGCTGAAGATGGCGTTGCGCGCATAGGGGGTGGCCGTTGGCAGGATCGAACAGTGGTAGGCGCGGCGGATGGTGTAGTACTCAGCCAGCACCGACTCCATCACCAGCCAGTGGTCCAGACGCAGGCAGTCAATGACCATGAAGAACACCTGTCGGCCCTGCTGCAGCAGGGGTACGACAAACTCCGTGACCACGTCCACCGACAGCGGCGGCGACTCGCCTTCGTCGGCCACCCACTGCGGGTAGCACTGCTCCACGTAACGGGCAAACGCCCGGTTGCACTCGCGGCGCTGGTCGGCCAGCATCTGCTGCAATCCCCGGTCGCCCAAGCGGCCGATTTCCACCTCCCACTCGCACAATTCGCGGTGGATGTGCAGCCAGTCGGACCAACCGGTGTCGCCGCTGAGCCGGTCGCGGATCTGGGCGATCCGACTCGAGTAGTTCTCGCCCGCCTGGTTCTGCCGGATCTGGCGCGAATCCAGCAGCTTCTTGCAGGCCAGGAAGATCTGGCTCGGGTTGACCGGTTTGGTGAGGTACTCGTCAATGCGCCGCCCGAGCGCCTGATCCATCAACCTTTCTTCCTCGTTTTTGGTGATCATGATCACGGGCACATTGGGGTCGATGGCCTTGATCTGCGCCAGCGTCGACAGGCCATCCAGGCCCGGCATCATCTCGTCGAGCAGGACAATGTCAAAGGCGCCCGGCGTGACCAGGGCGATGGCGTCACGGCCGTTACTCACCGGCGTGACCTCGTAGCCGCGTTCGTCCAGGAACATCTGGTGGGGCCGCAGCATGTCGATCTCGTCGTCGGCCCACAGGATCCTGCGTCTGGTATTGTCCATCACCCCTCCCCTGCTGCCGGCTGCCGACCGCGCGCCGAGGCCACCGGCAGGACCAGTTCGAATGTGGTGCCCTGCCCGGGCCCACTGCGCAACACGCTGATACGCCCGCCGTGGTATTCCTCGACGATGCGCCGGGCAAAGGCCAGTCCCAAGCCCCAGCCGCGCTGCTTGGTGCTGAAGCCGGGCTCGAAGACGCGGCCCAGATCGTCTGGTTCGATGCCGTGCCCGTTGTCGCGAAAGTGGATGACCACGGCCCGGTCGTCCGCGGCGCGGCTGACCTGGATATCGATCACCCCAGCGCCATGGTCGATGGCATCGATGGCGTTCTTGAACAGGTTCTCGAACACCCAGCGCAACAGATCGGCATTGAGCGGCACGGGCGGCAGCGAGCCGGTTGCCTGAACGGTGATCTGATGGCGACCGAACTGGGGTGCCCGGGCGGCGAAGTAGGTGGCCGTGTCCTGCAGGATGGGCAGGACGTCGCCGACCCGCAGTTCGGGAACCGAGCCGATCTGGCTGAAACGCGACGCGATCTGGTCCAGCCGCTGCATGTCTTTCTGCATCTGGCCGGCCATCTCGCCGATGCGGGACAGGCGCTCATCGCCAGTCGGTGCGGCCGCTTCCTCGCGGATCAGCTCCAGCCAACCGGCCAGCGACGACAAGGGCGTGCCCAGCTGGTGGGCGGTCTCCTTGGCCATGCCCACCCATATGGAGCGCTGCTCGGCCCGCCGAATGTTGCGCAGGCCAACGTAGCCGACAAACACGAACAGCAGCAGGGCGCCGACCTGGGCGAAGGCGGCCCAGGTCACTCTGCCGGCCAGTTCAGAGTCACCGTAGTGAATGTAGTTCTCGGCATTGACCCGAATGACCAGGGGCTCGCTGCGGGCCGCCAGGTCGCGCACGACATTGGTCAAGATCCCCCGCGCCGCCGCCGTGGTGTCGGTGGTGGCGGGCAGGCCCTCTCCCTGCCAATGACGGGCCTCGCCGCTGCCATCAGTGACCACCAACCGGTAGTCGTCGCAGTACAGGTAGCTGAGGTCGTCCACGGGAACCCGAAAGGCCACCGCGGTAGCGCTGGGGGGCATTTCGGCGAGTGCGGCCAGGACCTGAGCCCGGGCCGCACTGGAGGTGTCACCGGCCGCCGGCAGCCCCGCGCCACGCCACTGCACTACCTCACCCTCACCATCGATGACCACAGCGCGGCCGTTGTGGCGACGCAGGTAGGCCGGCGCCTCTTTGAACTGGAAAAAGGGGATGGGCGGGTTCTGAGCGTCCATGGCGACCAGCAACCGCGCCAGGCGGGTCGCCCGTTCGGCCCTGTCGTCGGCCTGGGAGGGAGCCCCGCCCAGACCTAGCCAGCGACGCCAACGGGCAGACCAGCCGTTGTCCTCGACCAGGGCTTCCACCCCGCGTTGCTGGATAACCCGGCCGCGGTGGTCCGTGATGACGATGGGGAAGGAGGCGGTCGGGTTGATGATCAGGCCGGTGAAAATGGCCACCGACTGGTCGTCGGCCGCCAGCGGCGCCAGGGCGATCAACCTGGCGTATAGATCGACATTGCGCTTCTCCTGCTCGCGCAGGTGGCGGATGACCGACTCGTTGTACAGCAGGAAACCGAGGACGACCAGCAGGCTGCCGACGAACAGGTAGGCGCGAAATGCCGGCGACAAACCAATGGCGCTGAGGCTGTCCAGGCGGCGCCGCGCGCGGCGGGTCCGACCAGGTCCGGTCCGTGGTGTCTGGCGAGGCGCGCGGAGCTCCGCCACCTCCTGGGTCGGCCGGCGCCGACGGCGCTCGGTGCGGTCGGCCGGCGCCCTGTCACTGGGTGGATTCATCGGCGTTGGCCGGCAATCGGCGGTCTGGGAAACCTGGCGCCGGCGGCGATCGTGCGGCCGAAGGCGAATGGCGCTGAGACGACGCCAGGCGACGGCGCATCGTTCCCGCCCTCCCCTAACGTAGGCCGGGAAGCGTCGTCGCGCTAAGGGATCCTCGCCGGGGCGGCGCAGGTCCGCCTGCCGCCGTTCAGCGCAACAGGCCTAGCAGGCGCTCCACGTCGCCCCCGCTTTGACGCCCCATGCTGGCAGCGGCCTCGGCCAGGATCTGCGAGCGGGTCAGGCTGCCGATGGCCTGGGCCATGTCCGTGTCGCCGATGGCGCTCTGTGTACTGACCATGTCCTCGATGGCGCTGGCCGCCGTGGTAGCCACCTTGTCCAAGCGGTTCTGGTACGCCCCAACGCGGGTGCGCACCTCGGTTACCTGGTCGAGAGCCTGGTTGACGACGCTGATCGCCTGGCGCGCCACGTCGCGGTTGTCGATGGTGACAGTCCCAAGGGCGAGTCGCGGACCGGAGGCCCGCATGTCATCGAAGCGTATGGAGGCAATGTCGCTCAAGGCACCCGTGGGGCCCGCCTGCGTGATGAACTCGGCATCGTCCGTCAGCAACGGCAGGCCATTGTAGGTCGTCGACACGGCCACGCGTTGGATCTCGTCGCGGAGGGCCATGAATTCCTGGTTGGCGCCCACCCGATCCGCGTCGGTATAGGTCGAGGAAGCGGCCTGGGCCGCCAGTTCGGCCATGCGACGCACCATGTCGCTCATCTGCCCGAGAGCGCTGTCGGCGACCTGCAGCATGGAGATGCTCTGCTGCACATTGCGCCCGCCTTCGGCATAGGCCCGCACCTCGGCATTAATGCCGCCGGTCAGCGCCACTGCTGCCGGGTCGTCGCTGGCACGGTTCAGACGCGAACCCGACGACAACCGCTCGATCTGCTTGGCGGCGCCGGCCAAGTGCAGGTTGAGCTGGCGGGAGATGTGCCGCGACGTGACTGCGGACGTGGTGGCGCTCATGGCGGATCCCCGTCGAGGGTGGCAGGCGATGGCTCCTCGACAGCGGGAAGCAAAATCGATACCGGAGACGATAACGCCGCAGCGGCGGCAGTGCGGGGCCGTGGGCCGGAAGGGATGTGTCGACCCATGGAAAGAACGTCCGCCCCGGGCCCGTGATGCCGAACCGCCCGCAGCGGCGGTGCGGCGGGCAGCGGGCCGGCTGGCGATGGGTCTCGGCCGTGACCCGGGCGGTAATCCGTCGGCGGGCAGGCGCTGAACCGGCCACTCCGGCAGGCGAGCCGGTCGGTGCGTCTCAGCCGGCGGCGGTGGTGGTCCGGGCGGCAGCGGGCCGGCTGGCGTCTGCGCCGAGGCCGCGACCCGAGCGGCAATCCGTCGGCGGGCAGGCGCCGAACCAGCAGCCCGGCAGGCGAGCCGGCCAGTGCGTCTCAGCCGGCGGCGGTGGTGGTCCGGGCGGCAGCGGGCCGGCTGGCGATGGGTCTCGGTCGCAACCCGGGCGGCCATCCGTCGGCGGGCAGGCGCTGAACCGGCCACTCCAGCAGGCGAGCCGGTCGGTGCGTCTCAGCCGGCGGCGGTGGTGGTCCGGGTGGCAGCAGGCAGGCTGGCGTCTGCGCCGAGGCCGGGGGAGGGCTGGGGTACGGTTTCGGCGGCGGTCTCCATGGAGCAGTTGCCGTGGAAGACGGCGCCCTCCGAAATGGCAATGGCCTTGGTGAACACATCACCGACGAACCGCGCCTGACTGTCCATGCGGACCCGCTCAGCCCGCACCGTCCCGCGCACAACGCCGTTGATGTATACTTCCTGGCCCGCCAACTGGGCGTACACTTCACCCGCCTGGCTGATCGTCAGGGTCCCGGAACAGGTCAGCTCGCCCTTGAAGATGCCGTCGATGCGGACGCTATTCTCCACCTTCATCGTGCCCTCGACCAGGGTGCCGCGGCCGATGATGGTGTTGAGTGCCTGACCACTGGCAGGGGCTGGGTTGTCCTTCTTCTGCAGCATGTCCCTATCCCGTCTCCGGACACGCCCCGCGCCAGGCACCACGGAGCGCTGACCGGGGACCTGTCAGTGTGGCCTGCTAAATCCGGGACACGAGCGGATGCATCCGCTCGTGTCCCGGCCGTGCCGGGGCAGAAGATAACCGCGGCAGCGGGGCAGGGCAATCGTGATCCTCAACCCGGTCGACACCGGCAGGCAGGCCGTTGGTTTCAGACGGCCGTGGGTTCGGGTTCGGCCTTGGCGTTGCGGCGTCGGGCGGCTTTGCCGCCCGACGAACGCGGCGATCCGGGTTCCGGGGCCGTGGCCTTCTGTTTGAGTTTGGCCGTTGTCTTCTTCTTGGCCCTGGTCTTGGCCTTGGCGCGCGTCCTGGTTTTGGGCGGCGCGCCGGGTCTGGCTCCAGCCGCGGCGCCGGAGCGGTCGCGACCCGTCACCCCGCGATGGGCCAGCGCTTTGCGCACGTCGGGATGCTCCTGCACCTGTTCGCCGACGACCATGGCAGCGGCGCTGGTGACATTGTCGACTGAGGTGCTCTCGATGATCGGGATGCCGTGGGCACTGGCGCGTTCGAGCAGATGCTCCTGGATGTGCAGGATCTCGTCCAAGTGGGTGACATAGCGGCTCTTGGCCCGAGCCGGCGCCGTCGCCGCACGCGAGACGAAGCGCTCGGCGAGAATGCCGCGGTCGAGCAGAGCCAGGAAGAGCGGCACGACAAAGGCGGACTTGGCGTACGCCTGCATGTCCAGGTAGTCGGGCAGGAGGTGGACGCCGTCGATCACCACCGACGTGTTTTCGCGGACGCAGCGGTCCATGATGGCCCGCACCCCAACGCTGACGATCCGGGCCTGTTCGGCGAACCCCCCGACGACCAGGTCTTTGAGCGCGCCGCCCTTGGCGGGAATGGCCTCACCGGCGGCGTAGGACGAGGGGTGCAAGGCAGGCACCAGCTCGTGGGACAGCATGAGTCGCATTACCTGGCGGATATCGTCGGTAGCCACCACGCGCGGGATCGCCAGCAGATTGGCCAGGCCCACGGCCAGGGTCGTTTTGCCGACGCCACTAGCGCCCCCGATCAAGATGATCAGGGGTCGGGGCAGGGCGCCCAGGACGCGCCAGACGCGGTACCGCTCCGCATAGGACTGGTCGTGGTACTTCAGCAGGATCTCGGCCGTCAGCTCCTCGAGTTCGTGGTGCGTCAGGCGTTGGCGACGCTGGTCGATCAAACGCGATTCAATCGTAGTGGCGATGCGGTAAGCCAGTTCGGGCCCCAATCCCGTGGCCTGAATCGAATGCGACAGCACTTCCTTGGAGAACGGACGCGAACCATTGGCACGCTCGACGACGATATTAGTAGGGAGGCGCTCCCAGAATACCAGGTCGCCAACGTCGTGCTGGGGGTAGCTGTCCTGGGCCAGGCGCGCCACCAGCCTGACGATTTCCTTGCGGCCAATCTCCTTGCGGCCACCCAAGGCCACGCGGACAGCGTTGCCCAGGGCGCGGGCTTCTTCGTAGGCAAAACCGCGCTGGATCAGGTAGTGCATCAGCATGCCGCGCATGAACGGAATGCGGGTTTTGCCTTGAACGATTGTCGCCATCTCTGCTCCGCGCCGGGGCCAGGCCAGGAACCCGCACCGGCAGGACAGGACATGAGGGCCCACCGCAGGGCATCGGCCGGGCTAGGGCGCGACGCCGGCGGAACAGATCCGCAGTCGAGACCGCTGATCCGACCCGAATATAGCACCGACCAGGCGGCCGCGGCCAGCCGCCAGGCCGGGCGGGACGGACAGATTGACACGCTCCGGGCCTGCCCCTAGACTTGGGGCGCGCCGCCACCAGGAGGGCGTCCCGGGCTATGGCGGCGGCGCTGCCGTAGCCCTTGCTGTTGGTCGGCAGTGACACCAAGCGCTCCCTCGACGCGGAGTGGCGAACATGGACGATCCGGTCATCCTCGCCGGCGATGTCGGCGGCACCAAGACGTACCTGGCTCTGTTCCAGCCCCGTTCCCAGGGATACACGCCGGTGTGCGAAGCCCGCTACACCACCGCGGACTATCCCAGCCTGGGCGCGCTGCTGGCCGACTTTGTCGCGGCCGCCGGTCGGCAGCCCGCCCGCGTGGCTGTGGGCGTGCCAGGCCCGGTGCGGCAACTGCCGGTTCGCGCCGTGAACCTGCCCTGGCTGATCGACCCGGATGAGATTAGTGGCGCGCTGCGCCAGGTCCGCGTGACCCTGCTCAATGATCTGGAGGCTACCTCGTACGGCACCCAGGTCCTGGGGGACGCGGATCTGGCCGAACTGAACCCAGCGCCGGTCGATGGCGAAGGCAACGTGGCGGTCATCGCCGCGGGCACCGGTCTGGGGGAAGGCGGGCTGTGCTGGACCGGTAGCCGCTACACCGCGGTGGCCTCGGAGGGCGGGCACTCCTCCTTCTCGCCAGTGGATGACGAGAGTGCGGCCCTGTGGCAGTACCTGCTGCAGCGGCACGGGCACGTCAGCTTTGAGCGGGTGTTGTCAGGGCCGGGTCTAGTCAGCATGTACGAATTCCTCCGGGATACCGGCCGCGTCCAGGAACCGGCGGCCGCCGCCGCAGAACTGGCCCAGGCCAGCGACCGCGCCGGCGCCATCTCCCTGGCCGCCGCCACCGGCGCCAATCCGCTGGCCACAGCAACCCTCGATCTCTTCGTCTATCTGTACGGGGTCGAGGCCGGCAACCTGGCCCTGAAACTGATGTGCACCGGCGGCCTGTATGTGGGCGGCGGCATTGCCCCGAAGATCGTCGATCGCCTGCGCCACGGCCGCTTCATGGAGGGTTTCCTGAACAAGGGTCGCATGGGCGAGCCCTTGCGCGCCATTCCGGTGAAGGTGATCCTGAACGACAAGGCAGGACTGCTCGGCGCCGCTTACCGCGCGGCCCAACTGGAAGGCGCCGCGTGAGCCGAAGCGGTTCGACCCAGCGTGGAGGGCAATGATGCAGGGACCCATGCGCGGCATCTTCCCCGTGCTGCAAACGCCGGTAGACAGCGAGGGTGAACTAGATATAGCCAGCCTGGAGCGGGAGGTGGCCTTCTGCCTGGAGGCAGGCGCCCACGGCCTGGTGTTCCCGGTCCTTGGCAGCGAATTCCAGTTCCTGACCGAGACCGAACGCCACCGTCTGGTTGAGGTGGTGGTGGGCGCCACGGCACGCCAGGTGCCAGTGGTGGCCGGGGTGGCCGGTACGACGGCGGCGTCAGCGACCGAACACGCGCGCCAGGCCGCCGGGGCCGGCGCCGACGCGGTGATCGCGCTGCCCCCGTTTCTGTCCGGAGCCCATCGCAGCGAGATCATCGACTACTACCGCCGCATTGCCGCAGCGGCGCGGGTTCCGGTGTTCATCCAGCACAGTCAGGCTGGCATGGACGCGGCCCTGCTGAGCGAGCTGCTGACCACGATTGACGAGGTGCAGTACGTCAAAGAGGAGATGCATCCGAGCGCCCACCAGATCACGGCGCTCCTGCAGCAGGTCGGTCCTGCCTGTCGCGGCGTTTTCGGCGGGGCCCATGGGCGCTGGATGCTGTCCGAATTGGACCGTGGGGCCACCGGTTTCATGCCGGCGGTGGAGGCGGTCGATGTGCATGTGCAGGTCTGGGAAGCGTACCAAGCCGGCGATCGCAGCGCCGCCCGGCAGCGCTTCAACCAGCTGCTGCCATTGATCAACCTGATACTGATCCTGGGGCTGCCTTTGTGCAAGGCGGTCCTGGTGCGGCGCGGCGTTTTTGCCACGGCCGAGATGAGGACCCCTGGGTCCGGGAGCCTGGACGCAGGCGACGAGCGCGAGCTGGACCAGGTTCTGGCTGACCTTGAGCCGCTGTTCCGAGTGCGCTGGTAGCCGCTGGGTCAGGACGGGGCAGCGGTCGCGAGGGACTGACAGGTTCGCGGCTGACCGGGAGCCGTTGTTCCGCGTGCCTGGGCAACCTCTGTTGCGCGTGCGCTGGTGGCCGCTGGGTCAGGAACGGGCGGCGGTCCCGAGGAACCGACGGGTTCCCGGCTGACTTGGAGCGCCTGCCAGGCGTGCGTGGGCAGCCCGGTTCCGCGTGCGCTGACCGTCGCCGGGTCAGGACGGCGCGACGGTCCCGAGGAATTGGCTGGTTACCGGCTGGCCTGGAACCGCTGTCCCGCGTGCCTGGGCAGCCTCTGTTGCGCGTGCGTCGGTAGCCGCTGTGGCAGAGCGGCGCCGCGGTCCCGAGGAATTGGCTGGTTACCGGCTGGCCTGGAACCGCTGTCCCGCGTGCCTGGGCAGCCTCTGTTGCGCGTGCGTTGACCGTCGCCGGGTCAGGACGGCGAGACGGCCCCGAGGAGCTGTCGCAGCCGGGCGCCGACCTGCTCGGGTTCGCCCGGTTGCAGACTGATCGGGCCAAAGAGCACCACGCCCGCCGCGGCCTGCGCCGGGTTGGCGTGAATGGCCGGTGTGCCGTCGCGCAGCCGCCGTACCAGTTCCAGGGCATCGAACCCGGCGCCTTGCTCGTCCAGCTGCAGCCGCACCAGGGGCACCTCGGCTCGCTTGGGGTCGGCAATCAGCTCGAGCTGCGCATGGGCCACTCCGTGGCTGGCGGCTACCAGGGCCTCCATGAGCGCTACCCAGCGAGCCCGGCGGGCGTCCGGATCCTCGTGGGCAAACCGCTGCAGGGCGGTCAGCAAACCGACGACTTCCTCCTTGCCAACCTTGCAGGGCCGTCCGACGCCGTGGTGCGGCGCCCCCGGCAACTGGCGTCGATCGATCAGACTGGCGGGCGGATCCCACAGCTCCCAGTAAATGTCCAGGTCCAGGTGCTGCAGGGCGACGGCAGCGATCAGGTCCCGACGGCCGCACAGGAAACCCGAGGCCTGCGGGCCGCGGATGGCCTTGCCGCCGCTAAAAGCCACCAGGTCGGCGCCTAGTTCGATGAACCGGCGCAGGTTGGCCGCGGGCGGCAGCTGCGCGGCGGCGTCCACCAGCACCGGCACATCCGCCGCGTGGGCCGCGGCGACCACGGCGGCCAGCGGCGGCAGCGAGGTGGCACTGGCCACATACACCACCGCGGCCGTGTCCGCGTCGATGGCGGCGGCGATTTCCCAGGCCTCGGTGTCGCGCACGCCGGCGCCGCTGTACCGATCGGCAATGCCCACTTCGACCAGTTCGACGCCCACGGTGCGGATGGCGTGGTCGTAGAAGTTGCGGTGGCTGCGCGGGATGATAACCCGGCGGCGCAGGCCGCGGGTGTCCGGCAGGCGGTTCATCTTGACTGGATCGAGACCGGTGACGCAGGCCGCCGTACCCAGCAGCAGCCCGGCCGCGGCTCCCGAGGTGACATAGCCCGCCTCGGCGCCGGTGAGCTCGCTGATGATCTGGCTGGCCCTGGCCTGCAATTCGGCCATATCGACGCAGTACTGCGAGGCCTCGCGCATGGCGTCGGCGACTTCGGCGGGCATGATGCCCCCGCTCAGCCGGGTTGACGGTCCGACGGCATTGATGGCGGTGCGCACACCGAGGCGCTCGAAGACATTAGCCATGGTAGGTCAACCCCGGCGCGGGGAAACGATCGCACAGCTGTCGGACCTCGTGGGCGATCTCGGCATAGGCCACGCGGCGCTGTTCCAGGGGTACGGCCGCGTCGGCACGGACGCGCGCCACACGGGAGATCCAGCTGGCGATCTGGCGCATCTGGTCGGCGCCGAAACCCCGGCTGCTGACCGCGGGCGTACCCAAGCGCACGCCGCTGGGGTGCATGGCGGGCTGCGGATCGAAGGGAATGCGGTTGAAGTTGCAGACAATGCCGGCGGCGTCGAGAGCCTTGGCCAACTGGCGCCCGGTGACTCCACGCGAGGTGGCGTCCAGCACCACCAGGTGGTTCTCGGTGCCGCCGGTGATGACCCGGAACCCCTGCTCCTGGAGCGCGGCCGCCAGCACCTGGGCGTTGTCAACGATGCGGCGAGCGTAATCGCGGAACGCGGGTTGCGCGGCCTCACGCAGGGCGACCGCCAGAGCCGCAGTGGTGTGGTTGTGCGGCCCGCCCTGCAGGCCGGGGAAGACGGCTTTGTCGATGGCCTCGGCCCACTCCCGACGACACATGATCATGCCGCCCCGCGGCCCGCGCAGCGACTTGTGGGTAGTGGTGGTCACCACGTCAACGTGCGGGAAGGGACTGGGGTGCGCGCCACCGACGACAAGCCCGGAGAGATGGGCAATGTCGGCCACCACCAGCGCGCCGACGGCGTGGCCGATGGCGGCGAAGCGTGCGAAGTCTAGTTGCCGCGGGTACGACGAGTGACCGCAGATGAGCAACCGGGGGCGGTGTTGGTGGGCCAAGCGCTCGATCTCGTCGTAGTCGAGGCGGTAGTCCTCCGGACGCACGCCGTACTGAACGACCCGGTACAGCACCCCTGACATGCTCACCGGATCACCATGAGTCAGGTGACCACCGTGGGCCAGGGCCTGCCCCATGATGGTGTCGCCCGGTTTGGCCAGGGCCAGGTATACCGCCAAGTTGGCCGGCGACCCTGAGTAGGGCTGGACGTTGGCGTGCTCGGCGCCGAACAGCTCGCAGGCGCGCCGCACGCACAAGGCTTCCAGACGGTCTACCTGCTGCTGGCCTTCGTAGTAACGGCGTCCCGGGTAGCCTTCGGAGTATTTGTTGGTCATTACCGACGCCGTGGCTTCCAGCACGGCGTGGCTGACGTAATTCTCCGACGCGATCAGGCGGACTTTGGCGTGCTGTCGGCGGTTCTCAGCGCTGAGGATGTGGGCAACCTCGGGATCAACCTGCCGCAGACCTGCCATAGCCCTCCTTCGCCGAGCGGAGGGGGCCCGCACCAAGGCGGCAAACCGTCTCCCCATTGCCCGCTGAATGCCTTTTGCCGGTGTCGGTGATTTGCTGTACTGTTATGCCGCAGAAGCGGTTCACAAACTAACGAAGAGGCGGACGATGGGCAAGTACCTGGGGATCGACGCCAGCACTCAGTCAATGACAGGCGTCCTCATCGACACGGTAACCGGACAGCTGGAGGGCGAATACTCGGTCAACTTTGATGCCTGCTTCGGCAGCACCTATGGGGTGACCAACGGCGTGCTCCACCTCGGCGAGGGGGTCGTCCACAGTTCGCCCCTAATGTGGGCCGAGGCCCTGGACCTGCTGCTGGCGGCCCTGCGCGACCGCGGCCACGACCTGGGTCAGGTGGTCGCGGTGGCCGGCGCAGGCCAGCAGCACGGGACGGTGTACCTGAACCGGACGGCGGCCGACGTCCTGGGGGCACTGGACCCGGCCCGTCCCCTGCGCGACCAGGTGGCGGGCATCTTCTCGCGCCCGACCGCGCCGGTGTGGATGGACACCTCGACGCGCAGCCAGTGCGACGAACTCGAAGCCGCGCTGGGCGGCCGAGAGGCGCTGCTGGAGCTGACCGGGAACACGGCCTTCGAGCGCTTCAGCGGGCCGCAGATTCGCAAGTTTTGGCAGACTGAGCCGGAGGCTTATGGCCAGACCGCCTGTATCTGTCTGGTCAGCTCGTTCATAGCCAGTCTGCTGGCAGGCCGACTGGTCCCGGTCGACCCGGGTGACGGGAGCGGCACGAACCTGATGGACATTCGCCACCGTCAGTGGAGCCCCCAAGCCTTGGCGGCTGCGGCTCCGGATCTAGAGCGTCGCCTGCTGCCCATTGGCCTGGCCAGCCGCGTTGTCGGTCGCATCAGCCCGTACTGGGCCGCGCGCCACGGGCTGGGGGCGGATTGCGTGGTGGTACCGTTCACCGGCGATAACCCTAGCAGCCTGATTGGCCTGGGACTGGTGACCCCGGGTCAGGTGGCCCTGAGCCTGGGGACATCCGACACCCTGTTCGCGTGCATGGACGCGCCCCGAGTGTCGCGCCAGGGCGAGGGCGCGGTTTTCGCCTCGCCCGACGACCGTCATTACATGGCGCTGGTCTGTTTCCTGAACGGCAGCCTGGCGCGCGAGGCCGTGCGGCAGCAGTTCGGCTTGGATTGGGACGGCTTTGCCGCGGCGCTGCGCGCCACGCCGCCGGGCAACCACGGGGCACTGATGCTGCCCTACTTCGCCCCGGAGATCGTGCCTCGGGTGGGCCGCGCGGGCGTGGCCCGCCGCGGTCTGGAAGCCACCGATACAGCGGCCAATGTGCGGGCCGTGGTCGAGGCGCAGGCGCTGTCGTCGCGCCTGCATGCGCGGTGGATGGGGGTCAGCGTCCGCTCGCTCAACGTCACCGGAGGCGCCTCCGCCAACGCGGAGATCCTGCAGGTGTACGCCAACGTCCACGGCTGCCCGGCTCAGTGCTTCGAGACCACCAACGCCGCCGCACTCGGGGCAGCGCTGCGGGCCTGCCAGGCACAGCAGCAGGCGGCGGGAGGCGCTGACTGGCACCAGGTGGTTGCCCCCTTCACGCGCCCGGTGGCGGGCTCAACCATCCAACCCGACCCCGCTTGCCGCGGGCTCTACGACGAGGCGCTGGCACGGTACGAGGCCATGGAAAACGAGCACGCCAAGGCATGAGAGCGCGCCCCGGTCGAGGGCCGGCCAGCGCCTGGTATGCCACCAGGGCCGCGGCCACGTGCACATTGAGGCGTCTGCCGCACCGCGACCACGGTGCCGGGCCCGGGCATCCGGAACCCCGGCCCCGGGCCGCCGCGGCTAAGCCGGTGCCGCGGCTCGGGGGCCGATCAGCGCTTGGTATGCTACCAGGGCCGCGGCCACGTGCACATTGAGGCGTCTGCCGCGCCGCGACCACGGTGCCCGGCCCGGGCATCCGGAACCCCGGCCCCGG
>CAITNQ010000192.1 GCA_903893785.1 uncultured Gemmatimonadota bacterium
CCTGCAGGAGGAGGTGCGCGAGTTGGTGGGCGGTCTCGACGAGCGACAACGGCGGATCATCACCCGGCATTACGGCCTGGACGGCGACCCGTCGCAGAGCCTCAGCGGCATCGGCGTCGACCTGGCCCTATCACGCGAGCGCGTGCGGCAGCTGCACAACCAGGCACTGGAGAAGCTGCGGCGGGCCTGGGAGGCGACACGAGAGCCCGGGGCAGCGGCGGAACGCGCGGCTCGGACCCTCGCCCGGTGAACCCAGCTGCGGCTTTGAGCCCGGACACGGGCGGTCACCGCACGCGAGACCGGCACACCTGAACCCGCCGCCGTTGGACGCCCGCAGGACCGTCCGAGGCGGCCCGCCAACAGGAGGGAACACAATGGAGCACCACGCTGTGCTGGCAGACGACGCGAGGGCAGCCGAGGAGGCGAAGCAGCAGGACGTATGGGTGCCGACACCGGCACCGCGTGGCGAGGCCGGGTTGGCGTCGATCGACCTGCAACCTCTTACCGGGGTGGTGACCGACCTGGGTACCCTACCTCCGGAGGCGGTCATCACCGAGACCGCGCTGTCGGCGATGTTCGGCCGCCACCCGTGCAGCATCAAACGGGCGGTGCAGCGGGGCGAGTTGCCCACGCCGTGCAGGCTGTTCGGCAAGAACGTGTGGACCGCGGCGGCCCTGAGCCGGCACCTGGAGGAGCGCCAGACCGCGGCGGCTCGCGAACGGCAGGTGATCGAGCGGCGGTTGGCCGGCCTCAAGCCTTGACCGGACCACCGCCCAGCGTTACCCTGCGGCGACGACAACCGCGGGGTGCGCCGACGGCGCCGAGGCGGCGGACGGGTATCGCACCCGCGCCTTCGGGAGGAACAGTAAGAGGAGCCAACGTACCGCGTCAGGACCGATTTGGCCGCGGCCGATTACCAACGAATGCACGATGAAACCAGCCGAGGGGGCGTCCTACCGACAGAGGTGGCGATGGCTCCCGGGCGGCGAGGGCAGGAGTGCGATGGCTGGCGTGAGGAAGAAGCCGTTAGCGGGCGGTCAGTACCAGGGGTACTACCTCGACGCGCGGGGCAAGCGCTGTTTCTTCTCCGGTGTGCGCAGCCGGGCCGAGACGCTGCGGATGGCGCAGCGGTTGGAGGACGACCACCGGCAGATCAGGCTCGGCTATCGGCCACCGCCGTCGTCGGCCGACCGGTACCGGGCCCGGGATTGTTCGGAGGCGATGGAGGAGTATCTGGCGTGGGGCGGGGCTCAAGGGGCCCGCGGGGGGAAGGGGTGGAGCCCTATCCACGCTCGCGCGCGCCGCACCAGACTCACGGCCTGGCAGGTTCGACTTGGCTTGGAGTCGCTGGGTGACTTGGATGGTGTTATGGCGCAGGTCGAGGCCGCGGCTCGGGAGTACGCAGCACAAGGCCAGGCGCCCAAGACCGTGGCGAACAAGGTGGAGGCGCTGCGGGCCTTCTGCATCTGGTGTGAGAAGCGCGGTTACCTCGCCACGAACCCGCTGAAAGCGCTCGCGCCTTTCGACATGACACCGCGGGCGGTGCGCAGGGCGATGACCGAGGACGAGATCCAGCGGTTGCTTGAGGCAAGCCCGGCCGACCGACGACTGCTCTACGAGGTCGCGCTAGTGTCGGGGCTTCGCGCCGGCGAGTTGCGGAGTTTGTCGGTATCACACCTCGATACCGCTCGGGGCGGCCTGAACCTGGACGCTGCCTGGACAAAGAACCGTCGGTCGGGATTCCAGCCACTCCCTCTGGAGCTTGTCGGCCGCCTGCAGGCTTTTGCCGCATCGGGGGAGTCTAAGCGGCTCTACAACAAGAACTTATGCGGCCGGGCCTGGACCGCGCCGGAAGACCCGTTGCTGTACGTTCCTTCGCATCCGGAACGCTGCATGGGCATCGACCTGAAAGCAGCGGGGATCGCGAAGTGGACCCCTGCCGGCAAGCTCGATTTTCACGCCTCGCGGACGGCCTTCGTGACGCTCCTGCTCGAGTCCGAGGTCACGGTCAAGGAAGCGCAGCAGCTGGCGCGCCACTCAACCCCCTCATTGACGATGAACACCTACGGACGGGCAAGGGATGAGCGTTTGGCCAGCGCCATCGAGCGTGTTGGGCGGAAGGTCCTATCCACCGCTGGGTGTGCACGTAGCGTGCACGGACTCGCGCTCGGCCCCCAAACAGAAAGCGCAACCCCCTGGGCCCCAGAGGATTGCGCTTCCTTTGAGATGGTAGCGGCGGAGGGAATCGAACCCCCGACACGCGGATTATGATTCCGCTGCTCTAACCGACTGAGCTACGCCGCCCCAATGCCATGTGAACGACAGAAACTAGGTGCGTTGAGGCGGTTTGTCAACGGCGGCGGATGCCAGGCCCCCCGTCTCGCTTCCCGCAGCCCCAGGCCTGGGCGTGGAACCTAGAAGCTGAAGATGTCTTTCAGCCCCAGTGGCACAATGCGGCCTTGCTGGCCCAACGCCTCCATACCCACCCGCGTACTGTCGCCGACGATGGAGATCAGGCGCGGTTTGGCCTGCAGGTGCTGCTGGTGCAACTGCAAGACCTGGTCCAGGCTGGTCTTCTGGATCTGCTCGAAGCGCCAGCGCCGCGGGTCCACCGGCACCTGCTTGCGCTCCCACTCGCGAACCGCGCCGAGCACCTCGCGGAAGCCCAGGCGGCTGGTGCGGTACTGGCTCACCAGCGAGCGTTGCGCGGCCGCGTAACGCTCCGGCGAGACGGGCATCTGGTCGAGTAGCTCACGGAAGGCAGCCACCGCTTCCGGCGTCTTGTCGGCCTGCGTCTCGATGACGCCGTACAACCAACTCTGGTCGGCCCGGGTGTAACCCGGCGAGTAACGGGCGTAGGCTGAGTAGGCTAGGGCTCGAGCCTCGCGCAGTTCCTGGAACACGATGCCGGCCATACTGCCGGAGAAGTATTCGTTGAACAGGTCCATGGCCGGGCGGCTCGGTTCGTCGTACGCCTGGGCCTGCCCCTGGGCGTCCAGGTCGCCTGACTCCAGGCGTACCAGAGCCTGGGCTTGCTCCTTGTGGAAGAAGTAGATCTCGGTAGTGCCCGGTTGACGGAAAGTCAGCACCTGGTACGGTGGGGTGGGCCGCAACTGCGCCGGGGCGGGGTAGTGCTCACCCAGCAGCGCCGCCACCTTGTCGATGGGCAGTGAGCCAGTGTACAGCAGTGCCTGTCGGTACCCGGGCAGGGCCGACACCAGACCCATCAGACCGTCCACTGTCAGCGTGTCGAGCGCCGCGTTGGGGAGCACGCGGCGGAAGTACGACATGTCGCCGTATCGGTTGTACTGGACCAGCGCCTGCTGGATGGTACGGTGATCTTTGAGGGCGTCGTCGCGCCGCGCCTTGATGATGGCGATCTGGGCGCGGAGGGTGGCCGGGTCCACCACCGGGTGCTGCAGCAACTCGGCCAGCAGGGAAAGCGACGGCGCCAGATTGGCGTCCAGGCCGCTCAGGTTGAGCGTCGTCTCCTGGTCGCCCACATTGACGCTGAAATCTGTTCCCAGTTTGTACCACTCTTTCTTGAGTGCCTCAGCGCTCAGCCGGGGCGTCCCGGCCTTGTCGAGCAGCTCCGCGGCTACGGCCCAGCGTTTCTCGCTCAGCGTGCCCACCTCAATGGTGGCGCTGAAGCTGAACAGACCATTGACGGGATTGTGGGCGTAATAAAGGGTTAGGCCGTCGCGCAGGGGCCGGATGGTGTAGTCGCGGCCGGCTTCGACAAAAACGGGCTCGATCTCGTCGACCGGCATGGCCATCACCTGGGCCATGAATCCGGATTCACGGGCCGCGTCGATCTCGATCACGTCCAGCGGCGGCTTGACCATCGCGGGCAGCGAGGCCTGGCCATCGCGTCGATACGCCACCACATAGCCGCCGCTGAAGTACCGCCGGGCTGCCTTTACGACGTCCTTCTTAGTCACCTTGCCGACGCGATCCAGAGCGCGCACGGCGTACGGCCACGACTCGTGACTCAGGAAGGCATCACGCATCAGGTCCACGCGAGAGGCGTTTTTCTCGAGCTGCATCTCGCGGTTCTTGCGCAGATCAGTGACCACGGCGGGGATGATCCAGTCTTCGAACTCGCCACGCTTGATCATCTCGACCTGCTCTACGAGCAGTTGGCGGACCTCGTCAAGCGTTTGCCCCTGCTTGGGGACGCCCCAAAGGTACTGCGCTCCATACTCGTTATGCATGGCCGGGCTCGAACCAGCGGCCCGCACGCGTTGCTGCTGCACCAGGTTCAGGTTGATCAGCCCCGCGACCGAGTTGTCAAGGATCATGTCCAGCACGGCCAGAGTTTCGGCGTCCTTGTGCGTGCGGGGCGCGGTGCGGTACGCCACCATGACCTTTTCCTCGCCCGGGGAGCGCACCTCGACCGTCTCCGGCTTGGCGATGGCCGGTTCCACTACCGGCCGTGCTTCCGGTACCGGCCGCGGCTGCCAGGCTGCGAACGCGCGGTCGATCAGGTCGATGGTGGCCTGGGTCTGAATGTCGCCGGAGATGACGACGGCCATGTTGTTGGGCACGTAATACCTGTGGTAGAAGTCGTACATCCGCCGCAGGGACGGGTTCTTCAGGTGCTCTACCGAACCAAGGGTGGGGTGGCCGTAAGGATGGACCTTGTAGAGCTGCGCTTCCAGAGCGTCGTCGAGCACGCGCTCCTTGTTGTCCATCGAGCGATTCTTCTCCTCGTACACCGTCTCCAGTTCGGTCTGGAACAGCCTGAACACCGGATGCGCGAAGCGTTCCGACTCGATCTTGGCCCATTGGCCTAACCGGTTGGCCGGCAGATCCACCTGGTACACGGTCTCGTCCAGCCAGGTCCAGGCGTTCAAGCCGTTTTCGCCCATGGCGCCGTACATGCGGTCGAGTTCGTTGGGTATGGCGTACTGGGCCGCCAGCTGATTCTCGGCATTGATCTGAGCGTACAGGGCCGCCCGGCGAGCCGAGTCGGTTTCGCTGAAGTGGGCCTCGTACAGGTCCACGATGCGATCGAGGTGCGTCTTCTCCTTGGCGTAATCCAGGGTGCCGATCTGCTCCGAGCCCTTGAACAGCATGTGTTCCATATAATGAGCGATACCGGTTACCTCAGGTGGGTCATTGCGGCTGCCGGCGCGGACGGCGATCTCGGCGTGGAAGCGCGGCTCCTGGTGGTTCTCGCTCAGGTACACAGTCAAACCGTTGTCCAGCTTGTACACGTGCGCCTGCAACGGGTCGGCCGGGTCCGGGCCCTGCACCAGCCGGTATCCGGCCAGAACCGGGCTGGCCGCAACCAACAGGGTGATGAGGGCGGCAGCGAGCACAGCGAGTCGGCGGCGCATGGGGAGTCCTCGCGTTCAGTGGGTGGTTGGGTGCCGGCCGCACGGCCCTAGGCACCCGGACAACAGCAACAGACAAAACCGATGGGGGTGGTCGAGGTCAAGGGGCCGTGATCCGCAGCAATTGTGAAGGGTTCGCGGACGGTGCCGATAAGGTATAGCAGAGGCAGAGCGGCTCTTGGGCCGCGCTGCCCCGGTCGCCGCCGCCGCACCGTGTCCGCACCCGGGGAGTGCCAACCCGGAAGCTGACCGCCGGGGTCGCGGCAACGATCGGTCCCGGGTCGAGCCGGGTGCAGGCCAAGGATGGCCGCGGAGCCAAGGAGGTCAGGGATGATCAATCGCATCGAATCGGGCATGATCCATGTGAACGACGCGCTGGCGCGGCAGGACCGCCGTCCCCGCCGTCGGCTGCGCCGCCGCGAGCCGGCACCGGTCAGCGATGAGTCGCTGACCACCGGCGATCCGGACCGTCGCGAAGTGGAACGTGCTACGCTCGACTTGGTGGCCTGAAGCCCGGCTGCCGGCGCACACCGGCAGATAAGGGCGGACAGGCCCCATCCCCATCCGGGGGTGTGCGGGTGACGAGCCGGGAGGAGTGCCGTACCGTGGCGCTCCTCCCGACTTGCGTCAAACGTTCCGCCCCTGCCGGGCCGGGCTGCGAGTTGTCGCTGGCTCCCTGCTTGCAGCAATATTCCGCCCCTGCCGGGCCGACTGCCCGTTGTCGCCGGTTCCCGACCGGCGCCACCGTTCCCCCTGCCGGGCCGGGCTGCGGGTCCGCCGGCTCCCGACCTGCGCCAGCCGCTCCGCGCTTGCCGGCGCCCACGACTTGGCGTCCCGCCGACCTTCCTCCTCGCGGTGCCCACGCAATCTTTGTGCCGCCGCCCATTTCCGGCACGGTTCTTGGTGCGTCCCCGGGGGACAGACCCTTGTCCTCTGGCCGCCCACGCACCCCATGTCACCTGTCCTGCTCATGACTGTCGCCATCGCGTTACACCGCTTGGGTCGGCGCTGGGCCGAGGCCCTGATCGACTTCGCCTACCCGCCGATGTGCGCCTGCTGCCGCGCGCCCTTGTCCATGGCCGGCACGCGGTTCTGCTTGGGCTGTTGGCGGCGCATGCGCCGGCTGATTCCGTCGGCAGCCACCCGCTGTCCTCGCTGCGGCAGCCCGCAGGTATCGCCGCTGCTGTGCGGCAACTGCGACGCCTGGGAGGTGGCCTTCGAACGCGCCGTGGTCCTGGCGCCCTACGCCGACCCTTGGGCGCAGGCCATCCAGGCACTCAAATTCGGCGGCCGGCGCTCGCTGGGCCCCCTGCTCGGACGGTTCATGGCCCAGCAGCTGGCTGATCAACTGGCCCCTGTGGAGGCCCTGGTGCCGGTGCCGTTGTTCCCGGCGCGGCAGCGCGAGCGCGGCTTCAACCAGAGCCAACTGATCGCGGCGGGGCTAGCGCGTGAGTTGGGGGTGCCGGTGCTGGGCGGCCTGCTCGTGCGCCGCCTGCCGACCCGGCAACAGGCGCGGTTGGGGGCCGCGGCCCGCCGCGACAACCTGGTTGAGGCCATCACCTGCGGCCGGGCGCCGCCACGGGACACCACACTGTGCCTGGTCGACGACGTGATGACTACCGGGGCAACCCTGAATGCGTGCGCTCTGGCCCTGCGCCGCGCGGGGGCGCGTCCGGTGCTGGCCGCTACGCTGGTGGCGGCCTACCGTTGAGGGCGCCTGGCGCCCTGGCGTTGCCTGCGGCGCTGCTCGCGGTGCGCGCCAGCGACTGGCACCGATCTTCCCGCGACCAGACCCCGTCCTCGGTGCCGGGGCCGGGCCCACGCGAGCCCCCGGCCGCCGGGCCCGGATCTTAGGGGCCGCGGCACGGGGCCCTGGCGCCTGGCCGGCCTCTGGCGCCGCCGCGCCCAAACGGCTTGACCATGGCACCCGCGGCGGCTACTTTTTGCCTTTGGTACAGCCGTGTCAAGTCCCGCGGGTCAGGGGGCAGGCCGTCGGGCGCCCGGTCCGGCCGCCCCCGCCATCGCGACCCCGGGTCGGTTCCGTCGCCGGTGGCCCGGGCGTGGTATGCGTCCGGGCGTCGCTGTTCATGCGGCCACCCCGGTAGGGCACACACGACACCCATCCGTGTCGGGAAGGTGGAATTCGCCATGTCGAAGATGACTGTCAAGGATGTCCAGGTCGCTGGCAAGCGCGCGCTGGTGCGCGTGGACTTCAACGTGCCGCTGGACGACAAGCAGCAGATCACGGACGATAACCGGATCCAGGCTGCCGTGCCCACCATCCGCTACCTGATTGAGCACGGGGCGGCCGTGGTCCTGATGTCGCACTTGGGTCGCCCCAAGGGCAAGCCCAACCCGACCATGTCGCTCCGACCGGCCGCGCAGCGCCTGGCGGAGATCATCGGCCGTGATGTGCGCCTAGCGCCCGACTGCATCGGGTCCGAGGTGTCGACCCTGGCTGCGGGCCTGCACCCGGGGCAGGTGCTGATGCTCGAGAACCTGCGCTACTATGCCCAGGAAGAGGCCAATGACGCCGACTTCTCGCGGCAGCTAGCCGCGCTGGGGGACCTTTATGTCAACGACGCCTTTGGCGCCGCTCACCGCGCCCATGCCTCGACCGAGGGGGTGACGCACTTCCTGGCGCCGGCGGTCAGCGGGCTGCTGATGGAGAAGGAGATCACCTATCTCGACGAGACTCTGAAGGCGCCCGAACGACCCTTTGTCGCAGTGCTGGGTGGCGCCAAGATCTCGGGCAAGATCGACGTGATCGTCAACCTCATGAACAAGGTCGACGCCCTTATTGTCGGCGGCGGCATGGCCTACACCTTCTTCAAAGCCATGGGCCTTTCCATCGGTAACTCGCTGCTGGAGGCGGACCGGGTCGAGGTGGCGGCCAAGGTCCTCGCCGAGGCAAAGGCCAAGGGGCTCGAGCTGCTCCTTCCTACTGACTGCGTGGTCGCCGACCGTTTCGCCGCTGACGCCAACACGCGGGTTGTGCCGCGGGAGGCCATTCCGGACGGGTTCGAGGGCGTCGATATCGGCCCGCAGACGGCGGCCGCCTTTGCGCAGCGCCTGTCTTCGGCGCGGACCATCGCCTGGAACGGGCCGGTGGGGGTATTCGAGATGGAGCCCTTTGCCAAGGGTACACGGGGCCTGGCCGAGGCAGTAGCCAGCGCCACGGCAGCCGGTGCGGTCAGTATCATCGGCGGCGGCGACACTGCGGCGGCCATCATCCAGGCCGGGTTGGCGCCCAAGATGACGCACATCTCGACCGGGGGAGGGGCCTCGCTGGAGGCCATGGCGGGCCTGGTGCTGCCAGGCGTGGCGGCGTTGACCGACAGGAAAGGGTGACCCATGCGGCGCAAATTCGTTGCCGGTAACTGGAAGATGAACAAGGCGGCCGATGCGGCCGTTGCCCTGATCGAAGCCATCAAGCCCCTGGTTGCCGGCTTGACCGCCGACCGTGATGTCGTCGTGTGCCCGCCCTTCACCAGCCTGAGTGCGGCGCGGACGGCGCTGGCCGGCAGCGGCATCGGTCTGGGCGCACAGAACCTCCACTGGGAACCGGCCGGCGCTTACACCGGCGAGATCTCGGCCGACATGCTGTTGACCAGTGGTTGCACCCACGTTATATTAGGCCATTCTGAGCGGCGGCAGTATTTCGGTGAGACCGACGAGACTGTCAACCGCAAGCTCAATGCAGCTCTGAAGGCCGGCTTGGCGCCGATCGTGTGTGTAGGCGAGACGCGCCAGGAGCGCGAGGCGGGCCGGATCGAGGCAGTCGTACTGGGCCAGATCAGTGGTAGCCTGCAGGGTTTGTCGCCCGCACAGGCAGCGCTGGTCACAGTGGCGTACGAACCGGTCTGGGCTATCGGCACCGGCCTGACAGCCACTGCCGCTCAGGCGGAAGAGGTTCATGCCCTGATCCGCGGGCGTCTGGCGGCCCTGTTCGGCGCCGAAGTAGCATCCGCCATGCGGATCCAGTACGGTGGCAGCGTCAAGGCCGACAACGCCGCCGAGTTGTTCGGCCAAGCTAATATCGACGGCGGTTTGATCGGCGGCGCCGCCCTGGACGCCGCCAGTTTCGCGGCCATTGTGAAAGCCGCAGGTTGAGGACATGCTAGTTCTGCTGACAATAGTCCACGTGCTGGTTTGCTTTCTGCTGATCACGGCAGTGCTGCTCCAGTCCGGCAAAGGCGGCGGCCTGGCAGCCGCCATCGGTGGCGGGCTCAGTTCGTCGTCGGTGCTCGGGGGGCGGTCTGCAGCCACATTCCTCAGCAAGGCGACGACTATCTTGGCTGCGGTCTTCATGGTCAGTTGCCTGGCTCAGGCGATCATCGTGCGAGGGGTGGATAACACCCCGACCACGGCCACCGAGCGTGCGATGGCCAAGGGCGAACTCCCGGTGATCCCGTTCAATCAGGCCCCGGAAACCCCTGCGGAGACCGCCCCTGCGGCGGGACAGCAACCGGCTGGCGAGTCGGCTCCGGCTCTGCCGTCGGCTCAGTAAGCCACCTGCGGCCCTTTGGCCGCGGTAGTTCAGCGGTGCCGAAGTGGTGAAATTGGTAGACACGCTGTCTTGAGGGGGCAGTGCCTTCGGGCGTCGGGGTTCGAGTCCCCGCTTCGGCACCATGGTATGAGGGGGACGTGCCTGCGGGTGCGGCCCCCTTCTCTATTCCGTGCTCGAGTGGGGTTGGGCGGTTGAGCCTACGCGCCGGGAACGGCGCGTAGATGCGCGCAGGAGGCAGGTATGTCGCCCGCCTTCGTGGTCGTGACGCTCTTCGCGGGCCTGGGTGTGACGGCGGTGGTGTGGATCCGGGCCCTGCACCGGGCCCGGGGCGACCGGGTGCGAACGGCCCGGGCCCGTGTTGTCTTCCTCTTCTGCGGCTGCCTGCTGCTCGTGTGCCTAGGGCTGCTGGCGTCGGTTGGCGTGGTGGGCCAGGGGGTGCTGTTCGCCAACCTGGCAGCGGTGGCCGCCAACCTGCTCGGCCTGCTGCTGACCTGGGCCTGGTCGTGGCCGCCCAAGCCAGACGAACCCGCTCGTCGCCAGACGCCGCGGTCGAGCCGCGGTACGCGGGCGTACCAGATCTACCTCGACGGCGAGCCCTTCGGCGTGATCACCCGCCAGACATTCGAGCAACTCAATACGCTGGGACTGCTGAAGCGGCAGCAGACGGTGGAACTGGTCCACGACTACCGTGAACGGGCCGCCCAGTCCGGGGTCCAGGTTCAGCGCTTCGCGAGTCGGGAGCAGACCCAGATGCTCGTGCGGGTTGTCGCCGCGGCGAACCTCGACTGCGGGGTCGCGCCACCCTGACCCGAGCCGGCGGGTGCGGCTGCTGGTAATCCCAAGGCAACCGCCGCCCCGCCGCGCGCCTTGCCGGCGGCGTCCACGCTGCGTGGCCCTGACCGCGTCAGCCAGCCCTGGGGGCTCGCCGCCGGGCGGGGAGCCGCCGTAGCGCCGGTCAGCGCAACGAAATGGCCTCGTCGATCAGCATGATGGGAATCCCATCGTCGATCGGGTAGAGGTACGCACCGTCGGCGCGCACTAGGCCACCGTCGAGTTTCTTCTCAACTTTCTTGCCGTGACGGTTGCAGACCTCGCCGCGTTCGATCCGTGCGTTCAGTTGATCGATCAGGTCCTGATCAGCCAGGTGCACGGGCTCCTTGGTCTCAGGGCAGGCGAGAATGTCCAGCAGTTCCTTGTCGATCATGTCGGTTCCCCCGGTGCCGTGGTCGTACGTGGGCGGGTGGAGGGCAGAACATAGGCCTCGCGCGGCAGCCCCACAAGCACACGGCACCCGGCGCCGGGGCGGAAAATGTCGTCGTCGCAGGGGGAAGTGTTTTCCCCATGGGGGCAGCACAGCGCGGCCCCGTGCGGCTGACGGCCGGGCTGGCGTTCCCGGTTACCGGGGCACAAGCGAAGGCGGGCGGACCTGGCGCGGGTCCGGCGCGATCCTTGCTGTGACGGCAGCAGGTATCGGCAACCCCGGGGCCTTACCCCGGTCAAACGCGAGAGGGGCCGCCATGGAACCAAGTGCAGTGCCGACCGCTAACCCCGGGATCGTCAAGAACGAACGGCTGGCCTCGATCGTCGAGCGCTGCCTGGACAGCCCGGCGGCATACCGCCTCTTTGACATGCTGGCCGCCATCGCGCAGCTGGACCTGGAGTCGCGGGTCGAATACGTGCGCATGGTCCGCAGCTCGGGCGCCTATACCGACGAGGAAATCCACGCCATCGAGCGACTGATCGTCAGCGGCGCCGCCCTCTATTTCAAGGAGGCGATCGACCAGGTCCGGGAGGAACACGTGCAGCGCGAGATCCGTCAGATGCTGGCCGCCTGACGGCGTCCGCCTGAGGCCAGGCGCGGTCGCTCTCGAAGGGCTGCCGCGGCGATGCTGAAGGCGCGCGCCGCGGCAGCCGACCCCCGCAGGGGTCGGCTGGGCTGTCACGGCAGATCAGGCCCGCAACTGGTCGGCGTGTCGATGGATCTTGTCGACCGCCGCCGCGATATCTTCCATGTCTTGCTCTGGCCCGAGCAGCATGTTCTGCGTCAGCCAGACGCCTTCTTCATTGCAGGCCTGTTCCGTGACCGGCAGGCTGATCGCCGAGTAGTCGGGTTTGCCGTGGAAGTAGGCGCTCTCGAAGGGCCAGTCGCGGAAATGGGCATTGAAGGCCGCCTCACGGTACAGCGGCCGGTAGCCCGCCGAACACGGCACGCCTTCGGCACGCAAGGCTTCGATAAAGCGGTCGCGGCTGACGCCGCCGAAGGCCTCGGACTGGTAGCGCATGATATAGAGGTGGTTGGCGTGGGTGGTGACCCGTGGATCCCTGTCCATGGGCAGCACGCCCTCGATGCTGTCCAGCAGCGACGACAGATGATCAGCGTTACGGCTGCGCGTGGCCGTCTGCGCTTCCAGATGGCGCATCTGGCTGAGCAGCAGGCTGGCATGGAACTCGGAGATCCGGTAGTTGCTGCCGATCAGCGGGTGCTCGTACCAGGCCCCTTGGGGGGAACGGCCGCAGTTGTGGATCGACCAGGCTACTTCGGCGAACTCGCGGTTGTTCGAGGTAATGAACCCGCCCTCTCCGGCGCACAGGTTCTTGCTGGCCTGGAAGCTGAAGCAGCCCAGGTCGCCGATGGCGCCCACGCGTGTTCCGCGCCAGGCCGCGGCGTGAGCCTGGCAGGCGTCCTCTATCAGGCGGACGTCGTGCTTCTTGGCCAACGCCAGCAGCGCGTCCAGATCCGCCGGCCGGCCCGCAATGTGCACCGCGACGATGGCCCGCGTCCTCGGCGTGATGGCCGCCGCCGCGCTGGCCGGATCCATGTTGTACGTGCCCGGCTCGATGTCGGCGAACACCGGCACGCCGCCTGTGGCCGCCACGGCGCTGGCCGTGGCCACGAAGGTGTACGCGGGCACGATGACCTCGTCTCCCGGCCTGAGCCCCACTGCTTCCAGTGCCACCTGCAGGGCCGTGGTACCGCTGCTGACCGCGATGCCGAACTGGGCCTGCTGGAAGGCCGCGAAGGCCTGCTCGAACTGGGTGATATGGCCGCCCATGAACCACTGGCCACTGTGGAGGACGCGCAGCAGGGCCTGTTCGTCTTCCGGACCGTGCACGGGCCAGGCGGGGAAGGGCGTTTTGCGGACGGGTTCGCCCCCGGCGATGGTCAGCATGATGACTTTTCCAGGTGGAGGGGGGAAAAGCAAAGGGCACGCGAACAGGCGTCGCGTGCCCCGAAAACATATGCTGCCGGGTCGTGTCTGTCAGCCGCCTGATGCCCGCGCCGACGTGCCGGTGCGGTTCAGGCAGCTTCTCAGAGACGGATGCCTTCGGCCTTCAGGAACTGGTGCAGACCCATCTTGTTCAGGGTGCGCAGGGCCCGCGTGCTGAGGCGGACGGTGACGGTGCGGTTCTCTTCGGGGATGAAGATCCGCTTCTTCACCAGGTTGGGCTCCTGGACCCGCTTGGTCTTGCGGTTGGAATGGCTGACATTATTGCCTACGAGGCGCCTCTTGCCGGTAAGGCTGCATACCCTGGACATAAGCGGTCTCCTTGGAAGAAGCGGTAAAGGTAGGCGCCGCCTGGGCGCTCGTCAAGGGCCCGGTCTTGACACCGGGCCAGTAGCCGCTGATTTTATCGCCGATAACCCGCCCCCGTCATCCTTGGTGCAACCCCCGCCGACGCTCTTGCCCGTCCATCACCGTCGTCTCCCTGCTGTTGCCCGCAGTGTCTGCCTCTGGGCGGCGTGGGCGCTTGCCCTAGCCGGTGTCTCGCCGGCCACTGGCGCGGGAATCCGTCTGCTGGGCGCCACCGCCACCGGGGTCAGGCTGGAGTTCACCGCCCCCGACGCGCAGCAGCCCGGGCAGGCCGCCCGTTCGTGCCTGGTCGGCGTCCCGTTGGGCGCCACCGTGCGGTTGGAGACCCTGTCGGCGCATCCGGGGCAGCGCGTGCCGGCTCCTGCCCAGACCGCGCCAGGCGGGTGGTCGACCGGCCCCGTGGCCCTGGGCGAGGCCGGTTTCCTGCGTCAGCAGCGGGTGGTGGAGGTGCAGTTTGCCCCCCAGGTGCAGGCCGATGGCACCTGGCAGCTCTTCGACAGCGTGGTTGCCGAGGTGTTTTTCGATCCCCCGCAGGATACTTCCGCGGGACGGGCGGCGGCTGACGGATTCGCCGCGGACTCGGCCGGTGAGGAGGTGCTGCGCGACCTGGTGGTCAACTACGACCAAGCCCGTGCCTGGCGCCGGGTTCGCCCCGGGGCGCCGCGCGCCAAGCGGCTCCAGGACGGTGCTAGCGCCTGGGTGCGCCTCTACACCCAGGACGAGGGCCTTTACCGCGTTACCGGGGCTGAACTGCAGGCCGCGGGCGTGAATCTGGCGACCCTCGATCCGCAGCGACTGCACCTTCGCTATGGCGGCGGGCGGCCGCTGGTGGCCGAAGAGGCCGCTGGTCCGTTGGCCCTGGCCGAGATGGCGCTGGAAGTGAACCTGGGCGCCGATGGACGCTTTGGCGCCAACGACACGCTGGTGTTCTACGCCGAGCCCGCCTCGCGCTGGGTGTACGACGTCGCCCTGCGCACCTATCGCTGGCTCAGGAATCCGTACACGGACGAGAATGTCTATTGGCTGGAGCTACACGGCGACCTGCGGGCCGATGCGACGCTCAGCCGCCGTGTGGCTCCGGACGCGGTCGCGCGTGCCGAGGTGACGGATTACCGTGCGCGCGTGCACCAAGAGGAGGAGCAGTACATCTTGGTGCAGACCTACCAGATCAAGTCGGGGTACGACTGGTACTGGGAGGACTTCACCGGCAATGCTCGCAACCTGCCCGTGGTCATCAGCCATGCCACCGCTGACCCGGTCACCATCCGCGTCGGCTTCTTCGGCGTCGCTGACAGCCAGCCTCGGTTTCAGGTCCGCTGGAATGATCAATCGGTCGGCGATGTCACGGTGCCCAAACTGCGCCAGCCAGTGGTCTCGGTGCAGACGGTGGCCGGGCCTCGTGAGGGGACTAACCACGTCGGCTTGTTCGAGCAGAACAGTGATCCGGTGCGGTTGGACTACCTCGAACTCGAGTACGGCCGCCAACTGAATGCCGAGCACGGCGAACTCTATTTCGACTACTCCCTTGCCGGCCCCACGCGTTTTCGCCTGAGCGGCTTCAGCGGCGGGCGGCCGCACCTCTTCGAGGTCAGCACCGGCGCCGTGCGCCTGGTGGACGCGACCTATGACTCAGCGGCAGGCACGGTTCTCCTCCAGGACGACAGCGGCAGTCGGCCGCGCCGTTACGCCGCCGGTACCTCCAGCAGCCTGCGCCGCGTAGCGCGGTTGGTGCTCGACGACCCGGGGCACCTGGCCGCCGACGCCGACGGCGGCGACTACCTGATCATCACTCACGCGAGTTTCCGGCCCGCAGCCGAGCACCTGGCGGCCTGGCGCGGGGTCGATGACCGTTTCGGTGCCCCTCTGCACCCCGTCGTCGTCGACGTGCAGGACATCTACGACGAGTTCTCCGGCGGCCTGCTCGACCCGGCGGCCATCCGCCGTTTCATCGAGTTCGCCGAGGCACACTGGCAACGTCCGCCGGTCTACGTGCTGCTCTTCGGCGACGGCACCTACGACTACAAGAACAACTCGGGCACCAGTCCCGGTAACTGGATCCCCGCGTACCAGGACGGGGACAGCACGTACGACGAATGGTACTGCTCCGGCGGCGACGCGGTTCCTGACCTGGCCATCGGGCGCATTCCGGCGCAGACCGAGGCCGAGGCCGAAGCCGTCGTCGCCAAGATCCTGTCCTATGACCAGGACCCCGAAGTCGGGCTGTGGCAGAGCCGCATGCTGTTGATTGCCGACGACCTGGTGAACCTGGACGACGCCGCTGCGTACGAGACCTACTTCCTTCTCGATGCCGAGTACCTGGCTCGCTATTTGCTACCGCCGAACCTCAATCTCACCAAGCTGTATCTGGGTCAGTACCTGCTCGAGGGGCGAACGAAGCCGCGGGCCCGCGCCGATTTTCTGCGTCGCTTCAACGAGGGCAATCTGCTGGTGACCTATGTGGGCCATGGCAATCCTGATGTTCTGGCCCACGAGCGCATGTTTGTGGTCTCGCGCGACCAGGGCGAGATCGCGAATGGCCACCGATGGCCATTCTTCTATACCGCCGCCAGCCAGGTAGGCGTCTTCGACGATCCGGTCCGTGCCTCCATGCCTGAAGTGCTGCTGCGCATGCCCGACGCCGGGGTCATCGGCATGGTTTCGGCTTCGCGGGTCGGTTACCACGACAGCAACATGATGCTCGCCAACGCCTTCCACCAGCGCATGTACCGCACCGACCGGAGCCATGTGCCGGTGGGCCTGGCGCTCATGGAAGCCAAGCAGGAAGTCCAGGTGAGCACCCTGGGCGACCTCGAGCGACGCAATATCCGCCGGTACACCCTGTTCGGCGACCCGGCGCAGCGTCTGGCCATGCCGCGCCGGTCGGTTGCTCTCACCGTCCCCGACACGCTCCACGCCCTGGGCGAAGTCCAGGTGCAGGGCCAGGTGCTTGGTGTCGACGGCGGGCCCGATGCCGGCTTCAATGGCGAAGTGTGGGTGCAGGCCTTTGACAGTGCCGTACCCACGCGTCTTGACGGCCTGCCGTTCCAGCAGGTGGGCGCGCCGCTGTTCCGTGGCCGCTACGCCGTGCACGCCGGCGCCTTCGAAGCCCGCTTTCGTGTCCCCAAGGACATCACCTACCAGGGCAGCGACAGCCGCGTGTCTGCCTATGCGTGGGCCCCGGGGACATCGACGGCGCTAGGCTATGTGGGTTCACGCGTCCTCGCCGGCACCGCCGCGGGCGTGGTTTCGGACAACGACGGCCCCGAGATTGACCTCGGTTTCGAGGGCCTGGCGTCATTTGCCAGCGGCGGCCGCGTGCCGGCACCGGCTGTGTTGCGGGCCGTGCTGCGCGACGCCAGCGGGGTGAATGTCACCGGCGAGACGGGCCATGAGATAGAAGTCGACGTCGACGGAACCGCGTCGCGTGTCACTGAGTACTACGCGGTGATCGGCGGGGACTACCGCGAAGGCGTCCTGACCTGGCCCCTGCCGGCGCTGGAACCCGGAACCCACGAGATTCGTCTCAAGGCGTGGGATTCGCAGAACAACTCCGCCCGCGTCACGGCCCAGTTCGAACTCACCGATACCGAGCCGGGCCCCTTGGGACGGGTCCTCTTCTATCCCAATCCCGCCACCTCCGGCAGCGGTTCTTTCACCTACTCCCTGGCGGCTGCGGTCCGCCGGGTGCGCTTGCGGGTGTTCGCCATCAGTGGTCGCCAGGTGGACGAGTTGGCCGGTCCGGTGACCGCCGGGTTCAACCAGGTTGGCTGGCCCGGGGCGGCCTTCGTCGCCAACGGCGTGTACCTGGCGCGCATCGAGGCTGAGGACACCGATGGCCACACCTGGACCCGGACCGCGGCGGTCCAGGTGGCACGGTGATTCTGCTCGTTCCGGAAGAACCCATGCGCCCGGCGTGGTCCAGGGCCGGCGGCCGACGCTGCGGAGGATCGCCTTTGCAGGACTGATAACGGTGGTGCGGCTGCGGCCGCGCGGCACCCCTGGATCGGCACCCCCTGCCGTACCGGGCCCTCTGTGGAGCACCACGCCTCAGGAGAACGTGTGATGAAGAAACCCCAACTGCTGCTTCTGGCCGGTTTGCTGGTCGGCGCTGCCGCGCTGCCGGCAGCAGCGACCCCCGAAAGCCGTGCCGCTGTCATCTTCCTGCTGATCGAGCCAGGGGCGCGGTCGCAGGGCATGGGCGAGTCCGGTGTTGCGGTGGCTGAAGATGGTACGTCCAGCTACTTCAACCCGGCATCCCTGTCCGGCCAGACCGGCCGCCGGCTCAATCTGACCCACATGCCGTGGCTGCCCGGATTGGCTGATGACATGTCGTACGAGTTCGTCGGCTATTCTCAGCCGGTTGAGGGCTGGGGGAATTTCGGCGTCAACTTCTCACTGCTGAACCTGGGAGAGCAGTACCGCACCGGCGAGCGCGGCGAGGATTTGGGTACCTTCAGCAGTTACGATGCGGCCCTGACCACGGCGTACGGGGCGGATATCGGCCGTAACCTGTCTGCGGGGATCGCCCTCAAGTTCATCCGCAGCAACCTGGCCGACGTGGGCGCCGGCAAGGAACTCGGCAAGGGGGTGGGCAACAGCTTCGCGGCTGACCTGGGCCTGCGCTGGCGGTACCGTCCCTCTATCACCTTCGGCGCGGCCTTGCGCAACATGGGCCCCAAGATCGCGTACATCGATGCCAGCCAGGCGGATCCGCTGCCGCAGCACCTGGTCATCGGGACGGCAGTTCGGGTCTTGGACACCCAGTACCATGACTTGGTCGTCGCCTTGGATGTGTACAAGCCCCTCATCGCTGACGGCAGCTTCTTGAGCAACTTGGCCAAGTCGTGGTATGACGATCCCCAGTCCGACGAGTTCAAGGAGATCGACTTCCATGCGGGCGCCGAATACCGCTATGGCCTGTCGGCGCGCAAGGACGAGACCTTCCTGGCCCTGCGCGGCGGGTATTCTTACGACAACGACGGGGCCCTGAAGCTGTGGACCGGCGGCATGGGCGTCCGCTAC
>CAITNQ010000193.1 GCA_903893785.1 uncultured Gemmatimonadota bacterium
GCACGCGCCGACGACGCGTTGGTCCTTCCGGCCGGCATGTGGCGTCTCTACGCCGTACCGTCCCTGGCCCGCATAGAGGCGACCTTTGGCGCCAACGGCCGGCGACAGCCCATTGGCGATCGGCAGGGGCAAGTGTCGTCCTTCAACCTGGGCCTGGCGGTGGAACACGGGGTGAACCGGTGGCTGACAGCCGGCGTTCAGTGGACACCCGGCGTCACCTTGTCTTCCTCGCTCGATTACCCCGCCGGCGACCCGGCCGGCCGCGACCGTGCCCACTTCAACGACTCCTTTGACGCCCTTGCAGGGGTGAAGATCGGCCTGTGCGGATCGCCTGCCCGCGACCCCCGACGCGCCACCGGTCTGGTCCAGCGCCGGCACCTGCGCCTCGCCCTTGGCCTGGCCCTCAAGTTCCCGGTGCGGTCGGTCGACTGGGACGCGCAGGAACGACGGTTCCTCAACGGCGACACGTACCTGGCCCAGGCAGCCGACAAGCACACCCTCGCGCCGGTCGTCGGCCTGCACCTCGACACGGTCATCCGGCGAACTGCGGGAAGCGAGTTCTTCATCGACTTCTACGGCCAGTACATCAACTACCTGAGACGGCTGCGGTACGGTGACACGGCCCTGGCGCGGCACCTCGATCCGGTGCGCGCTGGCCTGCCGTTCGATGTCCGGTACGACCTGTTCATCGAGACCGAACCACGCTACGACGTCTGGCTCTTCCCGCGTCGGCTGCGCACCGGGTTCTACCTGCCGGTGCGCACGCGGTTTCTCCCGGCACCGGTGCTGGACGGCGCGACTCAGGGGCGCGACGGCCATCGCACGACGATGGCGCCCACCGTCAACCTGCTGGCGCCGGTTAGCGGCCTGCTCGTCGAGCTGAGGGTTGGCTACCAGATGAGTGTCGCAGGCCGAAACGCCTCCGCCCCGGGCACCGCCACGGTCGTGCTGCGCGTGATCCCCTGACGCCAACCTGGGCGGCCCATGGCCGCTGGTGCCCCGCCACGACCACGGGGCACCGATATTTCGCCCGGGGGGCCTCGCCCAAATCGGGGTCGGGCCGTTCTTTCGTGGGTCGTTCGCCCGTTCGCCCCTGCCCTGCCAGCGGCCTGACCGCGGCGGCGGCCCACACCCAGGCCGGTGGCCGAACTGCCGCCGGCAGAGCACCCCACCAAGGGAGGTAGTGCATGAACCATGACCTGCGGGTCACCAACTACAGCGACCTGGGCGTGCGCCCGCTGATTAACTGCGTCGGTACGCTGACGGTTCTTTCCGGTTCGCTGGCCCTGCCGCAGGTGCGACAGGCCATGTTCGAGGCGGCTTCGCGCTACGTCGTCCTGGCGGAACTCATGGAAGCGGTGGGGGCGCGCCTGGGCCAGGTGATGCAGTGTGAGTGGGGTCTGGTGACCAACGGGTGCGCCGCCGCCCTGACCCAGGTCACGGCCGCCTGCGTCGCCGGCACCGACGCTGAACGCATCGGTCGGCTGCCGGACACCACCGGCATGAAGAACGAAGTGATCGTGCAGGCCGCGCACCGCGTGGGCTATGACCGGGCCATCCGAGCCGTCGGCACTCGCTTTGTCGAGGTCAACACCGCCGCTGAGCTCGAGGCCGCCTACACGGACCGTACAGCCATGGTGTTCATGTTCGGCGACGCCGCCGACCGTGGCCCCATCAGCGTCAGGGACATGGCGGCCAGCGCCAGGGCGCACGGCGTACCGTCCCTGGTTGACGCGGCAGCGGAACGGCCCGACGTGCCGAACTGGTACCTGGAGCAGGGAGTGGACGCGGTGGCCTACAGCGGCGGCAAGTGCCTCCGCGGGCCCCAGGCCTCGGGACTGGTACTGGGGCGCAAAGACCTGCTGCAGGCCGCCTTTCTCAACGGTTGCCCCCACGGGGCCATCGGGCGCCCCATGAAGGTCGGCAAGGAGGAGATCATGGGCCTGCTGGCTGCGGTCGAGCAGTGGGTGGCCCGCGACCACCAGGCCGAGTGGGCCGAGTGGGAACGGCGCCTGGCGGTCATCGCCGCCGTCGGCGCTGATGTGCCGACCATGGCAGCCAGCGTCAGCCAGCCCGGACGCTCCAACGTCGCGCCGCACCTGACGCTGCGCTGGCAGGCCGAGGCTGCCGGTATCGGCGCCACCCAGGTGCGCCACGAGTTGTCCGCCGGCGAGCCCCGCATCGAGGTTTCCGGGGGCGATGACGGCATCACCATCAACCCGTACATGATGGAGGAAGGCGAAGCCGAGATCGTCGCCGACGTCCTGGCTGGGCTGTTCTGCCGGGCGCGCCAATAGGCCTGAGCCGGCGGCGGCGAGGCCGGGCCGCGCCGCTGCTTGCGCCCCTCACGCGGTTGGTGGATATTGCGCACAGCCGCATCGATCGCTCGTCGAGTGTATACCAGTGAATCGCGGTGACGCAGGCCTGGTCCGCACCCTCGCCAGGTCGACAGGCAGAGGAGAACCGCCATGGCAACCCCGGTGAACGCCGCGTCAGCATCAAACAGCAGCGCCAACAGCCTGGAGGAAAGACGCCAGCAGATCCTGCGCTCGGCCGCGGCGCAAGGGGGACGTCAGGCGCGCATCGTGCAAGCCGGCCAACGCCGCGCCCGGGCCGCGGCGGGCGACGCCAGCGGTCAGACGGCAAGCCGGACCGCCAGCCGGGGCGGGGCCGCCAACTCAGCCGCGGCGCCGTCGTCAACGCCGCCGTCATCGGCCGGGTCCTCCTCCACGCCCAAGGCCGCCAGCACCGGCAGCAGTGCCTCGGTCACCAGCCCACCCCGGACCGGGGCGGCCGGGCTGGGGGGGAGTGTGGATATCACCGCCTGAGACGGCCCCGCGCGGGCGGCGACGGCAGGATCTGGAGTGGTGGCTGAGGTATCATGTCGGACCCAATGGACCGCGACGAGGCAGGCCCGCCGGTTGGCCCCGCAGACCCCGTGGTCTGTGCCGAGGGCCTGGCGGTGGGTGATCCGCCGTTGGAGGCGGGTGACGCCGACGCCCGGGTTGCCGGCGACATGGCGCCGGCAACCCGGGCCAACAGCCACCGTTCAGTGCGCGTCGACGGGGCTCTGCTGGGCACGCCTGAGCAGCCCTGCGTGATTGCGGCCGGCGGCGACATTGTCGTCCTGGGCGATGTCTGCCACGCCATCCTGTCGGGCGACTCCGTGCGCATCGGGGGTTCAGCCCACGGCTGCCACGTCACGGCCTATCGCGCCGCCGAGGTGGGCGGCAATCTGGGTGTGGCGACCCTGGCGGTCGGCGGATTCGAATCGCGGCTGCAACAGGTCGCCCGTCTTCGGCAGGAGGCGATGGAAGCCGCACACGAACACCGTCTGCTGCAGATGCGACTGGGGGTCGAGGAGCGGCGCCTGGCGCGACTCCTCAAGGTCACGCGGCTGGTGTGCGAGGTGGCGCTGGGCCAGCTGATCCGGCCGGGCAGCGAACGGCTGCAGGTGAACCTGGAAGCTTTCTACCGCGTCATCGGTGCGCGGCCGCGCGAGCAGATGGAGGCCGCTCTGCTCGATTTCTTCACCCGGGCGGTCATCGGCCGGCTGGCGCACGCCAACCAGTCGTACCTGCGCAGCAATCCGAACAACCAGAAAGTCTTCCTGCGTGTGCTGGCCGACCTGCGCCAGCTCTTCGTGCTGACGTTCCAGCTCGACGACGCCGGGGTGCGCCAACAACGCGCGGCGGCGTCATCGGCGGCCACGGTTGAGTCGATCGCGCGCCATCGACCCCGTTTGGAGGTGGGCGGCACCATCGGCCCCGGCCTGCGACTGCAGTTCGTGGTCGCGGAGTCGGTCGGCGACACTGAGGGCTCGCCGGCGTTCGCCGCACGGTTCGGCCGTCTGCAACTGGACGCGGGCGCGCCTGGCGAGTTGGTGTGCCGCCAGACCGACCCTGGGGGCAAGGAGTCGACGAGCCGCGAAGACCCCGGTCAATGGCACGGCCTGCGGCTGTGGTGCACCGCCAAACGCGTGGTTCGCCGCCCTCTGGGGGCCCGCATCGTTGCCGCCGAATGACCGGCGGGGCCGCACCCGACCCATCCATCTGACCGGGCGGTCGTCAAGATCCGCTGGTGCCGACGGGGCCGTCTGACGACATTCCAGACGCATCCGCCTCGCGCCGCGACGCGGCGCTACTCCTGCCGTCGGCGTGTCCATGCATCGATCGAGTCGTAAGCTGGCCCTGCTGTTCCTGCTGTTGATCCTGCTCCCGGTCGCCCTGCTGACCTGGCGCAGTGTCGACTCGCTGCGCGACGAACGGGAAAGCGTGCAGGCCGAAGCGCTGCTGCTGGGCGGGCCGCTGCAGGACGCGCTGGGCCGTCTCCTGGGCAGCCTCACCCAAGGCATGGCCTATGCAGACCCGCGCGGCCTCGACCTGGCCGCCTATGAGTCTTTCCCTGAGGTGGCCCAGGCCTTCCGGGTGAACGCCGCGGGACGCCTCGAATACCCGCTGTATCTGCCCCTGCCGTTGGGCGAGCGCCATCCGGCTTTTGCCGTGGCCATGGCGCGGGCAGAGGCATTGGAACTGGGCGACGGAGGCTACGCGACGGTGCGCGAGGCCTACCGAGAGGCGTGGCGTCGGGCGGTTTCGGGGGCTGAAGAAGCCGAAGTCCTCAACGCTCAAGGCCGGGCCGCGCTGGCCGCCGGCGACTTGACCACCGCGGCGGAGGCCCACCGCCAGCTGGGCCTTTACGGGCTGAGCTTCGACGCCGACGGCGCCCACCCCGCGACCCTGAGCCACCTGCGGTTGGCCGAGCACCTGGGGCCCGTCCAGGGGCTGCCCGTGCTGGCCGATTGGGCCCGCGCGCTACTGACCGGCCGCTATCCGCTGTTCCCTGGTATCCGGCAGTCGCTGGGGGCCGCCCAGGCCCTGGTCGGCCGTTGGCCCGCCGACCAAGGCGGCAACCGCGCCCTCAAAGCTGACCTGGACCGCGTCGAACGCCGCCTCACGTTCGCGGAGCGTTTTGCCGGACCGGCGGCTCTGCAGCTGCCGCCCCAGACCGGCTATGCCTGCGGCAGCCTCGCCGACGGTACCCCTTTCCTGGTCTTCGCGCGCCGCCTCAGCGACGGCAGCGCGGTGGGGCTGTCCTTCGACATGGAGCCCCTGCGCGCGGCACTGCAGCGAACCGCCGCCGGCGAGCGTCTGGCGCAGCGCGGGTTCGATGTCGAGTTGTTGGCCCCGGGTGCAACGGACGCCTTCAGCGTCACCCACCGCGCCACCATCAGCCGCGTACTGGTTGCCGGCGAGTGGCTGGGCGGCCTCCACCTGGGCATCTGGGCAGTGGATTCGAGCTCGGCGGTGTCTTACTACCGCAAGAGGAACCTGGCCGTCCTGTCCGCCATCTTCCTCCTGGTGGGGTTCGTCGCTCTGGGCGGATACGTGCTGCTGCGGGACACCCATCGCGAAGTCCGTCTGGCCCGCCTGCGCTCCGATTTCGTCGCCAATGTGTCGCACGAATTGCGGACGCCGTTGGCGGCGATTCGCATCAATGCCGAGACCGTGCTGGCCGGGCGCTACCGGAACCCGGAGCGGCGGGACGAGTTCCTGCGCGCCATCGTGCGCGAAAGTGAGCGTCTGTCGCGCCTGGTGGACAATATCATGGCCTTTGCGCAGTTGGACAGCGGCCGCCTGGTCTACGACTTCCAGCCATGCCAGTTGGCCGCTGTGGTTCGCGGCGCGCTGGAGCCCATCGAGCCGCAGCTGCGGTACCGCGGTTTCCGCCTTGACCTGGCCATCGCCGAGGATCTGCCGCCACTGCGAGCCGACCGTTCTGCTCTTGGCATCGCGGTCGCCAATCTGCTCGCGAACGCGGCCAAATACTCAACCGAGCGGCTCGAGATTGCCGTCCGGGTAGCCACGTACGGCGATGGCCAGGTGGTCGAGGTGGCGGATCGCGGTATCGGCGTGCCACCGTCCGAGCGGGCCCGTATCTTCGAAAAGTTCTACCGGGCCAGCAATGCCGGCGCGGCCCAGGTAGCCGGCGCCGGGGTCGGCCTGGCCCTGACGCGCAGCATTGCCGAAGCCCACGGCGGCCGCGTGGAGTTGGTCGCCAGACCTAGCGGCGGCTCACGCTTCCGGTTGGTGCTGCCGACGGCAAGGAGCTGACATGGCCAAGATTCTGGTGCTCGAAGACGAGGAGTCCATCGCCCAACCGCTGCAGGAGAACTTGGCTTTCGAGGGGTACGAAGTGCTCGCCGCGGGTAATGGCAACCAGGGCCTGGCGTTGGCCCTGGCGCACCATCCGGACCTGATTCTGCTCGACATCATGTTGCCGGGCCTGAACGGCTTCGATGTGTGCCGCCGCCTGCGGCAGAAGGGACTCGATACCCCGATCATCTTCCTCACGGCGCGCTCCGACGAGGCGGACAAGGTCCGTGGCCTGGACCTGGGGGGCGATGACTACGTCACCAAACCGGTCGGCGTCATGGAGCTCCTGGCGCGCATCAAGGCGGTCCTGCGCCGGTCGCAGCCGGCTGAACACGCCACCGATCAGGCGCTGCTGGAATTCGGCCACGCCACAGTGGACTTCTCACGCCGAGAAGCGACGTTCAAAGGCGAACCAATCCACCTGTCACCCAAGGAGTTCGGCATCCTGCAGGTACTCGCCGAACGCGACGGCCGCGCGGTGAGCAGGGCCGAACTGCTGCAGTCGGTCTGGGGTTACGATGTGTACCCGACGACGCGCACCATCGACACCCATGTCTTGGATCTGCGGGCCAAAGTCGAGGACGATCCGGGCCACCCTGTACACCTGCTGACGGTGCACGGCCTGGGCTACCGCCTGGTCCGCTGAAGCCCCGTACCGCCACCGGGCGTCGTCGGCCATCGTTCTTTTGCACGATCCTGTCGTACTTCTGACATCTTCCTGACAACCGCCCCCGCCGCGCCCTTTACGTTTTACAGCGACTCCTCCAGGGTTAAGGCTCCGAGGCTCGGGCGGCGGCGCGGCATCGCTGCCGCACGAGCTCTCGGGCTGCCGGGCCTCGGAGCGGCCGGCCAGGCAGCCCCGCGTGGCGCGTCTGCACCTGTGTCGGTGACCGTTGCAGTGCCCCTGGCTCAAGGGCAGGATCGTGACGCGGACACGCAGCCGGTACGCGGTCGGGCTACTGGCGGCCCTCGTGCTCTTGACGCTGTCGGTCGTGGTTCGGGCCGAATCCCTCGTCGAGATGTACCAGGCCGCGGTGGCTGCCGAGAAGGGCCAGGGCGACCTCGAGCAGGCTATCACCCTGTACGAACGCGTCGTCAACACTCAGGCTAAACAGGGCGGCGACCCGGCCCTGGCAGCCCGAGCGCAGATTCGCCTTGGCCTGTGTCGCGAACGCCTGGGGCTGCGCGCCGCCCGCCAGGCGTACCAACAGGTCAAGGAGCACTACCCGGAACAGAGCCAAGCAGCGGCTACGGCCGGTGCCCGGCTGCAGTCACTGGCCAATCGCGAAGCCACGCTGTCTGATGAGCCACCGTTCCTTGAGGACGAGGTCGACACGGTGACTGCGGCACCGCCGCGCTTCCGCCGTTCGCTCGGGCGCCAGCAGCGGGACTCGCTGGCGATCCTGCTCCGCACTGACTCGACCGGCCGGGCCGTCCGCCCGGGTTCGGGCCTTTCACGGTTGAGCGCCCAGGTCGAGGCGCTCAAGGCGCAGGCTGCGGCGCTGCAGGAGAGTGCCCCGGAGACCGCCCGTGAGATGCTGGCCTGGGCCGAGCAGCTGGCGGCCATGCCGGCGGATGCCCTGGACCGGGCGCTGCTGCCTGAATACGGCGACTACGCGGCCGCGCCACCGGTGGTACCGTTCGCGAACCGGCAGGTCGCCCAGGTGCCGCTGGAGTGGCGTTTCCTGGTGGCCGTAGGTCCCCAGACCGACAGCCAGGCGGGAGGGGTGGAATACTCGCAGATGGGGTACGACGACAGTCGCTGGTCGCGCATCCAGATCGGTCAGGCCTGGGAAGACCAGGGGTACCAGGGGTACGATGAGGGCGCCTGGTACCGCAGCCAGTTCAGCGTCGAGGCCGACGACCAGGTGCCTGTGTTCATGGCCTTCGGCGGCGTTGACCTCCATGCCTATGTGTACCTCAACGGCCAGTACGTGGGCTCGCATCACGAGTGGGACGTGCCGTTCATCTTGGACATCTCCACCGCCGTGCGCCGTCACGACCGCAACACGGTCGCCATCTACGTGTACGACGGCTACGGCATGGGCGGTGTCTACGGCCTGATTCAGGTGCTGCAGCCCACCGGTCCCGATGACTGCCTCCGCTATGTCGGCAGCCAGGCCGCCGTCAACCGCCGGATGCCGCGCCACGGCAACCGCACCGCGGTCGGCGCCGGGCTGGGACGGGGCGTGAGCACGGCGAGCAAGAGCCTGTACAGCGTCTACGCCCAAGCCGAACCGCTGATCCCCTACGACCACCGGGCCGTGGCTCGCGTGCCGACCCGGTGGCGCTTCACCCTTGACTCGGAGCCCTTCTTCCGCGCCGAGAAGGGGAAGGTGTACTCCGAGGCAGCCTTCGTGGACACCGGGTGGGCGCAACTGGAGACCGGGCGCTGCTGGGAGGACCAGGGCTATCCGGACTACGACGGCAGCGCCTGGTACCGTGCCGCCCTGGACGTGGACGCGCCGGATGACCGGGCCCCGGTGCTGATGGCCTTCGGCGGCATCGATGAGGACGCCTACGTGTGCCTGAACGGCAGACTCGTTGGTGAGTTCCATCAGTGGGATGAACCGTTCATCCTCGATATCAGCGAGGCCGTCCATCGCCACGGCCGTAACACCGTGGCCATCTACGTTTACGGCGGCTGGGGCATGGGGGGTATATACGGCCGCATCAATGTCCACCAACCTGCGGGCCAGGTGGATGTCAGCCAGGTGGCGGCCAACCGGGGCGGCCGCGTGGCGGCAGCGGCATCGCCGAACCTGCTGCAGCGTTGGTTGCCTTTCCACCTGCGCAACAAGGAAGACTATGGCGAGTACGCCATGACCCCGCCCCGCGTCGACTACCCGGCGCAGTCGGTGGCGGTGGTCCCCCAGCAATGGCGCTTTTCGACCGGTCTGGAACGGCGGCCGGGGCCCTCACAACCTGACTTTGACGACAGCCGTTGGCCCACCATCGAGATCGGCCGTGCCTGGGAAGACCAGGGCTACGCCGGCTATGACCGGGGGGCCTGGTACCGGGCCAAAGTCGAGGTGGAGGCCGTCGATGACAGCCAACCGGTCTACATGGCCTTCGGCGGCGTCGACAAAGACGCCTGGGTTTACGTCAACGGACGGTTCGTCGGCGAGCACCACGAATGGGACCAGCCGTTCACTTTGGACATCTCACCGGCAGTGCGCCGCCACGGCGTCAATGCCATCGCGGTATATGTCTACGACGGCATGGGGATGGGCGGAATCTACGGGCTGATCGACATCCACCAACGGCTGCAGAAGCCATAACTCAGGGGAGGGCAGCGTGGACAAAGGGATCACTCGCGAACAGGTCGAGCGCGTCGCCCGCATCTACAACAGCAACGAAGACGCGGGGCGGGCGCTGGGCATTCAGATGCGCAGTTTCAGCCGATTGTGCCGCACCTATCAGATCGAGACGCCCTACGCCCGCCGACGTCGGCGACGCGAGAACGCGCGGCAAGCGGCCGACGAGGGTTGATTACGGGACCGACGCGAACCCCGCGTCCGGCCGTTCAATCGTCGTCCCGTTCGCTTTTCGCGTCGGCTGCGGCCGTGGGCGCGAAAGTCGCCTGCAGGCCGGCCACGAAAGCGGCTTTGGCCGCTGCGTCAAGGCGTGCGTCGCCGTGCGCCAGCCGGTAGGACCAGAGCGGCATCTCACCGCGGGTTACCTCGCGAGGGATGCCGCTCTGGTTGCCTGGGTTGGCTGACCAGGTGGACACGTTCAGATGCTCGCGCCCCTCGTCAACGTGGTGCTGGACCATCCAAGATACCGGCGCCACCTGACTGTACCAGGGCCACCGTGTCTGATTGCTGTGGCAGTCGCCACAAGCCCGCGCAAAAGTGCCCCGCGTGGCCTCGCTGTCCCAATGGGGCTCGCCGGTTACCGGCGGATTGGTGTGGCTGCGGCCGTAGGGCACCAGTTGCAGCGCGATGAACAGACCCGCCAGTGCCGCGGATATGCGGGCGCTGCGGCGACATCTGCCTGTGGGCATTTCCGCTCTCTCCCGGATGCGTCCCGTAGGGCCCTGCGCGGGGGTATGGGCCTACCGCCGGCGGCCTTGCCGCTGTTGGCAGCATCGCTGCCAGCGCGCACCTGACAACCTGCACACGGGCCTGGCGCTGTCAAGCACCCTCCATGGCGCCCGGTGCAGCCGCCATGGAGGCGCCGCCGCGCCGGGAGTTCACCCGTGGCCGCGATGGACAGCCGCCACGCGCCGAAGCCCCAATCCCCTCGGACGCTGGCCAGACCGGTGGCCCGGTGGTCAACCGGACCACGCCTGCCGTCGGGCCGAGGGCCCGGTTGCGGCAGGCGCGCGGTTGCCATGTATATTAACGCGCCAGGCCACGCCCGTCGCTCCCGGCCTGGCGCTGATCGCCCAGCCGGTCCCGGGGCCGACGCCAGGGGCCGCGTGGGCCGTTGGCACGGCGGCCGGTCGACCGTGGCCCGTTCGCTATGATACCACCCCCAGCCCGGGACCTTTGAGGTCTCAGCAGGAGAAGTCCGGTGTACGAGATCCACCAAAAGGAAATCCTGAGTGCCACCAACCGCCTGATGGTGGTGCACGCGCCAGCTGTGGCTGGCAAGGCCAGGGCCGGGCAGTTCGTCATTGTCCGTACCGATGCCCAGGGCGAGCGGATCCCGCTCACCATTGCCGATTACGACCGCGAGAGCGGCATGGTGACGATCATTTTCCAGGAGGTAGGCAAGTCCACCCGGCAGATGGGGACCATGGAGGTCGGGGATTGCTTTGCCACCTTCGCCGGACCTTTGGGTGCCCCCAGCGAGGTGGAGCATTTCGGGACCGTAGTCTGCGTGGCCGGAGGGGTTGGCATCGCGCCCATGTTCCCGATCACCCGCGAACTCAAAGAAGCCGGTAACACCGTCATCTCGATCATCGGCGCCCGCACCGGGGACCTGTTGTTTTGGGAAGACCGCATGGCCGCGGTCAGTGACCAACTGATCGTCTGCACCGACGACGGATCGCGTGGCCGGCATGGGCTGGTCACCCAACCGTTGGACGAGTTGCTGCGCGACCGTCCCGGCGCCGTTGCCCGGGTGTGGGCCATCGGGCCCGCCATCATGATGAAGTTCGTGTCGCGCACGACCCAACCCTATGGTGTCCATACCATCGTCAGCCTCAACACGATCATGGTCGACGGCACCGGCATGTGCGGCGGCTGTCGCGTGGTGCTGTCAGGCGGCGCGCAGTTCGTCTGCGTCGACGGGCCCGAGTTCGACGGCCATGCCGTGGACTGGGACAACCTGCTGTCACGCCAGGCGTATTACCGCGAGGAGGAGAAACGCGCGACGGCCGCCTACGAACACCGCTGCCGTCTGACCGGCGCCATGGTCAGTGGAGGTGCATGAATGGCTGACTACAATGCCCGCCAGAGGCAGCAGATCCCGCGTCAGGACATGCCGGTGCAGGACGCTCGGTCGCGCGGGGGCAATTTCTCCGAGGTAGCGCTGGGGTACTCGCCAGAGACCGCCCAACTGGAGGCCGAGCGTTGTCTGCAGTGCACCAAGCCCCGCTGCGTCGAGCAGTGCCCCGTGGGCGTGCCCATACCGCAGTTCATCCTCGCCCTGCGCCGCGGCGATCTGGCCGAGGCCGCCCGCGTCATGCAGACCAAGAACAGCCTGCCGGCCATCTGCGGTCGGGTGTGCCCTCAGGAGTCGCAGTGCGAGGAAGTCTGCGTGCTGACCAAGAAGGGCAGGTCCGTGGCCATCGGCCGGCTGGAGCGTTTTGTCGGTGACAGTGAGCTGGCTTCCCGTACCGTACCCCTGGAACCGCGACCGGCCACCGGCAAGCGCGTCGCCGTCATCGGTTCGGGTCCGGCAGGTCTCAGTTGCGCGGTCGACGTGGCTCGCGAAGGCCATCAGGTGACTGTGTTCGAGTCGCTGCATGACGCCGGCGGCGTGTTAACCTACGGCATCCCGGAATTCCGCCTGCCGCGCAGCGTCGTCCGGGGCGAGATCGAGCACGCCGCCAAGTCCCTGGGCATTGAGTTGCGCTTTGACCAGATTGTCGGCCGTACCGCAACCGTGCCCGAGCTTCTGCGCGACTACGACGCCGTGTTCATCGGCTCCGGCGCGGGATTGCCGGCGATGATGGCGATCCCGGGCGTGAACCTGAACGGCGTGATGTCGGCCAACGAGTTCCTGACCCGGGTGAATCTGATGCAGGGGTACCGCTTCCCGGACTACGACACCCCGGTCAAGGTCGGCGCCCGGGTGGCCGTCGTGGGCGCGGGCAACGTGGCCATGGACGCAGCGCGCTGCGCCCTGCGGCTGCAGCGAGTCCAGTCAGGCGAGGTGGGCGCCGTGGCAGGCCAAGTGCACGTGGTTTACCGCCGGTCCCGCGAGGAAGTACCGGCTCGTGCCGAGGAGGTGGAGCACGCCGAGGAGGAAGGTGTGGTGTTCGACTTCCTCACCAACCCGCTGGCCATCCTGGGGACTGAGCAGGGCGCCGTGCGCGCCATGCAGTGTATCCGCATGGAACTGGGCGAGCCCGACGACTCCGGCCGGCGCCGGCCGGTGCCGGTGGCCGGTTCAGAGTTCGAGATCCCGGTTGACACGGTCATTTTCGCTCTGGGCACGAGCCCTAACCCATTGGTGTTCGTCGACGCCGTGGGTCTGGAACGCCGCAAGTATGGCACCGTGGTGGCCGACACCCAGTGCGGGCGAACCACCATGCCCAAGGTCTGGGCCGGCGGCGATGTGGTCACTGGTGCCGCCACGGTAGTCAGTGCCATGGGGGCGGGCAAACAATCCGCCGCCGACATCAACGCGTACCTGCGCGGCGAGGTGGACCCTTGGGCCCCCCCGGCCCCGGTACCGTCGACTTGACAACCTGATCCACGGCGTCCAGAACTGCGTGTCCCGCCGGCGCACGGGCCGGAACCCGTGCGCCGAGCAGTTCCGGACCGGCGCGTCGCCGTGGCCCCACCCACCTTGGCATCCGGCAGGGCACAAGAGTATCGCCCCATCGTCCGGCTATCCGTATTCGACTTTAATTACGGTCAGCAACGGCCCGCATTCCGCGCATACGCGCCATGAATACAGCCACATGGAGCCTTTTCAGGCCAGTTATGATTGTCCGCGTGGCGCAGAATGACATCAGCAGCGTGATTGATAAGGGTGCTGCTGGCCGTAGGGCCAAGGCCCATTCCGTGCCGCGTCCAGCGCCCTGTGGCGGCGGCCACCCGGGGAACCGCCCCGACACCCCTGCCGTCTTTCAGTGCGGACAAGGAGGTACCTGCATGTCCTGGCGAGTCAC
>CAITNQ010000194.1 GCA_903893785.1 uncultured Gemmatimonadota bacterium
AGCATACCTGTACTGGTCGGGCACGGATGCCCTGTCCATCGCCTGCGGCCGGCAGAACTTCCAGTGGGGACCGGCGGAGTTGCTCAGCCCGAGCAATCGGCTGTTCCGCGAGGTCAGTGCCTTCCGCGACGCCAGCTACGCCGCCCGCGGCCGCGATCTGCTGCGCGTCAACCTGTCCTGGGGCCGGCAGTGGAGCCTGGTCTGCCTGGCCGAGGTCCACGACGCGGGCGCCGCGCCCTGGCGCGCCGGCGCGGCTTTCGGTCGCGCGGCGCTGGCCAAGCTGGAGTATGTGGGGCTCGGTGGCGATGCCTACCTGGGATTGACGGGCGGGGCCCGTCGAGGCGATGCCCGCTGGGCCGGCGCCTATGGGACGGCGCCGATCACCTCAGGGCTGTCGGCCTATGGCGATGCGGCCATGCAGTGGCGGGCGCGCGCCTGGTACCCGCTGGCCACCCGCGGTGGTGGCACCACTTTCGCCGTCCTTGCCGGCCCCGGCTCCGACGGGCCCCAGTTGCTGGGGCTCGTCGGGCTGCGCTACACCGCCGTGGCCGCGGTCGATGCCCGGATCGAGTACCTGCGCCAGAGCGCCGGCTATACGCGGGCCCAACTGACGGCGGCGTCGCTGGCCGTCGCCCAAACCCCGACGCCGGCCAGCGTCGAGCGGTGGTTGACTCCGGGGCTTGAGGTACTGGGCCGTCATCTGGTCATGGTGTCGGTACTCACGCGCGAACTGGGACCCCCCGAGCGCCTGAGCCTGCACGGTCGGTACCTGCATTCGTTCACCGACCGGTCCGGCGTCCTGGTCACCGATGCGGCGCTGGACCTGGGTACCGCCTGGGTTGCCTACGGGTCCCTGGCCGTCGCCCATGGGGACGAACTGACCGAGTTCACCCGGTCGACCCGGGTCGGGGGCGTGGCGGGCGTCATCTGGAGTTGGTGAACATGGCGGCACCTGTGGTGTCACTGGTCGACCTGCACAAGTCCTATCGCCTCGGCGAGACCCAGGTCCAAGCCCTGCAGGGCGCCTCGTTGGACCTTCACCCGGGGGAGTTCACCGCCCTGGTGGGGCCCTCGGGCTCGGGCAAGAGCACCTTGCTGAACATGGCCGGCTGCATTGACCAGCCTGATCGCGGTCAGGTGCTGCTGGCCGGTCGCGACGTGTCGCGGCTCTCCGACGACGAACGCAGCCGCCTGCGCAACCGGAAAATCGGTTTCATCTTCCAGTCCTTCAATCTGATCCCGGTGCTCGACGTGGTCGAGAACGTCGAGTTGCCGCTGTTGATCCAACCCGGCATCGCGGCGGCCGAGCGCCGTGAACGGGCCATGCAGGCCATTGCCGAGGTGGAGCTGGAGGGTTTCGCCCGGCAGCGGCCGGATCGGCTTTCCGGCGGGCAGCGGCAACGGGTGGCAATCGCCAGGGCCCTGATCACCCGCCCGGTTCTGGTGCTGGCCGATGAGCCGACCGCCAACCTCGATTCTGCCACCACCCAGCGTATCGTTGACCTGATGCGGGCATTGAACGAAACCCGCGGCGTCACCTTTTTCTTCTCTACTCACGACGAGAACCTGATCCGCCAGGTCGCTCGCGTCGTCCACATTTCGGACGGCCGCATCCTCGACGCCCAGGGGGTGGTGCCCAACCCGTCAGGACCCCGGTGACCGGCGGTTGGCGACTGGCGGCGCGCAATCTGCGGCGCAACCGGCGGCGCAACCTGGCCACCGGCATGGCCGTGGCCCTGGGCATGTGCGGCTTGGCCCTGCTCGCGGCGTACGTCGATCGCGCCGATGCCGTCTTGCGGGTGAACGCGGTTTACCTCCAACACGGTGGCCAGGTGGCCGTGTACCGCGCCGGGGGCCTGGACCAGGCCATCGCCAAGCCGGCCGAATACAGCCTGACCGCCACGGAACAGGCCGCCGTCCGGCAGGCGGCCGCGGCCGATCCGCGCATCGACCGAGTGGCCGGCCACCTCAAGGGCATGGGGTTGATCGGCAACGGGTGTCGCAGCGTGCCCTTCGCGGCTCTGGGAGTGGATCCGGACGCGCACCGCTGGGTCCTGACTCACCCCGAGGTCGCCGAGTACGCCGCCGACCTGGCTGCCCCGGTTCGCGGGCGGCCCCTGTTCGCTTGTCCCGAGGTCGAAGGACGGGTGGCGCTGGCCGCAGGGCTGGCCGCCCTGTTGGGCAAGACGAGGGTTTGGGACGACCTGCCCGAACCACAGCTGCCCGCGTCGCTGCCTGACTGCGCTAGCCCGACAGCGGCCGCCGCGTTCGCCGCCGATGCGAACGTGCAGCTGGCGGCGATGGCCCTCGACGGTTCGCTGGCGGCCGTGGACGCCGACGTCGTGACCATCATCCATACGCCCTCTGCCGCCAGCGAGAACCAGACGCTGCAGGCGCCTCTGCCCCTGCTGCAACGCCTGTATGGCACCGATGCCGTTACCTACATGGCGATCTACGTCCACCGGTGGTCGGATGTGGCGGCCGTGGCCGCGCAACTGCGGCTACGGCTCGGGGCCGCGGGCGTACCGGTGACGGTGTACGAGTTCACCGATGCCCAGATCAACCCGTACTACGCGGGTTCAATGACCTTCCTCCGTTCCATGGCCGCGGTCATCGTGACCATCGTCGCCTCGGTGGTGGTCCTGGGCGTGATGAACGCCACGACGCTGACCGTGTACGAGCGCACCCGGGAACTGGGCACGCTGCGCGCGGTCGGTTTCTCACGAGGCCAAGTGAGCGGCCTGGTCGTCCGCGAGGTGGCGCTGCTCGCCTCGCTCGGTGTCGGCGCCGGGTATGGGCTGGCGCACCTGGCCGCGGTCTTGGTGCGCCTGGCGCAGGTGCGCGTGGCGCCCCCTGGTGTGCCGGGGACGGTTCCCGTGGTGCTGACCCCGGGCCTGGGGGGGGCGCTGCTGCTGGCCGCCCTGCTGATGGCGCTATCGTTACTCGTGGCCTGGCTCGTCGTCCGCCAGCGCCTGCGGCAGCGAACCGCCGAACTGCTGATCGCCGTCAATGCCTGAGGTCGCTGGTTGCCGGGCCTGCGGGCCCGCGAAGGAGATCGCGATGGGTGCCCGTCTTCGCCCCTGTGTTGCCGTGGCTGCCGCGGTCAAGGGGGTGGCCTTTGCCCGGGTCCTGGCGCGTGGCATGGCCGCTGTTCTGGCCGCCAGCGCGTCGTGGCGCGTGGCCGGGGCGGTCCTGGGAATGGCCACGGCGATCGCCGCGGCCACGCCGACGTTGCCCACGGCGGCGGCGCTGCTGCGCGATGCCGATCGGGCCCGGGGTGGGATCCTTGACGGCATCACCTGGAACGCCACCGTTGAGGCGGACGATGAGGGGACCCGAACGACGCGATCGTTCCTGGTCAAGGCGCGCGGCAATGACGCTCTGGTCGAATGCCTCGCGCCGCCGCGCAGCAAGGGCGAACTGATGTTGTTCAATGACCGGGTCCTCTGGTTCACCAAACCCGGACTGCGGCGGCCGGTGTCGATCTCGGCGCGTCAGCGCCTGTCCGGCGACGCTGCCAATGGCGACATCTCCAGCACCAACTACGCCCGTGATTACGAAGGTACGATCGTCGGCCGCGACACGGTGGCCGGTGAGCCGGCGTATCGGTTGGAGCTGAAGGCCCGGGCCCGCAATGTGATGTACGACGGCATTCGGTACTGGGTTTCCGAGAACCGCCATCTGGCGCTGCGGGCCGAGTTCCTGACCGTCAACGGCAAGGTGTTCAAGACGGCTGACTTCGAGCACGCCAACACCCTGCGGTCGGCAGCCGGTGACCTGCCCTTTGTCAGCCGCATGACGATTCGCGACGCCACCGGCAGCGGCCGTGTCACCCAGATCATCATCGATCGACCACGCGCCCAGATCCATCCACCGGCCCTGTTCAACATCAACAACGTGATGCGATGACCGGTCCCCTCGTGCGCCCCGGCCGGCCGTGGGTGCTGCTTCGCATTGCCTGGCGCAATGTGTGCCGCCACTGGCGCCACAGCCTGGGTTCCATGCTGTCCATTGCCGTGGGCTTCGTGGCCATGGCGCTGTTCCAGGGGTACCTGACGGACCTGGAAAGCCTCCAGGCAAGTTGGAACGGGCAGCGCAGCATGCTCGGTTCGGTGATCATCGAACGACCTGGCGCGTCGGCCAGCGAAGGCCGCCAGAACCCTCTGGCCTACCTGCTGACGGGTGAAGATCAGGCGTTTGTCGATGACTTCCTGCGCCAGCGCGCCACCGAGGTGGTGGCGCGGGTGCGTGTGCTGCAGGTCACCGGGCTGGTATCCGCGGGGCGCACCGGCGTCCTGTTTGGTGGCTGGGGCCACGACGTTGTTGACGGCGCCCGCATGCGGGGGCCGTGGGCGTGGAATGCGTTGGCCGGCAAACCGTTGCACCTGGCGGCCCCCGAGTCCGTGCTGCTGGCGGGACGGTTGGGCCGCCTCCTGGGGTGCCAACCCGTGGGAGACACCGGCGCGGTGGGCCCGGGCGGGCGCCTGACGGCTGTCGAGCGCCCGTTCGCCTGCGGTCAAGCGCGGTTGCAGCTGGCGGCCACCACCGTCAGCGGCCAGCTGAACACGGTCGAACCCGAGGTGGCTGGCCTGTTCGACGCCGGTCTGGGTGAACTCGATGCGCGTTTCCTGCTGCTGCCCTTGCCGCTGGCGCAGCAGCTGCTGGACACGGACCGGGTGTCTTTCTACACCGTCGCGCTGGTCGGTGACGCGGCTGCGGCGCCTGCCTTTGCCCTGGATTTGACCCGCGCCGCTCAGGCCCGCGGCCTGAGCCTGGCGGCCACGCCTTGGCGCGAGCACCTTTTCGGCGAGTTGTACCGGCGCACCATGGACATGCTGCAGGTGTACCGTGGGTTGGTTGTGCTGGTGGTCGTGACTATCGCCGGCACTTCGGTGTTCACCACCATGCTCAAGGCAGTCAACGAGCGGATCCGGGAGATCGGCACGCTGCGCAGCCTGGGCTTCCGGCGGCGCCAGATCATGGAGCTGTTCACTCTCGAGGGCGGGCTTCTGGCCGGGGTCTCCTGCGCTGTGGGTCTGGGCCTGGCCACAGTGGCGGCGGCCGCCATCAACCTGGCCGACCTCAGCTACAGCGCTGGCCTCACGTCGCAGCCCATACCTTTGACCGTCAGCCTGCGGCCGGACGTAGTCATCGTGGCCAGTGTCTTCTTGGTCATCGTGGCGGTGGCGGCGTCCTTCCTGCCGGCGCGCCGCGCGGCCCGACTGGCCATTGCCGACGCGCTGGGACACACCTGAGTGATGGCCGCGGCGGCGGCCATCCACGCCGTGGGCGCCCGCCCCGGCCCGCCCTGAGCCGCCGTGAGGATGGCGAGCCATGCACATCGGCACCATGGTGTGGCGCATCGGCGACCGGCTGGAGGTCGGCGAGCAACTGGCGTGGATCCGCGAGGCGGGGTTCACCGGCGTGGGCTTCCACGCTAGCGCCGGTGTACCGGGGCATTGGTCCGGTATCGACCCAGCCGCCTGCGGGTCCGCAACACGAACTCGGTTGCGGCACGAGCTCCAGGGGTTCGCGTACCGTGAGTTGCATGCCCCTTTCGCGATCGAACTGCGGGCGGCCACGCTGGGTCCGGCCATGACGGCCTTGGTGCCAGTGATGGAACTGGCCGCCGATCTGGCCGTCGACGTAGTCACCATCCACGCCGATTTCGGGACGGCCCAGGCGCCGCACGCGGCCCAGGGCGCTTCGCCCCGGCCACCGGCTTCCGGACCAATGGCCCAACCGAACGTCAGTCCATCGGCGGCACCCGCTGGCGCGCCGCGACCCACCCGCGAGCCCGATACGGCCACGGCCAGTCAAGACGCCGCCTGGCGGGCGGCCATGCAGGAGCTGGACGCGTGGGCGGGCCGGATGGGTACCCGGGCAGTCCTGGAGACCATCGATGGTTTTGAGCAGGTGCAGGGCTGGGGCCTGGCCCGCGTGGGCGTGAACCTCGACGTCGGCCACATGTTCCTGCCCTCAGGGCGACCGCGTCTTGCGGCCGCCGGCGGCCTTGGACTGCTCATCCGCAGCCTCGGTACCTCACTCTTCCACCTGCACCTGCACGACGTCAAGGACGAGACGGATCACATCGAATTGGGCACGGGTACGATTCCGTTCGCGGACTTGGCCGCCGCCCTGCAGGACACTGGCTACGGCCACGGCGCGACGTTGGAGATGAACCCGGACCGGGTCACGCCCGACGGGATCCGGCGGAGCGCCGCGTACCTGGAGGGGATTCTGGCCCGCGCCGCCAGCGGCGGCGCGACTCCAGCCGCGCCAGGCCCCCCGCCCGTTACCCCCGTCGGCGGCTCATGAGACGTTTGTGGCTGGCCGACATCCACGCCAACCTGCCGGCACTGGAGGCCGTGCTGGCCGACGCTGGCGACGGCGACGAGGTCGCATTTGTCGGCGACGTGGTGGGCTATGGGCCCCATCCGGCAGCATGCGTAGACCGGCTGGCCCGGTTGAGCCCGCGCGCGGTGCGCGGCAACCACGACAGCGCCGTCCTGGCGGCCACCGGCCCCACGGCGGGGCCGGGTCTACCGCTGGACTGGGACGCCTGGTCCCGGGCGGAACTAAGCGCCGGTGCTCGGGCCTATCTGGAAGCCCTGCCGGGGGTGCTCGACCTCGACCTGGGCTCGGTCGCGGCCTTGGTCACCCACCACCCGCCGGGGGCGCCGTACCTGCATCCCGACATGCCGGATGCCGTCCTCTGGCCACACCTGCACGCCGCCTGGCCGGACGCGCCCGGCCAGGCGGTATGGGTGTGCGCTCATTCACACCGTACCATCGACCGCCGGCTGGCCGGTCGTCGCTACGTCTGCGTGCCGCCCGTGGGCCAGCCGCGGGACGGCGACCCCCGCGCCGGCTACGCCGTGGAAATCGACGGCGTGTTCACCTTTCGCCGCGTCGTGTACGATGTCGAAGCGACGGTCGCGGCGGTGAGCCGCATCGGCCTGGCGCCCGCCTTCGTCGCCCGCTGGGTACGCTTCCTGCGCACCGGCTGGGATGCCGAATGGTCGCGCGACTACCCCGCCGCCGTCGCCCGTCCCACACTTTGACCGGTCCCGTCGGGCCGCGTTCCATCCGGTCGACGAATGGGCCGGCAGCGCGGCCTCCAAACCCCACCCCCGATCAGGTATGCCATGCGCAACCCGCCGCACCCCGCTGTCCACCTGCACGGAGCCCATCCCGCCCTCGCCACCGCGGCCGGCGAGTTGGCGCAGGTTCGCGCCCGCCCGTCGTGCGGTCAGCTGGCCACGGTCGATGTCGTCCACCTCGGCCTGTTCGCGGAACTGCCGGATCGCCTTGAGCTCATCCGCCAGGGCCGCGTCAACCTGCACAACGTCACCCCGGGCTGTGACGCCTTCGAGTGCCTGCGGGACGACCGCGCGGTCTATCTGCTGGGCAGCACCGCGCGCGGCGTGCTGCAGGCCGTCTATGCCCTGGAGGACGCACTGGCCTTCGGTCAGGCGCCGCCGGCGGATTGGCACGCGTTCGGCGTGTTCCGGCCGGGCGAGCGTCACTTCCATCCGCGCTTCGACCGTTGGCCGGGAGAACGGGCCGATATCCGGTACCTGAGTCGTCTCGGCGCCTCGCACTGTCTGATCAGTCATGACTGGCAGGGGAGTTGCCGCAGCTTCCAGGGTTATGTGCGCAGCCCCATCTTTCCCGATGCCGTACCCGCGGACGAGGTGGCGGGCAACCGGGCCGGTCTGCAGCGTCTGTGCGCCGACTGCCGCGACTACGGGCTTGGCCTGTCGCTGTGGATCACCGAACTGCCCTGTCAAGGCGGGCCATGGGTGCCCGAGGCCCAACGGGAGGCCTGGTTGCGGCGCTATCCTGCCGACGTGCTCAGCGACTCAGGCACCTACCAGGGCCAGGTGCTGTGCTTCGCGCACCCGCGCGTGCAGGAGTTCTACCGCGATCTGCTGCAGCGGTTCTTCGCCGAGTTCCCTCAGGTCGAGACCCTGTACCTCTTCGGCATGGATTCCGGCGGTGAGGGATGCGACCCGGGCCGCTGCCCCCGCTGCCAGGGCCTGAGCAAATTCGCGCAGCGCGACCGGCTGATCCGCTTTCTCGTTGAGGAGGGGGGGCGGGTGCGGCCGGGCTTGCGGGTGCTCACCACGGGTTGGCACTGGGAGGCCGTGCCTGAGGAATTCCTGGCCCGCCAGGCGGCCCTGCCGGCGGCTAGCGGGCTCTATATGGCCGCGCAGTCGGACGGTTGGCAGGCGGAGCGGCAGAACCACGAACTCCTGCGCCGCGCGCGTGCCACCTGCCGCAGCCGCGGTCAGCTGTTCGTCGGCTACGACGACCTCCATCTGGGCGACGACGCGACGCACCTGTGGGGTTTGGATCTGCAGGACTTCCCGCTCGGCATCGGCGCCAAACTCCGCCGTTGGCACGAACTCGAAGTCGATGGCGTCTTCGACCACTGGGGAACGTACAGCGAAATGGTGCCGAGCAACTCCGTGGCCTGCCGCGAGTTCTTCCTCAACCCCATGGCTGACACGGACGTCGTCTGCCAACGCATCGCCCGCAACCAGTACGGCCCGGCGGCTGGGCCCATGGCCTTCGCGGCCTGGCAAGCCCTTGAGCGCGCGCACCGCATCCTGTCCAACTGCACGGTGTGGAGCCCCGGGCAGTGGCCAGGATGGTACTGCGCCAAAGACCAGGCGCCCCTGCCGGATGCCTTGGCGGCCCAGTCGGCGGCCTTGGACGCCAGCCGCCTGGTAGCCAAACCGGCGCTCGGTTTCACCTACAACAGCGGCGATCTGGCCGACTGCCTCGAAGCCGTAGCCATCGGCTGGCGCGGCGCGGCGCCCCACTACGCCGAAGCGGCGCGGTTGCTGCAGGAGGCGGCGGCCGCCGCCGACGACCAGCCGGTCGGCTACGCCCACTGGTGGAACGGCACGCGGCCGCCGCTGAGCCGTCGCGAGCACCTCGAGCGGCATCGGCTGTACGTCGAGTACATGGGGCTCCTCGGTCGGGAGATCGGCCTGCACTTCGAGTTGCACGGGTTGTTCGAGCGTCTCGGTCGGGACCCCCACGCATACCAGGCCGCGGCCGCAGAATTGCTGCGCCAGGACCACGCCGCCTGCGCCGCGCTGGTGGCCTTCGGCGAGCGGCTGCAGCGTCAGTGGCCCGCGGCTGCGGAGGCCGCCGGGGCTCAATGGCTGGAGGCGTACCGCCGCAAGGCCGAGCAGCTCAACGCCATGGCGTGAGCGCTAGGGTGCCGGTGCCGGCGGGTCCGTGGCGGCCGGGGGGCCCGGCGCTCGGCCCCAACGGGGCCACAGCACCGGCGTCCGCCTCTTGTAGGCTTCGTATGCCGGCTGGCCACCCCATCTGCGGTCCGCGCGTTGCTCCAGCAGCGGCACGCCACTGACGCGGATCAAGAGCACGGCCACGAAAACGGGCGAGACCAACGTCAGCAGCGACCACCCCCGCAGGGCCGGCGCGGCGAGGACGGCCACGCCGACCCACAACGCGATCTCGCCGACGTAGTTCGGGTGGCGTGACCAGGCCCACAGGCCGGTAGTCAGGAAACGGTCGCGGTTTTCCGGTTGGGCTCGGAAGCGTGCCTTCTGCCAGTCGGCGCTGACCTCCACGGCAAAGCCCACTATCCACAACCCCAAACCGACAGCGTCGGACCCGGCCAGTGCCTGCCGATCCGGATGGAGCAGGGCGGCCAGCGCCGCGCCCGCCGTCAACGTCACCCACAACCCCTGCAAGGTCCAGGCGGCCAGGAAACGCCAGCCCGACTGCTTGATGGCGTCGAAGCGGCCATCATGCCCTGCCCGGCGGACGCGCCGGGCCAGGAAGGTGCCCAGGCGGGCTGCCCAGACGGTCACCACCGCGGCCAGCAGCCAGGCCCGCGCGTCCGGCGGTGGGCCCAGAGCCAACGCCGTGGCCACCGCCGCCAGATAGGTCAACCCACCGGTCAGGTCATAGAATCGCTCGCTGCGTTGCCGCCATGCGGGTATGAAGGCCAGCCACTGAACGGCGAATGTCAGTGCCACCACCAGCGCGAACACCGGCACGGCGCCCAGCCGCGCGCTGCCCTGACTGCCCACCACGGCGGCCACGACCCCCAAGGCCACGGCAACCCAAACGGTTGTTCTGGCCAATCGCTCGGCGGCGTCCACGCTCGACCTTTCCCGGTCAGGGCCATGTCGGCGGGTTCCGGCCCACGGTTGCCTGCGCGGCATGGTCACCCCGCCGACGCGTGCGTCCCGTCACCCTCGCCCGCGTCGCGGCCGGGTCTCACCGCTCGCGGCCGTCGGCCCACACCGAAGTGCCCCGTTGCTGCGCCAGCGTCAGCGCGTGTTCCAGCGTGCCATAATACGGCCCTCGAGCCCACGGTTCGGCCTGGGGCCTGCCGTCGCATTCCAGGCGGATCACCGGGAACAGTGCCGTCGGCGGCTCCGCCGGCAGGCCGTGCAACAACACCGCACCGGGCTGTGTTTCCACGGCCAACTCCTGGCCATTGGTCAGCAGCCGCGCGCGAAGGACCCGGGTGGCCAGGCCGACCAGACGCAGCGTGGGCCGTCGGTCCCAATGGCGGATCACCAGGTACAGGGCATTGCCCCGCACGATCTGGTGACCGTAGGTGACGAACTCGGTCAGGCCGCCGTCTTCGGCGCCGTAGATGCACTCGCCGTGGATCTGCAGCCAACGGCCCAGCTGTTCGGCCCGTTCGGTGAACTCGGCCGGGATGCGTCCGTCGCCATCGGGACCGACGTTGAGCAGCAGGTTGCCCCGCCGGCTGACCACCTCGACCAGGTTGTCCAGCAGTTGATCGGTGGGCTTCCAGCGCTCGCCGATGGCATAGCCCCACAGCCGCCAGGTAGGGACCAGGCACGACTCCCACAGCATACCGGGGTGGCCGTGTGTGTGGTGCTCGGAGTTGGCGAAGTCGCCCAGGCGGATGACGCTCCCACCCTCGTCCGTGGTACCCAGTCCCGTCCGCCGTTCATGCTCGGGCAGGCTGTCAAACGGCACATCTCCGAGGCGCTGGTTGATCAGCACCTCGGGCTGCAGGCTTCGCATGGTTTGCACCAGCTCCGCCGACCGCCAGTCAAGCGCCGAATGGTGCTCAGCCTTGTCGAACCACATGACATCAATGCGACCATAGCGACTGCACAGCTCGGTAACCTGCGCGTGCACATAATCGCGGAACCGGCCGAACCCCTCCGGGTCCTGCCGCGGGCCGGCCCAGAAGGCGGGGAGGCGGAAGTCGGCCACCGAGTAGTAGAGGCCAATGCGCAGGCCCGCGGCGCGGAAGGCCTGCACGTACTCGGCCACGAGGTCGCGGCGCGGCGCCTGGGCGGCACTGGAGTAGTCGGTGGTGGCCGTGTCCCACAGGCAATACCCGTCGTGATGACGGGTGGTGAGCACGGCGTATTTCATCCCGGCACGGACCGCCACATCGGCCCAGGCGCGGGCGTCATAGTGCTGCGGGTTCCAGCGGCACGCCCGGGCGGCGTACTCGCGGTGGTCCAGGTGCTCCCGGTTGGCGACCTGTTCGCCTCGCCCCAGGGCCGCGTACGGGCCCCAGTGGATGAACAGCCCGAAACGAGCCTGCGGAAACCACTGCCACTTCTCGGGCACCTCCAGCTGCGAAGGGCTGCTCATGGGCCTGCTCCGGGCGCATTTGGGTGATGGGCGGCG
>CAITNQ010000195.1 GCA_903893785.1 uncultured Gemmatimonadota bacterium
ATGCCTGGCGCTTTCCGCCGACGGCGTCCACTGGGAGCGCCCGAACTTGGGTGTCCACGAAGCCCTCGGATCGACCCGCAACAACATCGTCATCCCGGCTTCGCACCACGACGGGATGGACCATTTCGAGAGTGTCCTCAAAGACCCCTTCGACCCAGACCCGAATCGCAGGTACAAAGCGCTGGGCTGGTCAAGCTACGACTGGGACGGGCCGTTGGCGGGCATCTACACGGCCGTGTCGCCGGACGGCATCCACTGGTCTCACGGCAGCGAGCCGGTGTTCCGTTTCCACCCCCGTCCCGGCACTGCCGACCTGGGGCCGGTGGGCGATGCCCAGTCGCTGATGATCGACGCTCGTCGCCGGCGCTATGCCGCCTGCCTGCGCGGGACACCTGAGCGGCTGGTCAGCTGGAGCGACGATTTCTCGCAGTGGACGCCCCCACAGCCATGTCTGGCGCCGGCCTACGAAGAAGAGGCGCTGTACAACCACACCGCGTTCACCTACGGTGAGCACTACCTGGGCATCTTGACGCACTTCGAAAAAGGCGCGCGCGCCCAGACGCAGGTGCTGCGCCTGCTGATCAGTCGCGACGGTCAGCGCTGGCTGCGCAGCGAAGGGCCGCCGCTGCTGCCGCTGGGCGAGATCGGCGAATGGGATCGCTTCCAGTTGCTGCTGACCGGGGCGCCGCCGGTTCAAGTGGGTGACCGCCTGCACTTGTATTACCGGGGCACCGCGCGACGGCACAACAAGGTACCGCGCGAGTACGATCCCAGCATTGCTGCCGACCAGGATCCGCGCTCCATGGCCATTGGCTTGGCTACCCTGCGGGCCGACGGCTTCGCTTCTGTGGGCGCTAGCTTTGACGGCGGCACGGTGACCACGGTGCCCATGCGCGTGGACGGCGAGCAACTGCTGCTCAATGTCAAAGCCGACTACGGTGAGGTCCGCGTGGCCTGCCTTGACGAGCAGTTCGCACCGATCGCCGGCTACTCAGCCGAGGAGTGCCTGCCGGTGCAGGTGGATGCCGTGGCTGCTCCGGTGCGCTGGGGCGCCGGGCATGGCTGCGCCGGTCTGAACCAACGTCCCGTGCGCCTAGCTTTCCACCTGCGCAATGCCCGCCTGTACGCGTACCGCTGCACCTCAGGCGCCGCCGCCGCTTAACCGCCCCCCGCCGCTACGGCATAGCTGTACAGACGTGACTGACTGCCGAAGTAGACGCGGCCCTGGTGGTAGTCGCCGCCCGGGCCGACCGGCACGGGTGCGTCCGCCATCCAGGTGATCTCGTGCGTCACCGGGTCGATCCGGGCGATGCCGCGTACGCACAGCAGGTAGACCCGGTCGTCGTCGCCCTCGATCAGAATGCGCGGGCCCTGCTGCGTTGCCGTCAGGCCAAAGCGTGGCTCAATCGGTTCGGAGTGCACCAGCCCGGGCCCCGCCGGATCGAACACCATGAACTGGCGCCGGTCAACCACCCCGTACACCAGACCGTTCGGACGTGCCAGTAGGCAGGTGTACTCCTGCGCGCCCGCGATGACCGGGGCGTGCCAGGTGATGGCGCGGGTGGCCAGATCAAGCAGGTACAGTTCGGCCACGTCGGCTTTCTTCTCGCCACCCGTCCCGGGCGCGGTGGTGGTCCCGCCCAGTAGCAGCCCGTCGCCCCAGGCGACCAGGCTCATGGTTGAGTGCTCGGGCAATAGGTCGGCGTGACCCACCCGGACCGCCGTCTGTGTCTGGCGGTCCCAGAACAACAGTCCACCGCCAGTGTAGCCGTAGCCGGGCGTACCCGCCAGCACCAGGAGGCGCCCGTCCGGGTGGGCGAGCAGGCAGTGGGGGCGGTTGATGTCGGGTTCGCACTGAGCCAGGAATCGCGGGTTGCAGCCCTGGCCGCCGACTTCGGTCGGCACCCAGGGTTCGGCCGGGTTCCATTCGAGCAGGAAACCGGCCCCGTAACCGCCGACGAAGAAGCGATCGCCGTGCCGGGCCACCGTGTTCCACTGGCCGTAGCTGGCGTGGTTGCGCCATCGATCCGCGACCGGATCGTAGGCGAAGAATCGCATGGGGAAGGCCGTGCCCCCGGCCAGTGTGCCGTCGGGAGCCAGGGCCACCCCCATCAAGTGGGCGCCATCGCTGCTGTAGTCGAACTGCAGGCGGCGCGAACCTTGGGTGCCAGGGCCGTCGGTCACCAGGCATCGCCCCACCAGATCACACTCGACCAGTCGGCGACCGCTGGGGAACTGGCTGTGGCACAGCGACTGGCTGCCGGTAATTGTCGGTACTGCCTGCTCCGGGGCGACAGGCACCCACTCCCAGGCACCCGCCCGCAGGCGTAGCCAGGGGCCTGGCTGTCCGGCCAGGGGTTGGCCGTACACGCACCCGTCCAAGTCGCGGTACACCAGGCTGGTGCCGCGCCCCCGCTCGAGTTCGCCCAACACCGGCCGTGCCTGCCCGGAAGCCACCTCCAGGGCCACAATCTGGCTGGCCGTGCTGCCCACGCCGAAGTACAGCCAACCTGTGTTGTCAGCCGCCACATAACGCTGGTACTGGCGCCAGTTCTGCGGGTACACCGAACCGTAGTCCTGCCACCAACCCGTGGCCGGGTCATAGCCCACGACGCCGCTGTCGGGATAGGATACCGCGAAAACGCGTCCCCGGTCGTCCTCGGCCATGCCCATGGCCATCTGCGGCGTCGTCGGACGGCAGAAAGTGAAGGCCCGCTGCACCGGATCAAATTCAACGAAATGGCTGTTGAACTGGGTGTAGTACCGGTTGGCGCGCGACAGGAGCGACGCGTACGGGCAGTCGCCCCCGGGCGCAAATGGAACGGCAAACTCCTCGCTGGCACCCGTCTCGGCGTCGATCAGCAACAGGGCATAACCGCCGCGGTGGTCGAAAAGCCAGACCAGCAGTATGTCCCGGCCCGCGGCATCGATCGTGGCTACCGTGCCCCGGTGGTTACTCACGGGAGTGGCGACGCCATGGTACCGGAAACCGCCGCCGAGGTCCTGCGTGCCTGGACTCGTGTGCATGGGTTGCTCCTTCGCGCGGTTCAGGTCAGGTGGCGTCACGGCCGTCTTCGGCGGTGAAGATGAGCATTTCGCTGGCCAGCGGCCGTCCGAGGCAGACACGAACGCCGTCTGTCGCCAGCTGCTGGCCGCTGGCCTGGTGCCGCCCGCCGCTGTTGTCGGCCACGACGGCATAGGTGCGGCCCGGATCGAGCCCACGGGGGCGGAATACCCACGGCGCGTCGGCGTCGTCATCGAACCGGCCACCGGTGCGGAACAGCATGGCAACACTGACCGAGCGGTCGCGGCGGGCGTATTCCAGCACGCACCACGGCGCCTTGGCTGCCAGCGGCGTGAAAGGGGTGTGGTGGAACACCAGCCCATCGACCATAGTGGGACGTACCCACCGCCGGTACAGATCGAGGAAATGGGTGATCCGTTGGTGCAGGTAAGGGCTCAGTTCGTCCAACGTCGGCGCGATGCCGCGGAAGATGGGCCGGCAGCAGCACAGGCGCAGCTGCGCATCGATGTCGCCATCGAGCGCGTGCTCACCGGTCTCGGTGCCAAAAGTGCGCAGCAACACCTCCGGCGGCAGCGACAGCGTGACGCCGTTGAGGATCTGCACCCCGCGGGGAAGACGCATCCAGTCCGAAAGCTCGGTGTTGTGGAAGCGCGCCAGCGTGCCCCAGTCCAGGCGGCCGCCGCCGCCGGCGCAGTTCTGGAAAACCACCGCCGGGAAACGGCTTCGCAGGCGGTCGAAAATGCCGTAAAGAGCTTCATAGTAACGCCACGTCAGGTCTTCGCGGAAACCTCGGTAGTCGCGGTTGCCGGCCGGCGTCAGGCAGTGGTTGTGATCGATACGGTACATGTCCAGCGCGTAGGTGTCGATCAGGCGGGCGATCTCCGACTCCACCCATCTGGCCACCTCGGGTTGCGTCAAGTCCAGGGCCCTGCCGCCGGCTATCGGCTCGCCGTCGCGCCGCAACAACCATTCAGGGTGCTGCCGCCGCAGATCCGAATGAGCCCCCGCGGCCTCGATCTCCACCCACAGACCGAACCGCAGACCCAGCTGATGGGCATGGTCACTGACCGCCCGGAGGCCCCCCCCGGCGGCCATCCAGGGGCCGTCGTGCCAGTCGCCGACGTTGGCGCCCCACTGATTGGGCTCGTTGCCGTACCAACCCGCATCGACGACGTACATCTCGGCGCCCACGGCCGCGGCGACGTCCGCGTCGGCTAGGATGGCCGGCGTGCTCTCGCGGTCGCACAGATAGCCGCGATGGTTGGCCTCGATCTCGACGTGCCGGCCCGCCACCGGGGGTGGCATGACCACGTGCCGCACATGGTCGTGCGTCGCCTGCACGATGCGGTCGACATCCGCGTGGAAGAATGCCAGGTGCACGGCGGGCGTGGCGACCCTCTCGCCGGGGTCGATCACGCGCAGGGCGGCATCGTGGCCGGCCAGCCCGACCCGGAAGAACAGTTCACCGTGACGCGTCGCCGGCTGCAGGTGATTGCCACCCCACTCCTCGTCGCGCAGCCGGCAGTCCAGGTCCAGGCGATAGCTGCCTCCCCAGGCAAGCTCGGCGACCACGGTCTGGCCGTTACAGCGATTGCGGGCCCAGAAGGCCGGTCGCCCCCAACCGCTGCGCCCCTTCCGGCCGCCGTCGATGCGGGTGACGCCGGCGGCCAGGTCCTCGAACCAGAAGTCGCCCTCGCGGCCCCACTCGAACTGGTGGGCCCAACCCAGCTCAAAGGGCGTGCGCTGTCCGGGCGGTAGGTGCTCCTCGAAGCGATGGGACCACAGCGCACCGGCCCAGGGCGCCACCGCGGTGATCGCGAACGGCCGTTCGCCGGTGTTGGCGATCTCCAGCCAACGGATGAAGAACGGTCCGCCATCCACCCGCGTGTGCAGGTCCACGCCGACACCATGGGCCGGGGCCGCCAACCGGACCACGCCGTGGCTGACCGGCCGGGAGGCCGTGTTGTCGCCGGTCCTTGGCGCCGATCCGGGGTCGGCGGTGAGTGCCGCGCCTTCCCAGACCCAGGCGCCGCCGAGCGACTGGCCGTTGACCGCCAGGTCGAAGGCATCGGCAGGTTGGTCGGCGGTCCACTGACGCCCGGCCAGGTGCATTTCGGGCCAGATCTGGCCGTTGACGTTCCAGTACCGGGTGACCCAGCGGCCGGCAACCAGAGCCTCGTCGTACACCGTGGAACCGGACAGGTAGCGGGCCCCAGGCACCGAAGTAGAGCGCCAATCGATGCGCGGATCGGCCGTCGTCATGGCTGCACATCCCGCGGTCGAGCCTTGAGCGTGAAGCCCTCACCCGGGCGCAGCAGTACGGGTCGCACTCGTGGCGCCAGCTGCCGGCAGGCGTGGCAGAAGCCGGCCGGATCGCCGGCGCCCTGTTCGGCGAACGTCCAGAAGTGGCAAGGGATGGCGTAGCGCGGGGCGGCCTGGGCCACCATCATGGCCGCGTCAATGTGGTTCATGTTCCCGAACACACCGTTGATGCAGGGGACCACCAGGTCCATACCCAGCGCGAACAGCGGGCCGAACAGTCCCGGGCGCCAGGAGGTGTCGCCGCTGAAGAAAACGCGTACCTGAGCGGCCTCGAGCACCAGGCTGAGCGCCGTCGGCGACAGATCCCCATGGTCGGCCGGTACCGCGTGCAGACGGACGCCATCGATGTCACAGACCTCATTCGGTCGCAGGGACAGGCACCGTTCGGGTTCGACACCGGCAGTGCGCAGACCGGCGTCGCAGCCTCCGGGAGCGGCGAATCGGCACCCCGGATTGGCACGGGCAATCACGGGCAGAGCGTCCGGATCCAGGTGGTCCGTGTGCTCGTGGGTCAAGATCACCAGGTCAGCCTGCACGTCCTCGGCCACAATGGCCGGCAGTGAGAGCCGTTTGAAGCCGTGCAGACGCTCGGCGGCATCCGAGAGGTAGGGATCGACATACAGCACCCGCCCGGCGGGAGTCTTCACGGCGAAACCCGCCTGCCCCAACCACCACAGGCGCAAGGACCCGTCCGCCACGCGCCGGTCTCGAATCTCCGCGGCTAACCCGCGCATATGCCCTCCTTCCCGGCCCTGCGGCCGTCAATGCCGGCCAATTTACGCCAACGCGCCCGGGGCGCCAACCGCGGTGCCCCACCGGTTCCCGTTGCGGCTCCGGCGCCCGCCGACGGCGGGCGTGTCGACAGCGGGTCGGTGACGACGAAAAAGGTTGACCCGGCCGCAAGGTGGCTGTTAATTGCAGCCCCCAATGCCTCTGCCGCGGCTGCGGCCGGGCGAGCGCGCCACCGGTCCCCGGGCCTGCGCCCCAAGGAGGGACGCCCTATGACCCACTTCTCCCTGCTGGACGGCTCCATCGTCGGGCTTTACCTGCTGGCTACGATGGTCGCCGGTCTGATGGTTCGTCGCTATGTCGGCAAGGTCGAGGATTTCCTGGTCGCCGGGCGCGAACTCAACGTGTACCTGGGCATCGCCTCGCTGGCGGCCACCGAGTTCGGCATCGTCACCTGCATGTACACGGCGCAGAACGGCTACAAGTACGGGTTTGCCGGCGCCACTCCGGGCCTGCTCAACGCCGCGGCGATGTTCTTGGTCGGGTACACGGGTTTCTGCATCAAGCCGCTGCGCGATTCCGGCGTGATGACGATCCCGGAGCTGCTTGATCGTCGCTTCGGCCAGCGCATCCGCTGGCTCGCCGGGGTGGTCATCGTCCTTGGCGGTCTGCTGAACATGGGCGTGTTCCTCCGCGTGGGTGGCGAGTTCCTCGTGGTCGCGTCCGGGCTCAACCCATCGCGGCTCGAACTTACGATGACGATCCTGCTGATCGCGGTTGCCGTTTACACCATCATGGGCGGCATGCTGTCGGTCCTGATCACCGATTTCCTGCAGTTCATTGTCATGAGCGTGGGCCTGATCGCGGTGACTGTGCTGGTGCTGGTGGACGTTGGGTGGCAGCAGCTAACGACCACCGTCAGCAGTCACTTCGGCGCGGGCGGGTTCAATGCCTTCGTCAACCCGGACATGGGTTGGGAGTATGTCCTGTACAATCTGCTGCTCAACACCGCCTCGGTGCTGACCTGGCAGACATCCATTGCCCGCGTTCTGGCGGCCAAGGACTCCAAGACGGGACGCAAAGTCTACACCGGGACAGCCTTCTTCTTTGTCTGTCGGTTCCTGATCCCCGGCATCTGGGGCATCGCGGCATTGGCCAGCCTGACGCCGGCGGCGCTGGCGGCGCTGTCGCCGGAGATGCAGGTCGATCCGAGCCTTTATGCCATGCCCCTTTTCCTCAGCACGGCAGTGCCCACGGGCCTGATGGGGTTGGTCATCGCGGCCATGCTTGCCGCCGACATGTCGACCGACTCATCGTACATGCTGACCTGGGGCAGTGTCATCTACAACGACATCATGGCGCCCTTCCGCAAAGGCGTGTGGTCCGAGCGCCGGGGCCTGCTGTGGAACCGCGCCATAGTTGCTGCCATTGGCCTGTTCCTGCTGTTCTTCGGCCTGTGGTACAAACTAGAGGGGGATCTGTGGACCTACCTCATGCTGACCGGCACGATCTACCTGGCAAGCATCTCGTCTCTGCTGATCGGCTGCTGTTACTGGCCGCGGGCCAATGACTGGGGAGCGGCTGCAGCCATTGCGGTGAGCGCCCTGATACCCGTGTCGTACCTGATCATGCAGAAGCTGCCGGCGACCGCCGAACTGGCGCGGCAGATCGGCCCGAACTTCTCCGGCATCGCGGCCTTCGCGCTGAGCGGCCTGGCACTGGTCGTGGGGTCGTTGGTCAAAGACGCGTTCCGCGGCGGTGCGCAGCTGGCATCTGCTGCCGGCTGACCCCAAACCCGCGAAGGAGACTGGCGATGGGTGGTGTGGGCGAACACTGGTTCTGGTGGGGCCTTACCGTGGCGGCCCTGGTGTGGTACTCGACCATCACCGTGTACGTGGCCGTCAAGGCCATCAGTGACATCAAAGGTATGCTGAGTCAGCTCCGTAGCCGAGGGGACGACGCCGCGGGCTGAGCCAGGGCCCGCGGCAGGCTGAGCCCCGGCGACAGCAGACCCTTGCCAGCGCGGTGCCGCAGTGGGACCCGGCGCACCGGGTCCCACTGACACCTCGTTCAGGCGAAGAAGCCGGCCGGGTACGGGTCGGGGTTCAGCAGGGGCGCGGTCCAGTCGCCGAGGTCGGCCAGCAGGACCGGTGCGCCACCGTGCTCCAGGTGTGACTTGAACCCGGCCAGGAACAGTTGCGTTTTCTCGTAGAGCTGCGCGTAGGTCTGCGGCATCTGCCGAGTCTCGAAGAAGCGCTGCATGGCGACGACCAGCGCCACCCAGAAGTAGGGACCGCTGCTGACCGTCTGCTCGCAGGTTTGCTGGCCAAAGACGCGCACCCAGCCCCAGGTCCCCGAGATCTGCTGCACACAGCCGTAGAAGGGCTGGCCACCGGGATGGGCATGGTGCTCGATGATCACGACGCCGTTGGGGATCTTCCAGTCCGGTGTCTGGTAGGCTACGCTGCGAATGCCGCCGCCCACCGCGGCATACGCCATGAACAGGCCGTGGATGCCGTGGGTCGGGTAGTCAGACATCGAGTTGGCGGCCACGTAACCGCTTAACGGCCCGATGGTGCGCACCTGGGACTGCAGTTGGACGATCTCGGGGGCGTGCTCGAAAGACGAGGCGCACATCACGGGTGTGCCGTGCCGTTCGGCCAGGTCCAACAGCGATCGGGCATGGGTCAGGTTGAGCGCCAGCGGGCGGTTGATGAAAATCGGCACGCCGGCTTCCAGATAGGGACGCGCCAATTCGTGGAAGTGCAGTGCCGAGTCGAAGTCGTCGAGGATGATGCCGTCGACCTTGCCGACCATGTCTTCGTAGCGGTTCACCAGCTCAAGCCCCGGGTAAGCTGCCGCATAGGCCTCGGCCTGCGCCCCGTCCACGTCCCAGGCATGGGTCAGGGCCAGGTTCGTCACGCCGGTTCCCAGGTTCCCAGGGCTGGCGGCGCCGGTCGGATGGATGATCGGACCCCAGATGGTCTTGCTGTGCACGTAGCGGCCACAGGCCAGCACGCCAATCTTCAAACGGCACTTGTCGGCCATATTCCCCTCAAGGGTGGCGGATGGGCAACAGCACACCGGCGCAGCGCCGCAGGCGATCGGGCCGTGTCCGGCGGGCGGGTTAACGGCATCGTCAGCGGCATAGTATAGCCACCCGTCAGGTCGGTGGCCACGGCTCGTCGTCGGTCCTGGCTGAAGGCCTGCCAACGCCGCCGCGGGACCCGTTCGGCGGCGGTCGCAGGCTGCCCCGGCGCAGGCTGCGGGTCAGTCAAAGAACTGCGGCAGCAGCGGGCGCGACGCGGCGAGCAGTTCCTCCAACATGGGGCCGGCCAGTTCCGGCCGCACAGCCATCTCGTCCAGCACCAGGGCTTGGCGCGCCAGGGCCCGGTCTCCGGTCACGCCCGCGGTCGCCACCAGTTCCTGCCAGGCCACGCGTTTCTCGAGAATGCCCTTGAGCACCGGTGGGCAGGGCCCGGGCTGGATGCCCTTGACGCCGTTGGCATCGGTAACGGCCTCCACCTCCAGCAAGGCTTCCGGCGGCAGGTTGGGCACCAGGCCACGGTTGGGAATGTTGACCACATAGACTTCGCGCCGGCCGCAGGCGATGGCGGCGATCAAGCCACCGATCCCTTCGGCTGCGGTCCAGTCCTGGCGATCGGGCGCGGGCAGTTGGGTACCGTCCAGCAGCTGCTGGAATCGGGCCATGAACGCGGCCCGGTCCGCCGGCGTGTCAGTCGGGCCTGCCGGCATGGGGACGCGCTCGTCAAAGCCAAACTGCCTGGCCTCCCTGGCCATATCGTACGGCAGTTCGTCCTGGGACCCGGCCTGCGCCAGGAATGGGTAGAACTCCAGCAGGTGGCTGGCGCCGGGATAGCCCACGCAGTAGCCATAGAGGTCCGACAGCAGCAGCTGGACCGAGGCATTGCCGGCGCCAACTTGAGCCCGGATGCGCGCTAACAGGTCGGCCTGGCGGTCGACCCCATTCTGCCACACCTCGGTCAACCAATAATAGTGGTTGGTACCGATCCAGCTGCATTGGAGCGTCACCGGCGGTACGCCCAGCAGCTCGGCGGCGCGGCGTACGGTTGCCTGCACCCCGTGACAGATGCCGATCGCGTTGACCCCGGTGTACCGGTTCATGGCGCGACACAGGGGCGCCATCGGGTTCGAGTGGTTCAGCAACACTACGCGCGGCGCCCGGCGCTCCAACTCGCGGCAGATGGCCAGGTACGCGGGGATGGCGCGCAGAGCCATCATCATGCCGGCAGGTCCGCAGGTGTCGCCGATCACCTGGTGCACCCCATACCGCGCCGGGATATGCATGTCGACGCTGTGGTAGAAGGAACCGTACACCGTGGGCGTGATCTCCGCGCCGCTACCACCCAGGGACGAGAGTGCGAAAGCCGCCCCATCGGCGGCGTCTTCGAGCCCGGTGGCCGCGCGCACCACCACGGCACGGCCCGCTGCACTGGCCAGGCGACGGCCCATCGCCGCCATCCGTGCGGCCTTCTCCGGATCAATGTCATACAGCACGATCTCCGCGCCCGTCAGGTCGTCCTCCAGCACCAGGTCGCCCAGGGCCCGACAGAAATAGAGACTGCCGCCGCCCAGGCAGGTGATTTTCAGGTTGGCCATCGTCATTCTCCGGTGGGATCCAGCCCCTGGCCGCCGACTGCGGTCGGGGCTGGCAAAGCTAACGCCGCCCGCGGCTGTGGCCCAGTCCATGCCCCCCGATCCGGAGCCGGCGCTGCGGGCCAATGCCGCTGTCCCGGCTAGCCTTGCAGGGACGCGGCGGGGCGGCCGGTTACTTTGACAAGGCGAACGCACTGGCCTATGTTCTCCCCTCCCTGCGCGTTAGGCGCGCGCGTCCCGCGAGCCGGGAATCCGGCTGCCAAGGGGCCGGGGAACCGACACACCGACCGGGGTTCGGAGGGAACCAGGAGATGACCAAAGCCGACATCGCCCAGCAGATTGCCCTGGCGACGGGCCTCACGCAGACAGACACTGCGGCGGCCATCGACGGGTTTATCGAGGCAGTCAGCCGGGCGTTGCAGCAGGGCGACCACGTCGAAATCCGGGGTTTCGGTACCTTCAAGGTAGTAAGTCGTGCGGCGCGCACCGGGCGCAATCCCCGGGCCGGCACGCACATTCTCATACCGCCGCGCCGTGCGCCGGTGTTCAAGCCGTCCCGCGAGTTGCGCGACCGCGTCGGCAGCGACGAGGCGGGCAAACCGACGACGCCGCAAACCTGACCCCACGCGGTTGGTGGCCGGCTCCGGCAGACGCACGGGCCCCCCGACCGTACCCGCGGCGGCGGGCTCTGGCGGTGACGTGCCGCGACTGCGACGGCCGCGGCGCCGGGTGCGTCCGGCGGTAGCAGCGAGCCGCGACGCAGCCATCGGCTCTCTACCCCAGCGCCCTGCCGCCCTTCGACGGCGGCCGTACCAGCCATGGCCGCCCCCGTCCTCCCACCCCAACGGAGGCTGACATGCGCTGGTTCACCTGTCTGGCTCTTGCCGCCCTGCTCGGATGTCAGAGCACGGCCCTCACCTCGGCCCGGCTGTACCTGCAGCAGGGCGAAACCGCCAAAGCCCGTGAGCAGTTGCTCAAGGCGGCGGAGCTGACGCCCAACAACCCTGAGGTTTACTTGGAGCTGGCCCGCACCTATGGCCTGACCGGCGAGTTCAGGGCCATGGCGGCGGCGCTGGACCAGTGCGCGCGTCTGGCGCCCAAGCCCAAGCTGGCTCAGGAGGCGGGGGACATGCGGCGCCATTACTGGGCAGTGGAGTACAACCGCGGCGTGACCCTGGCGACGGCGACGCAGCCCGACTTGCCCAGCGCCAAGGCGGCCTTCCAGAGCGCCATCGCCATTGACTCGACGGCCCAGCAGGCTTGGCGCAATCTGGCCTTCGCCCAGTACCAGCTCCAGGAGCGGAGCGATGCCATCGCCTCGTACGAGCGCCTCGTAACACTGGCGCCGGCGGACACGGCCGTCCTCGGCAACCTGAGCGCCCTGTGCCTGCAGGAAGCCCGCTACGACCAGGCCATTGGGCACCTTGAGCGGCTGGCCACCCTCACCCCCCGTGACTTCCGTTGCCAGCTCAACTTGGGCATCGCTCGCGAACGGGCGGCAGCCGACGCCTATCGGCGGGCTGCCGAGGGTGCCGGTGACACGGCCGTGGCGCGCTGTATCCGCGACACTTTTGCCGAGCACGGTCAGCCCCTGGACGACGCCGTGCAGGTGTTCGACCGCGTCTCGGACCAGGCGGCGCCGTCCTGCCGCAGCCTGGTCAATCAGGGAGTAGCGCTGGAGCGTTCGGCCGAAGCCGCCTACCGGGCGGCCGTGGAGTTGGCCCCGGACGCGCCGGCGGCTCACTTGGGCCTGGGCGGATTCCTTTACCAGCAGGGACGCTACGAGGGCGCCCGGGACGCGTATGCCAAGGCCATGGTGCTGGCCCCCGATGACACCGACGCGCGCTATAACCTGGCCATGACCTACCTGCAACTGGACGACGACAGCCATGCCTGCGCGCTGCTGGAGAAGCTGTCGGCAGACACCCCGGACAACGGTTCAGTCTGGCGCCAGCTGAGCATCATCTACGCCCGCATGGACCGCGTCGCCGACGCCCAGAGGGCCGAGGCCCGCGCCCGCGAGCTGGGGCAGTGACCGCCCTGCCAGGGCTGCTGCCCCTGCGTCCCTATCTGCGCGAGATGGTTTGGGGGGGACAACGGTTAGCTGAGTTGTACGGCAAACCGCTGCCGTCGGGCGTCCGCGTCGGCGAGTCGTTTGAGGTTTCCGGGTACCCGGGGCGGCAGAGCGTCGTGGCCGAGGGGCCGTTGGCGGGCAGCGGTTTGGCCGACCTGGCCGCTGCCTGGGGACCTGCCCTTGTCGGCGCCGAGGCCTGGGCGCGGGCCGGCCACCAGATCCCGCTGCTGGTCAAACTCCTCGACGCGCAGGATGACCTGTCGATACAGGTCCATCCCGACGATGCCTATGTCCAATCGCGCGGGTTACCCGACCGCGGCAAGACCGAAGCCTGGTACGTCCTGCACTCAGATCAGGGTCGCGTTGCCTGCGGGCTACTGCCCGGCGTTGACCGCGCGGCGTTTGCCGCGGCGGCGGCTGCCGGACGCGTCAGCGACGTCGTGCGCTTCCACCCAGTGCGGGCTGGCGACGTGGTTTTCCTGCCTGCCGGCGCCGTGCATGCCCTGTGTGCCGGGGTCGTCATATACGAGGTCCAGCAACCAAGTGACGTGACGTTCCGCGTGTACGACTACGACCGGCCCGGCTTGGATGGCCAGCCACGCGAGCTGCATTTGGAGCAGGCGATGGAGGTGATCGACTTCGGCAGTCCGGGTCCGGCGCCCATCGCGGCGGACCCGGTGGCCCCCGCGGGCCGGTCCCTGGTCGAACTGGTGCGGTGCCCGTACTTCACGCTGTCGCTGGCCTGCGCTGATATGGCCGGGCAGTACCATCCGGAGACCTGCGGGTGCCGCAGCGTCACCGTGGTGGAGGGGGCGGCGTTGATGGAGTCGGGGGCTCACAGCTGCCGGGTGGCTGCCGGGGCCACGGTGCTGGTGCCCGCGGCTCGGCCGTTTCACGTTCACGCGGTCGCCGCGGGCGGGTGCCGTTATCTGGTGGCGGCGGTGGAATGATGTGTGCGGCGACCGCCTTTGACACGGGGGGATCACGGTGGCACTGACGCGCGAAGGGTGTCGGGAGCGCCAGAGGCGCTTGGTGGAGGTGCTGCTGGCCCGCGGGTTGGGGGGCGTGGTGCTGTCCAGACGCGACCATGTGTATTGGCTTACGGGTTTCCTCTGCAACCGCCATCAGGCAGCGGCGGCAGCCCTTGACCAGGCCGGGCGGGTGGTGCTTGCCGGCGCGGGGGTGCCCGACGGTCTGGCCGTCGATGAGACCCTTGCGTACGCGCCCAGTTACCGCGCCACGCTGCACAGCCGCCAGCATGAGTCCGTGGCCCAGGCGCTGGCCGGGGCGGTCTCGCGGGGCGGCCCGTGGGCGGCCGATCTTGGGGGTGGTGCGGCCTGCGTGACGGCTCTGGCCGGCCCTGACGCCGCCGACATCGGTCCGGACCTGCTGCGCCTGCGGCAGCAGAAAAGCGCCGACGAGGTGGCCAGTATCCGCGCCGCCATCGACGTTACCGAGGCCATGTATGCAGCGGCTCGCTTGGCCCTGCGTCCGGGTCTGGACGAGTTCGAGCTGTTCTGCCATTTGCGCGCCGTGGCCACGTCGGCGGCCGGGGGCGACCTTGAGTTCCTCGGCAACGATTTCCAGGCCAACTCACCTGGCGGTCTGCCGCGCCGGCGACCCATGCAGGCTGGCGAGCTGTACATCCTTGATGCGGGGCCGGCAGTGGATGGGTACTTCGCCGACAACTGCCGCACCTTCTCGGTTGACCGCGACCCGAGCCCCGCCCAATGGCACGCCTGGCGGGCCCTGGACGGCCTCTTCCCGGCCATCGAGGCCGCGGTTCGGCCAGGTGTGGCCGCGGCGGCGGTGTTCCAACTCGCCGACGAGTACCTGCGCGAGCAGGGGTACGCGGGGATGGTCCATCACCTGGGACACGGCGTGGGTCTGGCGCCCCACGAAGCGCCGCAACTCAACCCCGACTACCAAGCGGTGTTCGCCGTGGGCGATGTGTTCACCGTGGAACCCGGGGTGTACGCGGACGATCTGCGCGCCGGGATCAGGTTGGAGGAGAACTACCTGCTGACCTCAACCGGAATTGAGCGCCTGACCCATTTCCCCCGCGATCTGTTTTAGTCCCGCCGGAACCAACCTCGGGGGCGGCGATCGCGCACCCTCGGTTGCCGCCCCCGGCCGGGCCGGCGGCCGGGGCGCAGGTTGGGGTTCAGGGGCCCAGCGGTCGCCCGTGCGTGGCGGGCGAGGTAGCCAACCCCGCCCGCCCGTCGACTCGGGCCGACCTCAGCGCCCGGCCTTCTCGCGAATCAGCTCGCAGATGCGCGTCACCCCGTCGTGGATGTTCTGCTCTGAAGACGCAATCGAGATGCGCACGTGGCGGTTCGACACCTTCCCAAAAGTGCTGCCCGGCGCCACGGCAACGCGACGCGTCTGCAGCAGCTCAAAGGTGAACTCGCGCGAGTCCATCCCGGACGCGGAGATGTCGATCAGCAGGTAGAACGCGCCGCCCGGCGAGTACTGGTACAGGCCGTGGGCGCGCAGCACGTCGAGGGCGACATCGCGCCGACGATGGTACGCAGCGCGCATCTCTTCGACGCAGTCCTGCGGCCCCTCCAGGGCGTCGGCTGCCGCCAACTGCGAGAAGCCTGATCCGCAGGAGACGAACGGCTCCTGCAGCTTGGCCGCCAGCTCGATGTACGCGGCGTTGCCGCGCGTGAAACCCACCCGGAAGCCGGTCATCGCATAGCTTTTCGACATGCCGCTGATGATCAGTGAACGGCCGTCGCGGTCAAACGGCAAGGCACTGGCATGCGGGTGCTCGAAGACGATGTCGGCATAGATCTCGTCTGACAGGACCCACAGGTCGCGTCGGTGCGCCAGGTCCATCAGGCCCCGCATGGTGTCGGCGTCGTACACCTGACCCGTCGGGTTGGATGGGGAGCAGAGCAGGAGGATCTTGGTGCGCGGTGTCACCAGCGCGTCCAACTCGTCCAGATCCGGCAGGAAGTTGCGCTCCGGATGGAGCGGGTAGTAGACCGCCTGACCGTGGGTCAGGGCCACTGCCATGGTGTAGTTGGGCCAGCCCGGGTCGGGCAGCAGTACCTCGTCACCCGGCTCAAGAAGGGCCAAAAATGCCGTGGCCACGCTCATCACGGCCCCCGGCGTCACCAAAATCTGGTCGGGCGTGGTCGCCACTCCGTGAAGGTGTTCGAACCGGCGCGCCACGGCGGCGCGCAGTTGGCCGGTGCCCGCGTTGGGCACGTACTTGGTGTGCCCTTCTCGGACATAGCGGCAGGCCGCTTCGACGATGTGGTCCGGCGTGGCAAAGTCGGGCTGGCCGACCTCCAGGTGGATGACGGGCCCTTCCTTCTCGACCTTCCAGGCCAGATCCATCACTTCGCGGATGCCCGAGCGGGGGATCTGGGCGGGGATATGTGCAAACGGCTTCATTCTTCCTGGGTGTCCTCGCGGTGGCGGTGGTGGGGGAATGCAGGCGGAGAAACCCCGGGGAGCCCCTCCGCGAACCGGGCTGGACCTGCCTTAACGGAGGTGGATGCCCGGGCCGGTTGACCCGATGGTCTGCACGCTGTTGTAGATCGACGCGGGCGTACTGGCGCCCGTCACGCCGGTGATGCCCTCAACGCGCTCGACGTTGAGCTCGATGCCGCCACCCTGGGCGTGAATGCTGACCACCGCCGTGTTCCAGGCCGGATTGACCACCATCACCGAGTGCGTGCGGTCGAAGCCAATGCCGGCATAGGCAATGGCTGCATGGGTGTTCACATTGCGCGGGAAAATCGGGCAGATGCCGCGCGTGGGCCCGTCGTACAACACGGTCTCGGCCGTGATCTGGGTCGGGTCGACGCCCGCACGGGCGCAGTCAACGTTCTTCGGGGGTTTCTTCATCACCACATCGACCGAGTCCCAGACGGCCCGGTTCTCGCGCAGGGCGTCCATGCCCACGACGCCACCGTGGGGGATGAAGGCGCGCGTGCCGTGTTGGCGCGTGGTCTCCAACAGCATCTGCTCGATCTCGCGGTCAGCCAGGGCGGTCACCGACACGAACATATAGTTCGTCTTCTCGAGGATAGTGCGTCCCCAGCGCCGGGTCACGTCCGGGTGAGCCATTTCCACCACCAAGTCGGCCTCGGCCCGAGCGAAATCCGCCAAGTCGTCGAGCACCAGGCTGCGGGGCAGGCCGTCCAGCGCTCCAGCGGCCTGGTCGTGGACAAACACGACTTCCATGCCGCTGTCCGGATCGTCCTTGACCATCTGGTGGACTGCCTTGCCGATCTGACCATAGCCAATCAGGCCAATGCGTGTGCGCTTGTGGGGCATGACCAAAACTCCTGGGAGAGGGGGCCGGACGGCAGACCGTTCCAGGGCCGCGGACGCCATTGAGCGGGTTGGCGCCAGGCCCGGATAATGAGGGGCAAATATAGGGCAAAAGGGGTCCCGGCCCAATCGCCCATGTCGTTCCGCCAAAGCTGCAGGAACCTGGGCCGCCGCCGATATTAGGGACGAACCAACAGTCAACGAGGCGGGAGTGGTGACGGCGCGACGACGATCCGGGGGACCACGACGCACCGGCTGGGGCGCCAACCTGCTAGGTCTGATCGGCCTGGTGTGTCTGTTGGTGGCGGGCGGGGGACTGGCCCGTTCGACCGGGCTGTTGACCGGCGGCGGTAGCTCGTCCGGGTCCAGTCCGTCGCTGCGGTCTGCGCGGCCTGCGGCCCGGTCCTACTACCCGTTGGATGTCGGCCGTTACTGGATCTACGTGAGCCGCGATTCGGTCCGCGGCGTGTTGACTGAGGTGGAGCGGCGGATCGTGCGCCGGGAGGCCGGGCCCGACCACGATGTCTATTACTTCGCTGACGGGGGCCTGGCGTTCCGACGTGACGGAATGGTGTGCGAGATCGGGCCTGAAGGGGGCCTCAATGTCGTGCCGGTCGATACGACCGTAGCCGCGGTACAGCCCTACCCCTACGCCAGCCGCGGCCTTCATATCGAGAAGTCGGTGGGCGTTCAGGACACCGCCCTGGTGGTCGAGGGGAAGACATACTCCGGCTGCGTGCAGGTGATCACCCGCTTCCGGCGCCTCGAAGACGACCAGGTAGCCGCATATGCTTCGTACTACGCGCGTGGCGTGGGCCTGGTGGCGCGCCACCCATGGCCAGCCGCCGACGGCACGGCCATGGAGGTGGCGCTCAAGGCCTATGGCCCCGGCGTCCAGTAGTTCCCGGCCCTTTGGGGCAGACGCCCGGCCACCGGGCAGCAGGTTGACGATGCACTTCATCCGCTTGGTTACCGCCCTGGTGTGCCTGGCGGCAACCGTTTCCGCGAGCGCCGAAACGGCCACGGCGCGGGTGGTTGAGGTGGGCGAGAACAACGGCATCGCCTGGGTGCGGGTCTCGGTGGGCCGGATCGATGGGCTCGGCCAAGACGATCCGGTGATGCTGTTGCGTCAGGCAGCGCCCATCGTGCATCCGCTTACCGGCGAGGTCCTCGGCGTACCCGAAGAACCGGTTGGCCTGATGCGCGTCGAGTCGCTGGCAGAGCAGCAGGCGGAAGGTCGTTTGATCCGGTCCTACACCGCGCCCCGCGTTGGGGATGTGGCCGAGTACCAACGGCGAACCGCCACGGCGCCGGGCCGCGTTGCCCCACCGTCGCCGCCTCCGCCCGAGCCCGGGTCAGCCGGGCGCACCACGGCGGGCGACGTGCGTCAGGCCGCCGGGGCAGCCCCGGGGCATGCCGACGCCGACCACTCGTCGGCGACGACCGACCACGCGCAGGTGGCGGTCTGGGATGAATTGGCCTCCATGCAGCATTACCTCAGGTCCATCGAGCGCCGTCTTGATAACATCGAACGCGAGCACCGGGAAGCGTCCGCTCGACCGTCGCCAGGCAGGTCGGATACCCCCGCCGGCGATACCCGCGAGTTCACCATCCGGTACAGCGCCGGCACCGATGTCCGGCTGCGCCTGGCCGGGCACACCTTGCTGGTCAGCGTCGAGCCCGATTCCCTGCGACTGACGGAAGCGGATCCGGCCCCTTCGCCCAGGGTCGAGCCAGTGCCGGTGGCGCCCATGCCACCAGCCGTCGGCACCGACGGGGAATACGGCGCCGCAGGCGCCCGCGTGAGCGACCCGCGGGACGGATCCGGCGCCGCCGCGGTGGCGGCCGAGACCCCCCTGCCCATGGCACCGGCCAGTGTTCCCGCGCCTGCGGACTGCAGCGTCGTTGCCGCCGTGGCCGAGTCCGCCGCCTCTACCACCTCAGTGGGGGCCGACCCTGAGGCATACAAGGCCCCACTGGCAGCCGGAGTCGGCGTGCCGCTGGACTCGACCGTGGCGGTGGGGCCAGTGGGTGGGGTCAGCGACACGGTCCTCCAAGGGACGCCCGTGACCCTGGGCGGCCGGCTGCTGACCTGGTTGACGTCGCCCTATGCCCAAGCCGGCAGTCTGGTCGTCATCGCCGCCATGGCCGGCGTCCTCTTCTACCTCATGCGGCGCCGCGAAGACGACCTCACGGCGCAACTGGCCGAACTGGAAGGCGGCCCGTTGGGCGACGACGGTCCTGACAGGTACCTGCGCTGAGGCCGCCTGCCGGCCTGCGGGGTGCCGTGCCTGCCAGACCGCGCGCTGGTCAGCGGCAGTCGGCGGCGGCCGGGGTCAGCGGTCGCGCGGATCGGGCGTGGGTTGACGGCGGCGCCGGGGGCGGGCGAGCGCGCAGATCCAGATGCTCACCTCGTACAGGAACAGCAGCGGCACTGCCATCATCATCTGGGATAGCGGGTCTGGTGGCGTCAGTATGGCGGCCACGATGAAGATGGCGACGATGGCATAGCGACGGAAGCGCCGCAGGTGGCTGGCGGTGATCAGACCGATGCGGGTCAGAAACAGCGCGAGCACCGGTAACTCGAAGATGATGCCGAAGCCGAGGACGAGGTAGAGCACGAAGCTGATGTACTCGTCCACCGCCCACTGGGACGTCATCTGCGGCGGTTCCAGTGACAGGAAGAAGCGCAGCCCGAGGGGTAGCACCAACCGGTAGGCGATGAACGCCCCCAGCGCAAAGCAACTCACGCTCAGCGCCACGACGGGCAGTACCAGCCGTTTCTCCCGCGCCAAGAGCCCCGGCGCGATGAAGCGCCACAGCTGGTAGAAGACCACGGGCAGCGCCAACCCCAGACCTCCGAACAGCGCAATCTGCATGCTGAGAACGAAGTACGTCGTCGGTCGGAGAGCCTGCAGCCGGCGCGTCACCGGGACCTTGGTGGGCGCTATTGGCGGTGGTAGGGGGTCCGGGCGGGTGGCGGTCGAGTCGGCTGGCTTGATCCACTGGCGCACGAAGGCCGCCGCCAGTTCGACGGCATCCGTTGACCGCCCTTCCTCGATCGCGATGACCGCGTCTTCGTAAGGACGGGTCAATGCCTGCAGCAACTGGTCGGAATACGCCAGGCAGATAATAGCGCCGACCACCACGGCCGCCAGCGACTTCAGGATTCGCCAGCGCAGTTCCTCGAGGTGGTCGAGGAAGGGCATCTCGGCGCGGAATGGGGATGGGTTGGACCCCTCAGGCGTGTCGGCCGTCTCTTCCATGGTCGCGTCAATATCGGGAGGCAGTCCATCGCGGGCAAGGGATGCGCTTCGTGCCCAAGTGTGGCACGGCAGATGCTTTGTACCCGGAGGAGCGGTTGCCGGCCGGGTCGACGCACGCCCGCCGACCCGGCCCCAGGCGGGAGGCAAGGCGACAATGCGTTTGCCGTCCCCTGCACCGCTGTGTCAGGAGGGTGACAGCCGTGGCTCCGGGTCGCCACAGCCACACTACCAGAGGAGGCATCCATGGAAGAGGCAGCAGCCGTCCACACCATCGCCCGCGAGGCCCGCCGTTCGCCCATCTCCGGATTGAGCGCGGCCGACCTGCCCCGGGAGCGCCTGGCCCAACATGGTCCCGAGGCTCTGCGCGACCACGAACTGCTGGCCATCGTCCTGGGCACTGGATGCTCGGGGCGGAACGTCGTGCAACTGGCGCACGAACTGCTGGCAGCCCACGCTCGTGAAGACCTTGTGAGCATGGACGTGGCGCAGCTGGCGCGTGTCCGCGGCATCGGAGCCGCTAAGGCCAGTGGCCTGGTGGCGGCTTTCGAGCTGTCGCGGCGCGCTCTGGCCAAAGGCATGGGCAGCCGGCCGACGGTGTCCTGCCCGGCCGATGCCATGCCGTTTCTGGCCGATATTCGCGAACAGCGGCGCGAATTCTTCGTCGGCCTGTACCTGAACGCCCGCAACCAGGTGATCCACAAGGAGGTGGTTTCGATTGGGAGCCTTTCCGCCTCCATCGTCCACCCTCGCGAAGTCTTCCTCGCCGCGGTGCAGAGCGCGGCAGCGAGCGTGGTTCTGGCGCACAACCATCCCTCGGGCGACGTCACGCCGAGCCAGGACGACCTCGATCTGACGCGTCGTCTGGTGCAGGCCGGTGAGTTGATGGGCGTCGAGGTGCTCGATCATCTGATCGTTGGGAGCCACGATTTCCTCAGCCTCAAGGAGCGCGGTCTGCTGTAGGCCAGCGGCATCGCGGGCGGCCTTGATCCGTCCCCCTGCCCCGGTATATTAAGGGCAGTCGCGCCGGTTCACGGCGCGCTCCCGCGGCAGTTGCCGCGGACGGCCAGGGGAGGCGTAACAGTAGATGCCGTCTGAAAGGGAACAGCTGATCGCTGTCAGCATATTCAACGTCTACCCGTACTGCGATGAGCAGCAGGGCGGCGGGATGCCTCCGAGCTTCCTGGTGTTCCTGAAGGGCGACGAGAACCGGGTCGTGCCCATCACCATTGGCCAGTTCGAGGGCCAAGCCCTGGCCATGGCCATGCGCCGTGTGCCGCTGCCCCGTCCCCTGCCCCATCACCTGCTTAACAATCTCCTCGAGCGCATTCGCGCCCGCGTTCACAAGCTGGTCATTCACTCCCTCCGCGAGGAGGTGTTCCACGCGTACCTGCTGGTGCAGACCCAGGAGGAAACGTTCTGCTTGGACTGTCGCCCGAGTGACGGCATGATTATCGCCACGCTGGCCGAGGTGCCCATTTACATCAGCACGCAAGTGATGGCAGAAGCTGGCAAGGTCTTGGACGAGGCCGACGCGACCCTTGAACCGGACCAGGGCGAGACGGCTGCGAGTCCGGCGGCAGAGGGCGAGGCCGACGCTGGCGAAGCGGTCCGGAGCATGGCGGATGAGGACACCGAAGGAGCGGGCGCCCCGGCGTCTGAGGGGCAGCCCATCGTCCCCTGCGGTTCGGCCGACGCGGTTGCGACCGACGCGGCTGCGGACGACGCGGCGAACGGGACCGAGCTGATGCGTCTGCAACTGCAGCTGGATCGCCTCGTGATCCAGCAGGCCTATGAAGAGGCCGCCCGCGTGCGCGACCAGATCCGGAGACTGTCGGAGCCGGATTCCGCGCGGTAGGACCCAAACAGAAGGCGCGACCTGCCGTGGGCAGGTCGCGCCGCTCTCCTCGCTGCGGTTCGCCGTCCCGTCAGGGCAAGCGGCGGAAACCCCAGTTGATCAACCTCGCCGTTGGTACAGCGCCCACGCTCGCCCAGGCCGCTCGACGCGGAATGACTCCACCCACCCGCGGTCCTGTACCGTCACATAACACGTGCAGCCATCGGGGCCGCCAAAGGCGAGATTACTCGGTTTCTCGCCTCCCAGGACCACCTCCAGCAGCACCTCGCCGGCCGGCGATACTTTGGCCACCGTACCCTTCCCCCAGCGAGTGATGTACAGATTCCCGTCCACGTCGCAGCGCATGCCGTCCATACCGAAGTCAGGGAACTGAATCAGCAGCCTTTTGTTGCTGATCCCGGTGGCGTCCAGATCATAGGCCCACACGTTCCGCTGCACGGTTTCGTTGACATATAGCCGACGCTCGTCGGGCGACACCTCAATGCCGTTGGTCGTGCCCATGCCGGCTTCGAGCAGGACGAACTTCCGGTCGCCGCCCACGCGCCACATGCGCCCCGTTGAGCTGCCCCAGTCCGGGTCCGAGGCGTAGACCACGTCATCAGCGCCGATGGCAATGTCATTTGGCTGGTGCAGACTGGGTTCGTGGGCGTACACGCTGATGGCCCGCGTCTCCATGTCGACCGCCAACACGTTGTGACCCATGTAATCCGCGATCAGCATATAACCCGCGCTGTGAAAGCGGATACCGTTGCCCACGCTGGGGTGAGGCAACTCGACAAAGATGCTGCACTCCCCGTCGGGGGTGACTTTGCCGATGGTGCCCTCGCGCTGGTAGTTCACTGCGTACAGGTTGCCCTGGCGATCGCACGCCGGTCCCTCGATACCCACCGTGAACCCGCCAGCCGTGGTTAACGGGCGACTCACGTATAGTTCAGCGGCCATGTAACTCTCCTCGCGTTTGGGTACAGCAGGTCCAGAAAGAGCCAGGTCCCCAGCGGCCCCGACCGCGTCAACCGCCCTAGAATGCGCCAGCGAGCGTGACGCGATGCACGTCGCCCAGGTCTGGGTACGAAGCGAAGGCGTAATCCAAGTGATACCTGTGCAACGCCACGCCCAGACCGCAGGTCAGGCCCAGCGGGTCGTCACCGGTGGATCCGGTGGGCTGGGTGCTGTAGCCAGGTCGCAGGTACAGGCCGCGCGGCAGTCGCACCTCAGCGCCAGCCGCGAAGTACGCGTCGCCGTCGTTGGGCAAAACGGCGTCTGCCACCAGCAGCAGCGGCAGCGGCGCGTGCGCAGGGCGATGGCAGAAGCCCAGGCGCAGGCCGACGGGGAGGGAGTCCTTGTAGCCGCCTGCATAGCCTTGGCGAACGAAGCCAAGGTTCGAGATCGAGGCACCCCACGCCATGCCCGTCACCGGGCCCCGCAACAGCAGTCCCAGGTCCACCATGTAAGCGTCCGAGGAGTAGTCGCCCAGGCTCGAATAGACCGCCTTGGCCGTCGCTCCGAGGCTCGCGTGCGAACCCCACACCGATTGCGCCACTGAAGTACCCACGGCCAGATCCGCCGCACCGAAGCTGCCCAGGTCCTGGCCGTTGGCATCCGTCTCACGCATCTGCCCGTACGAGAAGTACGTTACCGTGGCCGCCCAGGTTCGCGTGCCCCGGGGGGCGGCGACGCCGACAAAGCCAGCCTCGGTATCGACCAGGTAACTGGTCATCGACAGGGCCGCGGTGCGCTGGCGGATGCCAGCCAGGCCGGCCGGGTTCCAGCTGCTGCCTTCGACATCGCCCTCGACGGCTGCAAAGGCCCCGCCCAGGGCCGCCGGGCGGGCGCCGACGCCCACTTTGAGGAACCCGTAGCCCGTGGTGCCGGCGCTGTCATTGGCAGCGGCGACCGGTACTCCCAAAACCGTCAGCAGCACCATCGTCACGACCAGGCACCTGGCCGCAATTCGGCCGCGCCGACCCAAACATGAACAGGTCATGGTTCACCTCGAGTTGTGCCGCGCTCAGCTTCGGCCGCCACGGACAGCAGGACTTCCTCGGCCAGCGGCGCCGCCAGGAACTGCGCGCCGATGGGCAGCCCGCACGACGACACGCCCGCGGGCACGCTGATTGCCGGGATGCCGGCCAGGTTAACGGACACCGTGTACACGTCATTCAGATACATCTGCAGCGGGTCGTCGATGTTATCACCCAACCGGAACGCGGTCGTCGGCGCCACCGGCGTCAGCAGCGCGTCACAGCCGGTGAAGGCCGCGTCGTAGTCCCGCCGGATGAGCGTCCTGACCTTCTGGGCCTTCAGGTAATACGCATCGTAATACCCGGCGCTCAGGGCGTATGTACCCAGCATGATGCGGCGTTTGACTTCAGCGCCGAAACCCTCGCTCCGGGTGCGCACGTAGGCCGCCAGCAAGTCCGATGGTGCGTCGGCAGCGTGGCCGTACTTGACGCCGTCAAAACGGGCCAGGTTGGCCGAGGCTTCGGCCATGGCCACCAGATAGTAAGCGCCGATGCAGTATTCAGGGTGGCCAGCCACCGGCAGCGAGACATCGACCAGCCGCGCTCCACGGCGCTCCAGATGCCGGGCGACTCGCTCGATGGCGGCTGCGACTTCAGGGTCCAGGCCGGAGGCAAAATGCTCCCGCGCCAGGCCGACACGCAGGCCGGCCACGGGCCTATGGCAGGCCGCGCTGTAATCCGGCACCGGGACGTCCAGCGAGGTGGCATCGTGCGGGTCGTGGCCGGCGATGACCTGGGTCAGCAGGGCGGCGTCGTACACGTCGCGGCTGAGGGTCCCGACCTGGTCCAATGACGAGGCATAGGCCACCAGGCCGTAACGCGAGACGCGGCCGTAGGTAGGCTTGAGGCCGACCACGCCGCAGTACCCTGCCGGTTGGCGGACCGAGCCACCGGTATCGGATCCCAACGCTAACACGGTCTCCCCGGCCGCAACGGCCGCCGCCGAACCGCCGCTCGAACCGCCAGGGACATGGTCGGGGGCGACGGGGTTGCGGGTAGGGCCGAACCAGGAGCTCTCCGTCGACGACCCCATGGCAAACTCGTCCATGTTGGTCTTGCCGACGATGACTAGGCCCGCAGCGCGCACTCTTGCCACCACTGTTGCATCATAAGGGGCAACGAAGTCGGCCAGAATGCGTGAGCCGCAGGTGGTGCGCCCGCCGCGGACGCAGAGCACATCCTTGACCGCCAGCGGTACGCCCGCCAAGGGGCCCAACTGGACGCCTGCGGCCCGTTTGCGGTCCACCTCATCGGCTTGGGCCAGGGCGGACGGAGCGTCTACCGAAATGAAGGCGTTGATCGTGGGCTCAGTGGCGGCGATGGCCGCCAGGGACGCCTCGACCAACGCCCGCGCCGAAGTCTTGCCGGCCCGCAGTTCCGCGGCCAGTTGGCGTGCGGTGGGGCGGTCAGGCGCGGCGGCGACAGTAGCGGCAGGCGGCTCAGGCACTGGGCGGCGGCGCGCCAGCGGCCCCGGTGGAACCGCCCCGGCGATGGTGGTGGCGCAGATGCTGGGGCATGGGCGGCCGGCTGTCGCGCCGTACGGTCGTTTCCTCTGCCGTGGCCGTGGGCGGGACCGCAACGCTTGGGGGCATGGTGGTAACGCTGGTGGCGGTCGGTACTACCGCGGCGGGCGTCGCTACAGTGGCCGCCGTGATCGCCGCGGCCGTAGTGGCCGGAATGGCGGGAATGGCCGCCGGCGGCGGCGGAGCCCCTGCCGTGGTCGCCGGCGAGGGCTTCGCGGGTGGGGTGGTCGAAACGTCCATTTCGTCCTGGACATCCCGCATGGCTTTGCGGAACTCGCGGATTCCCTTGCCCAGGCCCTGCGCCGCATCGGGGATGCGCCGCGAGCCGAACACCAACAAGACCACGAGGAGGATGATTACCAACTCCCAGTGACCGATTCCCATCATGTTACTACCTCCACGGCGTGGGGAGGGGCGGCCGGCAGTTCGTCACGGCCAGGGGAGAATCAATAGGAATAGCGGAAGTAATACCAGCCCACAAAGATCCCGAGCAGCGTCACGACGTTGAAGCGCAGCGCCAGGTCGAACGAGAACGACACGATGATAAGGTTCAACGGGCCGACGGCATTCGACCACTCCACGTATTGCAGCAGGGTCCGCTCGATAACCGTGCCGGGGCCCGATGCTACATGCAGGATGGCGCGGAGGGCCTCGCCGATGATGTTGGCGCCGAGGGTACTGATGAAGAGGATGACGACGAGGTGGCCGACGGGTTTATTTCTCATCGGGCAGGCTGCTGGCGCGGAGGTATCATGCCTGCTGTGTCACCTCGTCGCTGAACAGGCTGATGACCCAGCGACATAGTCCCGACAGAAGGTAAACAAACACCATCGGGAACAGCAGCCCCTGGCCCTGCGGCAGCATGACGATGACCGCCCCGACCACGAAGTAAGCCTGCTTCAGGCGGTCGCCCAGACCCTTGGCGCGGAAATCGGGCATGGAGTCGTAATCGACCCTGCTGACCATGAGGAAGGCCAGGAAGAGGACGAGAACCGCGGCTGCCGGCACTGCGGCCCTACCGCTCTCCAGACCCAGATTCCAGGCGTGGTCCGAGGCGAAGCGGGTGAAAGCCACGTACTGCGTGAGGCAGACCGCCGCTACCGGGATCGGCAGACCCAGATAGTAGTCCCCCTTCTCGCCCGCCAGGCTGATGGTGTTGAAGCGCGCCAGGCGGAAGGCGCCCGCCAGCAGGTACAGGAACGCCAGGCCCAGGCCCCAGGGAGAGGTGAGGTACGTGCGGTAAATCATTACCGCCGGCACGACGCCGAAGGTGCACACATCGACGATCGAGTCGAACTCGATGCCAAACTGCGACGCGCGCCCCATGGCCCGGGCCAGCTTCCCGTCCATCTTGTCGAAAACCGCGCCCAGGACTAACAGCCAAGCGGCCGGGACAACACTGCCGTCCATGGTGTACCGGAGCGCCAGGAAACCGCAGAAGAGATTGCCGACGGTGCAGAGATTAGGCAGCATGCTTCGGTACATGGCCCCACTCTCAAGGCGGTTCCGGCTCGACGCGGCATCTGGCTGCCGGCGAGGCAGGCCGGACTAGTCGTTCCCCCTGCCCCGGGGGTACTCCTCGACCAGCAGCCGCAACCCCATGGGCTGGCCCTGCCGGAGGACCGTGAGTTGGCACACCTCACCGACGCGGTGGGCCCGTATCTGGGCAAGGGCGTCGGCCATGCTGTGGATCTTGCGGTCGCCAACGGCGGTAATTACGTCGCCGGCCTTTACCTGGGCGTGTTCAGCTGGGCTACCGCCAGCGACCTGTGCCACATAGGCACCCTCTCCCGTTGGCAGGGAGAGATAACGCGCCAGAGCGGGGGTAAGGGGTTTCAGGTAGATCCCGGTCCACGACTCGCGGACCTTTCCATGGCGCCGAATCTCATCCAGGAACGCCCGCGCTGTGTTCACCGGCACCGCGAAACCGATGCCGATGGAACCGCTGCTGTAGTTGCTGCCGGTGTAGATGAAGCTGTTGATGCCGATGACCTGG
>CAITNQ010000196.1 GCA_903893785.1 uncultured Gemmatimonadota bacterium
GCCCACGGCACCCACAAGCATGGCCACTCGCATGGCGGCGACGAGGACCATGAGCACGACGCGGGCGGCCACTCGCATGGCCACTCCAACGCCGGTGACGAGGACCACGACCACGGAGCTGGCAGCCACTCGCATGCCCACGGCGACCACGGACATGGCCACTCCCACGCCGGCAACGAGGACCACGACCACGGGGCTGGCAGCCACTCGCATGGCCACGGCGAGCAGGGACACGGCCATTCCCATGCCCACGAGGAACACAGGCATGGCCACTCCCACGCCGGCGACGAGGACCACGACCACGGAGCTGGCAGCCACGCGCATGCCCACGGCACCCACAAGCATGGCCACTCGCATGGCGGCGACGAGGACCATGAGCACGACGCGGGCGGCCACTCGCATGGCCACTCCCACGCCGGCGACGAGGACTACGACCACGGAGCTGGCAGCCACGCGCATGCCCACGGCGACCACGGGCATGGCCACTCCCACGCCGGTGATGCGTCAGCGCCAGGTGGGGCGCCATCCTCGCCGTGGTCGCCGGGCATGCACCGCCACGGCCCCACAGGCAGACCACACGCCCACGTCCCTCAGGGTCAGGTCACTCTGGGCAGCCTGTTGGCCTTGGGGATTTCGGGTGGCATCGTCCCCTGCCCCGGGGCGCTGGTGATCCTGCTGCTGGCCGTGGCACTGCACCGCATCGCCTTCGGACTGCTGCTCATAACCACCTTCAGCCTGGGCCTGGCAGCTGTCCTGATCACCATCGGCATTCTGATGGTGAAGGCGCGGCCGTGGGTCGAGCGCTTCTCGGGGAACGGACCGTGGGTCAGGCGCCTCCCGGCGGTAAGCGCGGCCCTGATCACCGTGGTGGGTCTGGTGATGGCGGTGAAGGCCCTCATCGACGCGGGGATCTTGATCATCCGCCTGTAACGCTGCGGTGCGGGCAGTTCAGAAACCCACGCGCAGGCCGACCCTGGCGCAACGGGGATTCCCGGGCGAGTAGTTCACGTCGGCGGGAGGCGGCGGGCCATGCAAGACCACCTGGCCTTCCCACGGCAGGACGCTCTGGAACACCGACTGCCCTTCTCGCCAGTCACGATCGAAGACGTTGTCGACGGCGAGGTCGAGTTGGCACCGGCCGAGGTGATACGCCGCCGCCAGGTCCACGAGCGAGTATCCGGTAGCGACCAGGGACCCGTCCGGCGTCGCCGGGCGATCGCCCAGGTGGCGGTAACGCAGCCGGTATTCCTGGCGTTCGCCCCAACGCGCCGTGAGGCCACCCGCCGAGGTGAAACTCGGAGCCAAGGGGATCAGGTTCTGGCCCGGGGCAGCATCGCGCTGCCGCCCACGGGCCCAATTGGCGTCCAGATCGGCCCACAGCCACGAGGACGCCTGTGCCCTCAGTTCCAGGTCACAGCCGCGGCGCCGGGTTCGGCCTCGGGCGGCCTGCGCCCCGGTCTCGGCCACGTAGATGTACTCGTTCTCGACATCGATCCACCACCAGGCCACCGCCACGTTTGCCCGCCCGCTCGGGGCCGTCACCGGGGCATGAAACCGGGTGTCGCCAGGATAGTGGCCGGCACTGGGCCCCCACTGGCGCAGGGCTCCGGCCGCTGATCCTGCCAGGCGCCATCGCAAACCGATCTCGCCGCCCACGGTCCGCGGCACGACCTGTGTGTCTCGCTGGCTCAGATCTAGGTTCAGGGTGTCCATCACCATGGCTATCTCGGTTTCGGTGGCCTTCTGTTGGGTCGCCAGAAGGCGCGCCTGCCGCCGCACAAACTCGCCGATGACCACACTGCGGGCGTCATTGGTGTGGAAGCCGGTCCCCAGATCGCCGAACACCTCCAGAGCCGGGCCCGGCGCATACACCAGAGCGAGCTTGGGGCTCAGCACGCTGGCCTGGGCCAGCCCAGAAACATGGGGCTGAACCAACGGCACGTGGGCGATCTTGCCCCGCCCCCCGCGCCGCCGGATCTCCTTGAGGTACTCGGTCAGCGGGAGAATGCCTTTGTCGAGGTTGATCTCGAGCCGGTCATCGACGTCGAAGGTGACCCAGTCGCCGCGCACACCCAAGACCGCGCGCCAGGCCGGTCCTAGAAGGATATCTTCCTGCGACCAGGCCGACAGGCTGTTCTGCTGCAATCCTGCATCGACCAGCGGCCAGTACCGACGCCGCATCACCACCTGCCACATTTGAGCGTCAACCTGGTCGGTTCGCAGCGCCAGCCCGGCCGTGGCGTGCGCCGTCAGGCGTCCCAGTCGGTGGGGGGTGCGCCAGCGCATCTGGGCCCCGGCCAGCCAGCGGTTCTCGGACTGCTCAGTGGCGTCACCGAAGATGGGATCCTGCAGGAAGAAGGTGTTGTTGTTGTAGACCTTCAGGTGGTAGTCACTCAAGTACACCTCGGCGGCCAGGTTCTGGCTGCCGTCAGCGCCATCGGCGCGGTACTGCACGTTGACCCAGTGACGCCCGGTCTGCCCGCCCTCCGTCTGCCACATGGTGCCCCAAACGCCGATGCGGCCCGCCTCGACAGCCCGGCTGGCCACCTGCCCCGGGCCGTCCCACGAACCCGCCGAAGCGCCCGCCGTAACGGCTATCTCGGCGTCGTCGCCTAGCCGGCGCCGCACTTTGGAGAAGAGCGCCAGACGGTGCAGGTTCTGCGGCTCGTCGAAGGCCCCATCGGTGGCCCAGAAATCGGCCGCCAGATAAGCGCCCTGATCGGCGCGCACGGGGAGCTGCACCAAACCGGTATAGCGGCGCGTGTTCAAGCCCCCGCGCTCGACGCGCAAGGAGTTCTCCGGCAACGCATCACGCGTCTTGAGCACCAACTGGGCGGCATTGGCCAGATCGCCGTATTCGGCGTAGTACGGGCCCTTGTACACGTCGACGCGCTCGATGACGTCGGGGATCAGGAAACCCAGGTCCACGTACCCTTGGCCGTGGCCGTGGGAGACCAGGTTAGCCGGCATGCCGTCGACACTGACGGCCAGATCGGCGCCCTGGCTGCTGTCGAAACCGCGCAGGAAGATCTGCTCGGCGCCGCCGCCTCCCGCCCGGCGGGCGGTGAACAACCCGGGCACTGTCTGCACCAGATCGCGGGCCGAGCCCACGGGGCGCACGCGCAGGTCGAAGGCGCGCACCGGCCGCGAAGACCCGGCCGCCGTAGTAGCCCGGTCCGCCTGCACCAGCGCCTGGGCCAGTTGCACGGGTTCGGGCGGCAGTCCGATGACTACGGTTTCGTTGCCGGTCGGCGCTACCTGGACCCGGCGAAAGACCGAACGATAGCCAACACGACTGACGACTAAGGTGTAGGGACCCGGCGCGGGCACGACCAGGGCGAAAGCGCCCGCGCTGTCACAGGCCGCGGCGGCGCCCGTTTCCTCCACCAGGACCGTGGCCGCCGGCAGACCGGCGCCCGAGGCGGCGTCGAGTACCTGGCCGCGGAGCGCGCCGGCCCAGGTCGCCCCACCCGCGGCCAGGGGCCACGCCAGGGGCAGGAGCAGCGTCAGCGAGAAGACGAGACGCCACCATCGCAGCTCGCCAAGAGCCCACCGACACGGTGGCTCAAACGCCATACTGCCCCTCCTGCTGCACGGTCGTCTGGTAGGCGACATAGTGTGATACCGGGATGTCCGGCCCGATCGAGTGCGCGCCGATAATGACGCCGCCCTCTTCCCCGGCGGCGATGATGTCACGGGCCTGGCGGTGGATGCGCTCCAAGGGACCATTGGGTAGCACATCGGAGTTGCACATACCGCCAATCCAGGCCAACCGGCGCCCATACCGTTCTTTCAGGGTGGGTAGATGCAGCCCGGCCCGGGGTTCCACCGGGTTGATGCCCTCGATGCCCGCGTCGACCAGCATGTCCAGCAGCGGCTCGATGTTGCCATCGCTGTGCAGCACCACGCGCGCGGCGCCAGCGCCCTTGAGGGTCCTGACCATGCGGCGGTACGCCGGCAGGAAGACGCGCTCGAACGCCGCCGGCGACATCATCGGCTGTCGGTTATTACCCATATCATCGTAGATCCACAGCCCGGTATCCCACAGATTGCCCCGCCGCAGCGATTCGAGGCCAACGGCAGTGATGTGGTCAGCGACCCGGTCCGCCAGGGCCTGCGCAAAGGGCCAGTCGCCCGCGATGTCCATGAGGAACGCGGCTTCGCCGCGCAGGAAGGTGGTACGCAGATACGGGCCGCCGATCTTGCAGAAGACGCACCACCGGTCGCGCCAGTCCGCCACCTGCCGGTCGTAGGCCACATAGCGCTCCGGCAGATCGGCCGGGTCGAACTCGAGACGGGCCAGGTCAGCCGGCACGGCAACCGCATTGGCCAGTTCGCGGTAGAAGAACGCCCCTGAACGCGTCTCGATGACCCGGCCCCAGCCGTCGAGTTGGGTGCGGCGTGCGCCATCGTCCTGCAGCACGCGCGCTTGGCGGCAGAAGGGCGTTTCGTCCGCCGCGACGATGCGGACATCGGTGCCGAAATGGGCCGGCAGGTCGACGTCGTCGGGCAAGCCCAGTTCCTCGATGCAGTTGGCGCGGAACTCGTCCCAGAACGAATCGAACATGGGTATGCGATCCGGTCGCCGATGTTCGAGTGCCGCCAGGACCCGCTCTTTGGCGGTCATGGTCCGGCCCGGCCGCGCGGCCAGCCCTGAATTGTTCACCGCGTCGCCTGCGGGTTGCGCCTCCATAGCCTTCTCCCGTGGTTTACGCGCGGCGGGCAACCTGGCGCTGCCGACTCTGAACCCCGAGCAGGCAGGCGCGGTGCACCCGGCACGCGCCGCTCGGGCACGCCGGCGCCGGACGGGCCCGCCCGCCTGCTAGCCAATGTACCGCGCTGACCGGGCCGCAGCCACCAACCCGAACCAATGCCAACGGAGGCATCGCATGGCCAATCTGCTCGCCTATCGCGTGGGAACGCTGCACCACCCGCACCTTCCCTGGGCCACCATCGCCGACCTGGGGGTGCGGGGCGTCGAGTTGGTCTGGGACGAGCAGACCACAGTGTCCGCGGTCAAGGCCGCGGTAGACCCCGCGGGACTGCGCGTCACCTCGATCCATGCGCCGTCGCCGCTTGACGACGCCCGCATGCCCGAGATCCTGGGCCGGCACGCGGAGTACGCCGCGGCCTTGGGCGCCGTGTATCTGTTCGTGAGCGTGCACGCCGGGGACCAGATCAGCAAGCAGGTGGCCTACGACCGTCTGCGCCAGGCGGGTGACGCGGTCGGCAGGCACGGGGTGTACCTGGCCATGGAAACCCACCCGGACCTGTGCCAGAACGGGGCCAACATGAACGAGACCATGGCCGGGGTCAACCACCCGTGGGTGGGCGTCAACTACGACACGGCCAATGTCTATTACTACAACGAGAACATCGATACCGTGGCCGAAGCCACCAAGGCGGCTCACTGCGTGCGCGGTGTCCATCTGAAAGACACGATGGGAGGTTTCCACGACGGCAGCTTCCCGGTCTTCGGCGAGGGCATTGTGGATTTCGCCGGGGTCAAACGGGCCTTGGACGCAGCCGGGTACGGCGGCCCGCTTACCATGGAGCTGGAGGGCGGCGCTTTTGACGGCGTCACCGCCTTGGTGTTGGCGGACAAAGTCTCGCGGTGCATCGGCCACCTGCGTCGGGTCGGCGTCGTCTAGACGCCTGCCGACGCGGACCGACACGGGCGGCACGGCCGGAACCGTCCCGTGTCGGTCCAGATGGTGGCTCAGACCCGGTCGCGCCAGCGCACGAACTCGTCGAGCATGGCGAGGAAATTGTCGTACCGGGTACCGAAGGCGATGGAGTGGCTCGGGCCCAGGATGAAACCGCCACCGGGCGCTCCCACCTGCATGGCGTGCCGCACAGCCTGGCGCACCTGGTCAGGCGTCCCCTCGATCAGCAGCTCCACCGGCACACCGCCCCAGAAACACAGACGCGCGCCGAACATGGCCTTGAGCCGCCCCACCTCCATGCCCGCCGTGGTCTGCAGCGACTGGTAGCAGTCGACGCCGGCATCGGCAAACATGGACATCAAGGGTATGTTGTTGCCGCAATTGTGGAAGATCACCTGCGGCGCCCAGTTCCTGACGTGCGCGATGCGCTCGGCCAGAAACGGCAACGCCAGCTGGCGGAACATGGCCGGTGACACCAACGGGCCATTGGAGCCAGCCAGGTCCTGCTCCATGAGGACCCCGGGCGCCCCTGAGCGAACGTAGTATTGGTCCAACTGGTTCTGCGTGGCCGTGGATCGGGTGGACGCAGCCAGGACCACCTCAGGCTCCTGGATACAGCGCACCAACCCCTCCTCGGTGCCGCCCAGCAGCGTCAAGGCTGTTACCCCACCGGTGGGGCTGGCAATGTAGCGCTGGCCGCCCAACGCCGCCTGGACGTGGTCGAAAACCTCGAACACCGACGGGTCAGGTGGTTTCACCTGGATCTCCGCGGGGAAATCCTCGACGCGGAACTGCCGCGCTGCGGCGGGACGCGGATCGTACACGCACTGGATCTCATTGACCGACCAGACCGCCTGGTAGATCCGCCCGTGCCGGTCCTCCCATCGATTGTCGCCCAAGGCTCGCGGACACTCAGGCTCATAGTCGCGCGGAGGCAGCAACTGGGCCTCCTTGGGCAGCAGCAGGTCAGCGCAGTCGATGCGGCGGTAGAACTCGACCACATCTTCCTTGAGCCCGGCGGCGACCTCGTCGCGGCGCCCTTCCCACAGCGCGATCTGCACCGCCACCTTGTTGCGCACAAAGGTGGGACGACCCAGGACCCGCGCCACGGTGTCGTGGTCCACGGCGTAGAAGCCCAACGGCACTTGGTCGACGGGTTGGCGGGCAATGGCTGCCTGGACGCGTTCCCTGCTGTTCACCTCACCTCCCCGGTGGTGTCATGGCGCGGCGGGCGTCATCGGCCCGCCGCATTGGGCCCTCGCCCCCCGCCTGTTAGCGCGACTGCGTCGCGGTTGACAGGCGACGGAACAGATCGCGGAACAGAACGGTTTCGGACACGTTGTCGCATTCGTTGCAGTGTTCCCAGTCGATCCAGACGTACTCGATGCCCACCCAGCCGCGGTAGCGCACTTCGCCCATGACCGTATACACGCGTTCGTAGTCGATGGTGTTGCGGCAATACCGCTCCTGCAGCCGTCCCCGGCGGGCCCCGCGGACGTGGAAATGGCTCGCCAGAGCGATCAGCGGTTCGACGCGCGCGTCACTCATGCCCCGACGGGTGAAGTGCGTGTAATCCAGGGTCAGGGTCAAGCCGGGCACGCTCGCTACCAGACGCGCGGCGGCTTCGGGCGTGGGGACCAACGAACCAACGTGGGCTTCCACCCCCAGAACCAGTCCGGCGGCTTGGGCCTGCGCGACGCGCCACGCCAGTTCGTCGACGGCCCGGGCCGTGGAGGCGGACAGGGACTCGCCGGTCACATGCACGCCCGGCAGCAACGTCACATGCCCGCAACCGCAGGCGCTGGCGTAGTCCAGCAGCCGAGCGAAACTCTCGCGCGCGGTTTGGCGCCGGGCGGCGTCCGGATGGTTGACGGCCCAGGGACGGAAGTCGCCGTCCAGCTGCAGAAACACATCGGCCGGCTGCAGCCCGGCCGCGGCCAGGCGCTTCCTGAGCCTGGTACCCGCGCGCCGGGGTTGGGCCAGCTCACGCGACGGCCACAGGTGGGATCGCCCCTCGAACAGGCCGATGTCGATGCCGGTGAAGCCAAGCATGGCCACCAGTTGGAGAGCCTGGTCGTGCGGTAGCAGCGGGAAGGTGAAGTCGGCGCAAGCCAGCCTGGTCTTCATGGTACCTCCGCGAACCGGGTCGGGCCGGTGGTCTCCCACTCGGCCGCCGTGATGTAGCCGCCGTCGACCACCAGTGAGGTGCCGGTGATGCCGGCCGAGTCCTCGCAGCTCAGGTACAGCACCGCCCGTGCCACGTCGGCGGGCACCAGGGCCACGCCGGTGGGCACTCGTCGCAGGCGCGCGGCCAGCGTTGCCTCCGGGTCGGGGCTGCTGCTCAGGTGGTAGCGCAGCATGGGTGTGTCGGTGATTCCGGGGCAGACGCAGTTGCAGCGCAGGCCGTCGGCGGCATGATCCAGCGCGATGGAGCGCGTCAGGCCCAGCACGGCGTGCTTCGAAGCCGTGTACGCAGGGGTCGCCCGCTGTCCGACGAAGCTGGCGACCGAACCGATGTTGACTACATAGCTGCGCCGATGGCGGCGCAGGTGCGGCAGCGCATGTCGCATCGCCAGGTAGATCGACTTCAGGTTCACTCCCATCAAGTGATCCCAGTCCGCCTCGGCATAGGTGTCGAGCGGCGCCACGTGCACTATGCCGGCGCAGTTCACCACCGTGTGCAGAGCACCGAAGCGCGTTACCGTCGCACCGATGGCCATGGCCACTTCGGCATCGCGGGCCACATCGGCCGGCACGAAGAGGGCCTCGGCGCCTCGGGCGACCAGCCGTGCGGCCAGGTTCTCGCCCCGCTCGCGCTGCACGTCGGCGATGCCGACGCAAGCCCCCTCGGCGGCGAAGAGTTCGGCCACGGCCTCGCCCATTCCTGAGGCGCCACCGCTGATCCAGGCTACCTGTCCTGCCAGTCGTCGCGCGCTCACGCCTGCCTCCTTTCGCTCAGCGCCAAGGGTTGCCGGCCTCGGTGGCGTTGTCTTCGGCCACGACCAGCCGCTGCGGCATCGGGCCGGCGTACACCCACAGCATGGCCATGGGTTCGCGTGTATCGTTGATGAAATAGTGCACGCGGCCGCGAGGCTGGAGCGCCGCCGCCGTGTCTGCCAGGGTGTAGCGGCGACCTTCGACGATGCACGTGGCGCTGCCCTCGACGATGCAGATCGATTCGTCGAAGTCGTGCACGTGGGCCGGCAGACGCCCCCCATGGCCGAAGCGACCGTAGCCGCCACTCATTTCCGCACCGGGCATCAGATCGCGGTTGAAGAAGTCGACGAAACTGGCGTTGGGGCCTGGTTCGTAGCGACGCGCCGTGCGCGTGCGCGTCAGGCGCTCGCCGCCTTGGCTGCCATCGGGATCCTGGGCGGGCGCCCGGCGCGAGTAGAAGCGGGTTACCGGGGTGCGGACCGGTTGGTCGGTCGGCGTGGCCAAGTGGAACACCGCTGCCTGCTGCGTCGAGCGGTTCGTGGCGCTGTGCGCCAGGCCACCCGGGATGGTGATGTTGTCGAGCGCCTCGAGTTGGTACAGTCGCCCCTCCACTTCCACCCACGCCTGGCCGGACAGCAGGGTCAGGGACTCGCTGACCGAATGGGTGTGATAGGGCAGGCTTGCTCCTGGCCCGAAGCGGGTGATGCCGGTGGTCAGGTTGCGGGCGCCATTGTGGCTGCCGACCCGCCCCTCGAACACCACGCCCGGGGCCACTTCCAGGCGCGGCCCGTGGCCGGGTAGATTCATCACCTCGGCGCGATCCGGACGCAGGTTCTCGGGCGGTCGGGTGGCCGGTGTCACGCCCGGGGGGGCCGGTTGGTTCTCGGGAACGAAAGAGGGCGTAAGGCGCCGATCGCGTCCGACAGTGGCCAGCGACTGGCGTACGCTGCGAATCAGGAGGCCCCCGTCCAGTCCCAGGCACAGCATGCGGAAACCCTGGCGCTGCCGTTCCGTCAGGTTGTCATTGCCCGTGGCAATGATGCCCGCGTGCTTGCCGACGGCGCGGACCGCGTCTTTGGCGGCCAGAATCTGGGCCGCCACCCCAGGTCCCTCCCAATGGCCCGGGAAGCCGGCGGTGGAGGAGTAGTCGGACGGCCCGAAGAAGAACACATCGGTTCCAGGCACAGCCAGCATGCTCGCCAGGTTGCCCGCTGCCTGCACCGATTCGATGATCGGTACGACCAGGACGTTCTCCTCTGCCTCGCCGACGTGCTCGCGCAGGCACTGGCCCCAGCAGGTAGCGCGTTCGCCGCCGACCCCGCGGCGACCCGTCGGCGGGTAGTGCGCCCAGGCAACCGCCTGGCGCACCTGCTCCGCGGTCTCCACCCAGGGAACGACGACGCCGTCAGCGCCGATATCCAGGGCGCGCTTGATCAGGGCGCCGTTCAACTCGGCGACGCGCACCAGAATTACCGTGTCGCTGCGCACCGTGGCCCGGACATGCTCGAGGATGTCGTGCCAGTCCAGATGGCCGTGCTCGGCATCCACCACCACCCAGTCGAGGCCCAGGGCGACGGCCATTTCGGTGATGCTCGCTGCTTCCAGAGTAACCCAAAGGCCGAGGACGGCCTCGTCCGCCGCCAGGCGGGAACGGAACCGACGCAAGGCTCCCGCCTTCATAGCAGCTTCTCCTTCAATTCCAGGTAGAAAAGGAAGTTGTCGTACGGGATGTCGGGCGGGAAGGTGTGATCCACATGCGGCAGGAAGCCGCCCGAGGCCAGCATGGGCGGGATAACCCGGTACAACTCGGCCTCGATCTGGGCGCGCCCCCGAGTCAGGGCGCGTTTGTCGATGCCACCGGCAAAGGCCAGGGCTTGACCATACTCCTGGCGCAGCGCCAGCGGGTCCATGTCCGACGCCTGCTCGAGCGGCCAGTGGCAGGTCACCCCGGCTTCGATCAACAGCGGGATGAGCGTGCGTGTATCGCCGTCCGAGTCCAGCCAGATGCAGTCGATGCCGCTGGCGCGGAAAGCATCGATCAGACGGCGGTAGCCCGGAAGCAGGAAACGGCGGAAGATGGCCGGCGAGATCAGGGGGCCTCCTTTGCCGGCGAAGTCTTCGAAGAAGTTGAAGTAGTCGAACTGCAGGTCGCGGCGGGCACGAGCGGTGAGTCTGAGCGTAAAGTCGACGATGAACTCCACCATCTCCTCGACCAGGGCAGGATCGTCAAAGAACAGGTATGAGATCTCCTCGGTGCCGACCCAGCTGCGCAGCTGCGAGTAGAGCCCCACCGTACCGTTGTGTAGCAGACACAGCGGGTAATCGCGGCCATGCCAGCAGCGCACCATTTCGTCCCACCACAGCGGGTAACGCACGGCTGCCGACGGGTCGTAACGGCGCCGCATGTCGGCGAAGCTGGCGCGATCGGTTACCGGGTGCGTCAGGTACTGGTCCATGGACGGCCGCGTGCCCAGGACCGTGCCCTCTTTCAACGCCTTGGTGACAATGCCGTTGGCGTGGCGCGCGGTGATGTAGCGTTCGTCCTCAGCCAGCACTTCCGGCGTGAAGCCGGGAATCATCCCCGTGTTCAGGCCGGCAAAGGCGCGTCGGTCGAGGCGGTAATGGGGTTCTCCCTCGAACCAGTTCAGGTAGACCGCGTCGCGGGGCATGCCCTCTGCGGTCCAGCGCTCGACGGTCTGCCCCCACATACCCAACTCGTAGTTGGGCACCCGATCGACGCTGGCGAAACGCATCACGCGTTCAAATCGCTCCCGGTCGTTCATGCTCGCTCCTGGGACCTGGGTGACCCTGCGTTTGAATGCCGGTTCAGGAAGGCGCGTACGTGTAGTAACCGTCGGGCATGGGCCGGGCCTCTTCGTGCCACCACCGGTCGACCACCCAGGCCTCGAGATGAACCTGCACTTGGGCGGGCAACCAGGCATGCACTGCCAAGTCCAACCGCTGGCCGGCCAGGTGCTGCCCGAGCCGCACCTTGTAGACCAGCCAGGAGCAGCCGGCATTCTGCGTGTTGCCATGCTGGCGTCCGTCCGGGACGGGCACCAGCTGCAGGCCGGTATCACCACACCGGGCCACGGCTTGAACGATCTCCACCACCGTCGGCGAGTAACGCCACTCCTCGTCGCCGCGCCGGAGTCGGACGACCAGGCCCAGCAACGGTCGCGGCGGCAACGTCGCGGGCAGGTCGGCGCCCCAGCCCAAGGCCCGGGGCTGATCGCCACGAGCAATGAAACGGGCGGCTTCGGCAAAACGGACCTCCAGCCGCGGCCCCACCGGCCCGGGCTCCAGGTCGAGTCGGTGGCCGGCAGCTTCGGCATGGGATGCAGTGACCTGCCGGATGGCCCGGTGGGACCACACGCCCGCCCGGCGGCTCACCTCCAACAGCGTCACCTCGAAGGGGCGCAGCCACAACTCGACCCGGTCGCCGCACTGCCACCGGTCGCCGGCGGGGAGGACGGCGGCCGTCTCGGGGAAGTGCGTCCGCAGGTGCAACTCGGTGCCCGGGCGCGCTGTCAGTCCCAGGGCCGGGCCCAGCTCCAGTTCGACGCGCCGCGCGGCGAAGTGGGCGTTGTTGAGGAATACCAGGGCGCTGGCGCCACGGCCGTAGGCGTAGCCATAGGGTTCGTTGCGCCAGGGGTCGCCGCCGACCCGACGCCGGTGGGCGAACAGCGCCTCATGGCGGCGCGCTAACCGCGTCAAACCGGCCAGCCACCGCACGTCGTCGTCGTCCAGATGGTGCAGGTTGCCCCACAGGTTCGGGAAGAGCATGTTGCCGCGGCCCAGGTCCATGACCAGGGTTTCGCGCCAGCGCTCCCGCCCCATGAAGTTGCCCCACCGCGTATCCGCCAGCCACACACCGAGGCTGTCCTTGACCACGGGCGGAATGCTGCTGGCGTATTGCGCGTTCTGATCTTGGGCCAGGGTCACCGAGTCGCGGTAGTACAGCGTCGGCACCGCGCTGGTCCCCGAGCCCTCCATGTGCAACCCGGACTCGAAGATGGTGCTGCCGTGCAGGGCCCAGAAGGGAGACCGCAGACCCCAGTACCACATGATGAAGACATCGGGGTTCAGCTCCCGTGCCCTGGCCGCCAGGTCGATGAGCCGCTGGTGCATGGCTTCGGTGGCATAGCGACCGGGCAGGTGGCCGTGCGACACGTCGTCGCAGGCGTACATGCCGCCGTCGAACTTGAGGAAGGAGACCCCGTGCTGTGCCATGTGGTGCAGAACCGCCCGTTCGAGTAGCTGGTAATAGGGCTCCCACCCCAGGCAGAAGGTGATCCCGCCCAGGGTGTCGGGGTATCCCTGCCGGTACGGCAGGCCGGGCGGACAGCCGTCGGCGTAGGCTGCCGGGTTGTCCCAGCACGACTGTGTCCCCCACGAGGTGCCGAACCAGAGCCCCAGCCCCATGCCCAGGTCCTGCACGGCGGCGATCATCCGGGACGGGCCGTCCGGGTAGCAGTTGGGGCGGAAGCGGGTCAGGTCTGACGCCGGATCAACCCATCCCGTGTCCAACGTGAAGTAGTCGAAGCGCAGCCCGCGGCGTTGGAGGCGACCCAAAAGCGCCAGCGTATGGAGGGTTTCCTCGTCGTCCAGTGTGGGGCATGCTCCCCATTGGTTATTGATGCCAAAGGGGGTGTACAGGGACACGAATCGGGCCGGCCGCCGGCATCGCTGCTGCACGTAGTCGAGGAAGTGGCTTTGTGCCTGGCCAACACCACTCAGGCTGATCAGCGCGACCTGGCTGACCAGGCGGGCACCGACCTCGAGGCGGGCGCCCGGGCAGTGCCCAAGGCGCACGCGTCCGGCCTCCACCCGATTCTGGCCCGAGGGGTGCTCCATGGCGGCAAAGGCATCGTCGCCCAACCACAGGGGTTGGCCCAGGCCGCCACCGCCCACCGGCCGGTCCAGCTGCAGGTCGTCCAGTTCCCAGTCCAGCAGCAACACGTCGCCCGGGCCCCGGTTCTGGGCCACCGCCCACTTGCGCCGGGTGGGGCCGTCCAACTCGTAGTGCACCCACACAGCCAGGCCGGCAGGCGCGTCGGCGAACTCGAGGGTGAGGCGAGTAGCAGACGGCATGTCCAGACCGGTGCAGCGCAGTCGTTCGAGCCGCAGGAGGGGTTCACACAGGGCGGTCGGCGCCGCTGACAGCACCGCGCCCAGCTCATCGCTGGCCTCGACAACACACCGCTGACCGGACTGCAGGTTGAGGAACCCGGTGGTCCGCCAGATGCCGTTGGCAGCGGACAGCTCCCACACCAGGTACTCGTTGCGCAGTGCTATGGTGGATGCAGATGACACGCAGCCCCTCCCTGTACCCGCACCAAAGGCCCTGAACGGCTCGCCGCCGGTCAGACGGGCTCGACCGCAGCCGCCGGAGTCACCGACAGGACGAGCAGCCAGTCGGCTGCGATACCCGTCGGCGGCGCGCACCGCCAACGGCACCCGGAGTCGGCCACCGCCTCGCCGACCATCGACTGCTGGCCGGTGGCCGGGTCATAGGCCAGCGCCTGGTAGACCACGCCGGGTTCAAGACCCGCGACGACCACCCCCCGGCTCTGGGGTGCGTAGACAAACCGTACCTCGCCGGGGATGCCAGCAGCGTAAGGCACCTCATAGACCGGCACATCGGTCGGGGCCGCCTCGTAAGAGGCCCATTCCGGACGGGGCTCGAAGCGCCACCAGGGGTACGCGCACAACAGGCGCCGGGCCCAGGCCAGTTGGCGCGAGCCCGGCAGGGCCATGGCCTCCTGCCAGGGCGTGGTGCCGTAGTTGCCGCCGTGGGGCGAGGCGCCGTAGGGCCGCCCGGGGCGGTTGACCTGCCAAATCCCGTTGGCGCCGTACGTGTGGCCGGCGGCGCCGGACAACAGCGATGTCCAGAAAGTCAGGCGCTGGATCTCGGCCGGGATGGTTCCCATCAACCCCTCGTAGCTGACCTCACTGTTCAACACGGGCATCGTCGGCTCGGCCGCGATGGAGTCGCGCAGCGTCTGCACCGTGGCCGGCAGGACATCGCGCAACCCGTGGCCTGTCTGCAGCATGTCAAAGGCCAGCAGTGACTCGTCGTCGATGGCGCCGCGTGAAGTGAGCCGCCCCAGACCCGTCGGGTGCATGGACAGCGGACGGCTGTAGGGGTCGAGCTGGTGGACATAGCGGGCCACTTCAGTCCACTGCGTTACCTGTTCGCGGTCGTCGAACGGGAAACCCGGGGCAAGGTAGTAGGGCAGGTTGGCTTCGCCAGCGATGCACCACACGACCGGCAGGGCCCCGTACCGCGCTACCAGGTAGCGCCAGTGCTGCTTGAGCCGTTCCACGCCCATCCACTGGGCGAAATACCCCCAGGCTCCCACCAGGCACGGCACGAAACCCTCGTCGACCAGGTATTGCAGCCGGCGGTCGGCCATGGCGTAGTATTCCGGTCGCAGGCGCCCGTAGCCCGGTTCCCAGGGAAAACCCGCCTCGTTGGCCCCGCGCTCATCAAAGGCCGGCATGTCCGGGTAGAGCCCGGCGACAATCTGGATTACAGTGAAGCCTTTGGCCCGGCGGTCGCTGGCCAGCTGCGCAAAGCCAGTGGGCCAATCCAGGCGACGGCTCAGGCCCATCCACCAGGTGTCGCCCAACCAGAAAAAGGGTGTGCCGTCTTCATGGGCGAAATGCCGGCGATCGGCCGCAACGCGTACCGGCCCGTGGCGGTACAAAGGGTTGTCCCCGTCATAGGGAACGACCGTCACCTGGCCCGTGACGCCCTGCAAGCCGACGTCCGCCGCCGGTCGACAGTGGAGCACGCAGGTGTGCCGGCCGACGATCCCGGATGTGTAGCGGACACGCCATTCGCGGCCGCCGCACCAGAAACCAGGGACGCGCCGGGTGCTGCCGTCGGGCGCGGCAAAGACGGCGTCGACCTCCAGCTCGTTGAAAGGGTCGGCCACCTCGCTGGCGGCAGTGAAACACAACTCGGCCATCTGGTGCTGGGCGATCTCCATGGCAGGATTCCTCCACTACAGGGCGATAGCGCCCGCGCGCCAGCGGTGGGGCGCGGGGTCGGGCGGCCGGGTTTCAGGACCCGGCTTTGACCGCCGTGGTCAGGGCCCGCAGGTGAAGCCACGGGGCGTCGAGGGGAACAGCGCATTCCGGGCCAATGATCTGGATGCCGGCTTGGCGTTTGGCCGCCACATCGCCCCGGATCGCGGCTTCGTCGCCGTCCCGGAGCACGGCGATGTTGGCGGTCCCCCCCATGAGCGCCAACTCCTCGCCGGCCAGGGCCCGGGCCTGGGCCACGGGTACCTTGGCGTCGTAGTGGAAGCAGGCGACGCCCGTCTGACGGATGTACGGGATACGGTCGGCCGTGTCGCCACAGATATGCAGCACCAAAGGGACAGGCAGGCGCTCCACCAGTTCCTGGTGGATCTCCTGCAGGAAATCGCGGTACGCCAGCGGCGAGCAGAGGTCGCGGGTGGCGTGGTCAGCCAGACACAGGACCTCGGCGCCGGCATCGATCTGCGCCAGACCGAAACGTACCGTGACTTCTTTCAGGCAGGCCAGTGACCGCCGCACCGCATCCGGTTCCAGCAGGGTGCCAACCAGGAACTCCTCGACGCCATAGAGGTGATACCCCAGGGTCCACGGCCCGAAAACTTTGCCGACCACCGCCGCATCGTCGCCGCAGCGACGGCGGAGCCGGGACAGGGCCTGCAGCGGCACCTGGCAGGCCGGGTGCAGCAGCAGGTCGGCCGGGAGGCGCATTTCCTGTCCCAGGGTCCAGGGCGGCTGCCCGCAGTCCGGCATGCGCTCACTGCTGCCCCACTCAACCGGGCAGCCGAGGGCAGCTGACTCGTGCCAGACGCTGAACAGGGGCATGACGTTGTCAAAACCCAGCACCTCGGCGCCGGCTTGGGCCAGGCCAGCCATGGCTTCGGGATCCAGGTGCGCCTGAGGGAAAGACCAACCGACTTCAGCCATCAGATCGCGGGTAACGATCGACGTGGCGCTGCCCGCGGCCGGTCGCGGGGTGGGCCTCCCCTGCACCGCAGCAAGGAACAGTTCGCGCGGGGTCATCCTCGACTCCCTGGACACGGGTCAATCGCCGGGCAGAGCGGCCGCGCTGCCGGCGCGCGCCGGATCGCCCGTGCCCCTGTGCCGGGCCCAAAATACGGCGGTCGCCCACCTCGGGCAAAGGGTCGGCCAACGGGCTGCGATTGCGCCGGTTCACCGGTCACATTAGTGTCTACTGCATAACGCCCGTGGCGGCGCGCCCGCGCTGCGACCAGGACCCGTGCGTCGGCTGAAGGCGCGTGGCGCCCGCATCGGCCCGCAGTTGAGAAAGGAAGTAGCGCATGAAGAGAAGGGGGTTTCTCAAGGCCGCCGGTGTCGTGGGCGGGGCTTCGCTGCTCAAGCCAGAGATGATCTTCGCTAGCCCGTCCCAGTCGGCGGCGTACTTCGATCTGCACCCGTTTGTGGCGGCGCACCCGGAGGCGGTGTTCATCAAGATTACCAATGTCTCGGACAAGACCGCTACCGCCGAGAAGGTGGCCACGGGCCGGCAGCTGGCGCGCGAGCTGTTCGTCACCAGCGACACCAGCGGCATTCCGACCACCCACAAGATCGCCATCAAACCCAACCTGACCTGTCTGGGCGGGGCCATGTCGGTCGACCGCATGGGCGTGGTCACGGACGGTGACTTCGTCGAGGGCGTGATCGAGGGCATGAAGGAGACCACCGGCCTGGCGGGGAACCAGTTTTACCTGCGCGAAGGCAACCACCTGGGCGACGCCTACTGCCCGGCCAATGAGGCGATCGAGTGGTACCAGCCGATGGCGGATCGCACCGGTGCCCACCTGCTGGACTTCGACAGCGGCCGCATGATGAAGGACGTGGCCCTGCTGAACCTGAAGGAAGGCACGGAGGTGATTTACCGCGACGTCCCCAACGGCGTCATCTTCACCCGCATCGGCTATGTCGCGCCGATCAATGCCCCCGACGCCTGGAATGTCAATATCTCCAAATTCAAGGCCCACGGTATGGGGATCACGCTCTGCTGCAAGAACTGGCAGGGCACCAACGTCAACCCGTGGTTGCATTACTGCGAGAGCCTGAGCCAGCTCAACCGCGGCAAGGCCAAGGCCTTTGTCGCCCTGCTGAACCCGACCTTCAGCCAGAACGTGACCACCCTGCACGCGCAGCACCTGGCCGCGGGCGTGCCGCGCTGGGACCGTCCGGGTACCGACTGGAGCAGCGGCTGGGGCATGGAGGGGTGGTCGCAGAAAACCCTGGACAACCTGTCGGCCTCGAGTCACGGTCTGTGCATCATTGAAGGGATCTACGGCCGCGACGGCAACTGGATGGATGGACCCCACGACGGCAAGTCGCAGGATTTCATGTCGAATGTCGTGGTTTTCGGCCGCAATCCGGTGAAAGTCGATATCATCGGCCACTGGTTGGCCGGCCACGAACCGGGCAATTTCGGCCTGTTCCACTCGGCCCGCGATCGCGGCCTGACCAATGTGATCAACCCACGCGAGATCCAGCTGTACGCCTGGGAGAATGGCCAACCGGTGCGCCGCCAGCTGGAGAGCTTCACGCGCACGCCGTTGGTGACCTACTACATGCAGAAGGACTACAACGGCGGTACCGAGACCAAGTGGCATATGCTGGACCAGGAGTTCGACTACGGTCCGCCGACCGCGGTGGCCGAGGACCAAAGCGGCCGCCCGAGCAGTTACGTTCTCGGCCAGAACTACCCCAATCCGTTCAATGCCTCCACCATGATCGAGTTCCGCCTGCCGGAACCGGGCAACGCCCGCATCGAGGTCTTCAATGCCCAGGGGCAGCTCATCGACGTGTTGGTGGACGGTTGGCACGCGGCCGGGGCCCATATGGTGCCCTGGAATGCGTCGCAGAAGGCTTCGGGCACGTATTTCTACCGTTTCCTGACCGCCGGTTTCCAGGAAACGCGCAAGATGCTGCTGGTCCGCTGAGCCCTGGGTGGCGCTGGCTCCGCTTCAGGGGGCCAGCGCCCCAAAGGCCTGGCTCCGGCTCAAGGGGCCGGCGCCCCAAAGGCTTGACTTCCGTGCAGCAGGCCAGCGCCCCAGAGGCTTCGCTCCGGTTCAAGGGGCCGGCGCCCCAAAGGCCTGGCTCCCGTGCAGCAGGCCAGCGCCCCACAGACATAGCTCCGCTTCAAGGGGCCAGCGCCCCAGAGGCTTCGCTCCGGTTCAAGGGGCTGGCGCCGCAAAGGCCTGGCTTCCATGCAGCAGGCCCGCGCCCAGGGACATGACTCCGGTTCAGGGGGCCAGCGCCCCAAAGGCCTGGCCGCGGATCTCCGCGGGCACGGCCTGCGCCAGGTCCCACTGCCCCTGGCGCGCTGCCACGGTAGCCGCCGTCTCTGCCTCGGTCCACGCCCCCGCTCCGCCGGCCGTCGCGCGTTCGCCGATCGCCAGCCGCAGATCGAGCAGATCAAGTTCCGTCCGTGCGTTCTCCAGCGACACCTGCTCGGCGTGCAGGCACGCGGCTTCACGGCTGCCCCCACCGTGACGGGCGGCCGCGGCTAGCAGATCCGGCAACCCAGCGAAGGCCGCGCGGGCAGTGGCAACGCGCTCTCGATGGGCGCTGTAATGAGGCGAGGCAGGCCCCACGCCCCGCAGGTCGCAGGTCCACTCCTCCGGATAGTCGCACATGGACAGGTAACCGCACTGAGCCGCTGCCAGGGCCTGGTAGTAGGTAACCATGCAGTCGGCAGCACGGTGGCCATAGCGCTCACTGGCATAGCGTGCCACGGCCGTGTCAGGATCGGCGGCCTGCCCCGCGCTCAATCCGGCAAAGGCCGCCAGGTTGGCGCCGTGGGCCCACACGGAGTAGGAGCCGAAGGCCAGCGCCTGGACCTCGCGCACGCCCAGACGATGGTACGCCTGCAGGTCGGCGGCGATGACAGCAGGGATCGCCACGTTGAAGTAGTGCCAGAGGATGGTGTCGCCATAGTATTCGAAGACGTCGACGCGCCCCGGGAACAGGGACGCGGCGCGGACCAGGTGCTGCCAGTAGGCCTGGTTGCGGGGGCACGCAGGATCGTCGATGGCGTGCGCATAGCAGCGCTCGCGCGGGGCGAAGAGCGCATACACATTGGGCGGCAGGAAGCCCGACACGCCGACCGCCGCGGGCTCGGGCAGGCCACTGAGCGTGTCGTGGTACAGCAGGAACCCTACCTGGGTGCCGGGACGGCGAGCCTCGACAACGCCGGCCACAGCGGCCACCAGGGTGGCATACTGCGCCACCGGTGACCGGTCACGGCAGCGGGCACAGTGGCACCACGACCCACCCACAACATCGTCGGGGAACACCTGCAGCAGCCGCGCCGCCGGATGGCGATCGTGCAGCATGGACAGCATGCCCAGGGCCCGGCCAAGGGCTTCCGGATCCGCGGTGCACAGGTTGCCGGTGGGTCGGCGCACACCATCGGCATCGACGCGGCAGAGTTCCGGCCGCGAGGCGGTGACGGCGGCAGGAATCCAGGCCGGGAAACAGTGGCCCACGTGCCCACCAACGGCAAAGGGCAGCCCGAGCCGGCAGGCCTCGTCCTCCAGCAGGAGGCCCCCGGGGTCGGCATAGCCGCCGCGTTCGCCGTGCAGGATATCGATGCCATTGATACCTCGCTCAACACCCCAGGCCAGCAACTCCACCAGTTCGCGCGCGTAGGCGCGGCCGTCGTAGCGGTCAGCCGGCAGCGCGGGAACCGCTGCACCGGGCCAGATGACACAATGGCCCATGGCGGCTTCGACGCTCCACGCCCGACCTGGAATGACCATGCTGCCGTTCGCCGCCATCTGCGCCTCCCTGCCGCTGCCTGCACCATCAGGCGCGGCGCTTGGTTTCCAAGGTCCTGGCCGCGGCCAGCGCCTGGCTGCCGCGGCGCCGACTAGGGGTGATCCGGTCCGTTCGACCCGGCCGGGCTGCCTGGCCCGGCAGGGCCAGGGCCAGCGGACGGTGGCCGCTCCAGTCCGACGACCGCGCCCGGTCCCAGAACCACCCGGGCGGCAAACGTCTGCCCCCACTCGTCGACGAACCCGGTCAGCAGACGCGTGCTACCGGTGACGATCAGGTCACGGACTTGATCCGGGGACAGTTGCCGGCCCGCCTTCTCTTTCCAGACGACGAACAGGCATCCCTCGCGGTACCGGCTGCAGCCAAAGCCTCGCCGCCCCTCCAGAATCCGTCCCTGGCGGCACCGGGGGCACGTCAAGCCGAGCGGGCCGTGGGCCGCCGGGGGGTCGGACCCAACCGCGGCCGAACCAGGCCCAGATCGGTCCGTCGGGGGCCCGGCGCGCAGCCCCGCCGCTGGTCCGCCGGCCGTCGCCGACCGGGCCGGTTGGGCGGCGCGACGGCGGCGGGGTCCCCCCCGAGCCGGAGTAACGCCTTCGGGCGCTTCGGCGGCGACGCCCCTGTCGTCCTCGGCGGCTGGCCCCGGACCCCTGGCTCTGGCCCCGGCCACTGCCGACCTTGAGCGGCGGCGGGCGGCGCCGGATCCGGGCGCGGCCGAGGTGTCGCCGTCGCCGGTTGGCGGCACTGCGGCTCGCGGCGTCGGGCGACCGCGCGCCCCTGACCGCGTCTTGCCATCGCGCCGGCGCCCACCGGACTGCGCCGCGGCCCGTGCCGCGGGCGCCATTACCGCGCTGGCCGCCGCCTGGGGGACTAACTCGCGAACAAACTGCACTATGGAAGCATAGAACGCCGATGCCGCCAGGCGCCCTTCCTCCACGTCTCTCAGGCGCTGTTCCCACTGAGCGGTCAACTCGGGCCGGCGCAGCGGGTCGGCCACCACGCCCACCAGCGCCTGGCCTTTGGCCGTTGGCACCAGGGCTTTGCGTTGGCGCTCCACCAGTTCCGAGCGGATCAGGCGCTCGATGATCTCCGCACGCGTCGCCGGCGTGCCCAGGCCGCTCTGACGCATGGCCTCGGCCAGCCCTTCATCGTCTACCTGACGACCGGCGTTCTTCATGGCCGCCAACAGGGTGGCATCGGTGTACCGCCGCGGCGGCTGGGTCTGTTTCTCCACCAGCTCCAGGCCGTCTACCTGCAGCACCTGCCCCACCGCCAGCGAGGGCAACGTCTGACTGTCGTCCTCAGGCTCGTCGTCGGTGGCCTCGGCCGCCCGGGGGTCGCGACGCGTTGGGCGCTCCGCGCGCCGCGGCGCCGCCACCGTCCACCCCGCCTCGAGGACGCGCTCGCCCTTGGCGAAGAACTCCTCCCCGCCCAGGCGCACGACGACCTGGGTCTGCTCGGTTACCTCGTCGGGCAAAAAGGCGGCGACGAAGCGCGATTCCACCAGCTCGTAAAGCCGTCGTTGAGGCAAGGGTAGCGTCGCCGGCACAGCCGCCCCCGTGGGCACGATGGCGTGGTGGTCCGTGAGCCGGGTGCGATCCACATGGGACCGGCCCAGTCGGTGGCCGGTAGCCAACCGCTGCCGGGCCGCGGCCGCGTGCGGGTGGGCCAATCGGGCCAGGATGCCGGGTAGTTCGGCCTCCATGTCCTCGGGCAGGTGCCGGCTTTCAGTCCGGGGATAGGTGATCAGCTTGGCGCTCTCGTACAGCGCCTGGGCCTGCTGCAACGCCTGCGCCGCCGTCATGCCGAGGCGCCGGTTGGCGTCGCGCTGCAGGTCCACCAGGGAGTAGAACGGCGGCGGATGCTGGCGCCGCACTGACTGCTCCACCGATTCCACGAGCGCCTGCTTGACCGGCGCCAGGCGCTGCAACAGCGCCTCGGCGGCCTGGCGGTCGTCAAGGCGCGTCTGGCCGTCGCGGCGGTAGCGCGCCGCAAAACCGGCGGCGAAGCGGGCCAGGAGCTCGTAGTATGTGGCGACCCGGAAGGCGGCGATCTCGGCTTCACGAGCCACCAGCATGGCCAGCGTCGGCGTCTGTACGCGGCCGATGGTGCACAGGACGCCCTGCCGCACGGTGTAGGCTCGGGTCAGGTTCATGCCGACCAGCCAGTCGGCCTGGGCCCGGGCCCGCGCCGCGGCGGCCAGGTCATCGAAGGCCTCGCCCGGCTGCAGACGGGCAAAGCCTTCGGCAATGGCCTGATCGGTCAGGCTGGAGATCCACAGGCGGCGAAATGGCCGGCGACAGCGAGCATGCTCGTAGATCAGCCGGAAGATGAGTTCGCCCTCGCGACCGGCGTCGGTCGCCACCACGATGGCCGTCGTGTCGGGCGCGTTGAGCAACCCCTCGACGACGCGCAACTGCGCTGCCGTGGACCGCTCCGTGTGCAGGCGCCACTGCTCAGGCACCATGGGCAACTGGGACAGGGACCAACGCCCGTCCCATCCACCCTTGTACGCGTCGGGCTCGGCGAAATGGACCAGATGGCCCAGCGCCCAGGTGATCACGTAACCGCGGCCGCGCAGACAGCCCTCGCCGCGTTCGTGGACGCCCAGCACCCGGGCCAGATCGCGGGCCACGCTGGGCTTCTCGGCGATGACCAAGGTGGTCGACGCCGAGGCGGCCGACCCGTCGCCCGCGGGTGGTGCCGGCCGTGGGCTCGATGGCGCGCCCCGGCGGTCCCTGCGCGCCCCGGGGCTCATGCGCGCGGCAGCAGCCGGGCCACCTTGGCCACGGCCCCGGCGATATCGGCCAGGTCTTCTTCGCTGAAACCTTCGTGGAGGCCCAGGGTGAGCATGTGGCGCAGACCGACATCGGTGCGCGGGCACATGCCCTCAGTGTACTCGATGCGGCGCGCGGTGTACGGGCTGTCGAAGGGGAAACCAGACTGCCCGTAGGTGCGCTTGGCCGTCAGGGCTTCAGTGCACAGGTAGATCGGTTTGCCAATGTACCCGGGCATGTTGGGGACTCCCTCGGCGCGCAGCGCTTCACCGAAGGCAACGCCGTCCAGCACGCCGGTGCGCAGCGGATAGGCCCAATAGGTGTGCTCTGACCCCGGGGTAACCGCCGCCGTCTCGATGCCTTCGATTCCCCGCAGCAACTCGGTCAGGCGCGTACCCAGAGCCGTGCGCCGCGCTGCCACGCCACGAACCTTGGGCAACTGCGCCAGGCCGACAGCGCCCTGCAGCTCGGTCATGCGGTAGTTGGGCGCCAGGAACAGGTAGGCGCGCGGCCCCCAGCCCTGGCGCCGGAACCCTTTGTCGACAAAGAAACGCAGACGTTCCCAGTAGTCGTCGCGGCGGGTGATGGTCATGCCGCCGTCGCCAGTTGTCATGTGCTTGGACTGTTGCAGGCTGAAGCAGCCGAAATCACCCATGGTCCCGAGCCAACGGCCCTTGTACTGCGTTGCGTGGGCCTGACTGCAATCTTCGATCAAGGGCAAGCCATAGCGCTGCGAAAGGTCGACAAAGGCGTCCATGTCGCAGGCATTGCCGAACAGATGGACGACCATGATGGCACGCGTACGGGGGGTAATCTTGCGCTCGGCGTCCTCGGGGTCCATGCAGAAGGTCGCCGGGTCGATGTCGGCAAAGATGGGGATGGCGTTCTGCTGCAGGATGGGCGACACAGATCCCAGGTCAGAGATGGGGGCGGTAATGATCTCGTCGCCCGGTTCAGGGTCAATGGTGCCCACCGCCAGGTGGATCGCTGCCGTGCCCGAGGTCGCCGAGGCCGCATGGCCGGCCCCGTAGAAAGCAGCGAAATCCGCCTCGAACTGGTCGACCATCTCGCCGCCCCAGCGGAACAGGTTCTGGGACCGGATGGCTCGCGTCACCCACTCCACCTCTTCGTCGCCGAAGGGGGTTCGGGCCGGGAAGGGTGTGCGCCGGAACGGCGTACCGCCGTGGATGGCCAGTCGATCCATATTCCCTCCTGGGTAGCCTGATCAGCGTGACAGGGACCGGCCGCGGCCCGCGGCAGGCAAGACCGGCCGTCACCGGCCGCCCCGCCGCCACGCCTGCTTCGCCGACGGCGCGGCCGCGAATCAGGGCGCGGCGGGGAAGCGCTCCCGGTAGTCGCGGTCGAAGGCGTCCGAACCGTCGTCCAGCTGCACCTCCAGGTGCATGCCCGGCAAGAAGCCACTGAGGCGGCCGGCAACAAAATCAGCCCGGTACCCGCCGCTGCGGTGCCAACTCCGGCGACCGTCGGGCCAGTTCAGGCAGTGAATCTGCCGCACCGCTGGGACCGCGAAGGTCGGCTCCACCCGGCACCGCTCCACTGCGGCCCAGTCGACTTCGACGCCCAGCCCCGGTCCCTGCGGCACGACGATATGCCCGCCCTCGACGCGCAGATCCTGCACCAGCGGGTGCGAGTAGATGTTGACGCAGGGGATGGCCGGCCAGCGCGCTTCCTTCAGCACCGCTCCCAGGTGCACGGCAAAGATCGTCGTCAGCCCGGTGCCGACCATCTGCAGCCAGCAGGGCATCTTCGCCTGTTCACAGAAGATCCCGTCCTCCAGCACGCGGCGGGCGCCGCCGCCCAGCACGAAACCGTCGCAGACCCCCTCGCGGACCGCGGTCATCACCGGCGGACTGCCGATGTGCATGGCAATGGGCGAGCGGATCTTGCGCCGGAGCAGGGAATTGCCGGCGACGTCTTCCTGCGGAATGGGTGACTCGACGATCGCCAGCAGCGGGTAGGCCGACTCGAGGCGCCCGAGCAGCGGTGCCGCCAGATCGACACCCATCAACATGCCGTTGAAGTCCAGGTCAAGACGGAAGTGGGGCGACACGGCGGCGGCCACGGCGGCCAGCTGCGCCTCAACATCGTACCACGGCCGGGCCTTGGCCTTCATGGTGGTGAAGCCGTGCTGCTCCGCGGCGCGGGCTTCGTCGGCCCAGGCCGCAGGGGCCATGCTCTGCGCCCACCAGGAGACGGGACAGGCCGACCGGTGCTGCGGCCCCAACAGGCGATGGCAGGGCACCCCAAGCCACCGCCCGGCAGCGTCGAACAGGGCCATCTGCAGTCCGGCGCCCAGGCTGTCATCCCACAGCAGGTCGAACACATTACGGCCTCGGGCACGGGCAAAGTGTTCGTCGGTGGACCGCCCCCAGGTGTACCCCTGCACGGTCTCGCCAACGCCGACGACCCCATCGGCGAGGGTGACGCGACACAGCTCGATCACCGACCAGCCGGGCCCGTACACCTGCATCGCGGCGGCACACCGGGGATGGAACGGCACGTGCAGCACCCAGCGCTCCACGTCTTTGACAACCGCGGCGCGTGAATCCATACTATCCTCCTCAGACTCCGTCATGCAGGTTGCGCCAGCGCTCGCCCATGGATCCCGCCGGGCGCGATCGGCACAGTATAGGCCCCGCGTCTGGCGGCATCAACTGCCCTCCCCGCAGAAAGGACCCCCCATGGCCAAGGTAGTGTTCATCGGTGCCGGCAGCTTCGGCTTCACCCGCGGGTTGGTGCGCGACCTGCTGACCTTCCCGTTGCTGGCGGATGCCGAGATCGCCCTGGTTGACATCAACAAGGAACGCCTGGAGTTCGCCCGGCGCGCCTGCGAGAAGATCATCGCCCAGGGCAACTACCCGGCCAAACTGACGTGGACCGAAGACCGGCGCCAGGCGCTTGAGGGGGCCGACGCGGTCATGGTCACCATCTTATGCGGCAGCACCAACATCTGGCAGCACGACATTCTCATCCCGAAGAAGTACGGCGTCGACACCAACGTGGGCGACACCCGCGGACCGAGCGGCATTTTCCGCGCTCTGCGCACTATCCCCACCATGTTGGGCATTGCCAAGGACATGGAGGAGCTCTGCCCCAACGCCATCATGCTGAACTACACCAACCCCATGGCCATGCTCTGCCACGCCATGCAGCGGCAGACCAAGGTGGCCATCACGGGGCTGTGCCACAGCGTTCAGGGGACCGCGGCCATGCTGGCCGGGTGGGCGGGTCTGCGGGCCGAAGACATCGACTATGTGTGCGCCGGCATCAACCACATGGCTTGGTTCACCAAGTTCGAGCACCAGGGCCAGGACCTGTACCCCAAGCTGCGCCGCGTCGTGGCCACTGACAAGGCCATCTACAACCACGAACAAGTACGCAACGAGATGTTCCTGGCGCTCGACTACTACGTGACCGAGTCGTCCGGGCACAACTCGGAGTACAACTGGTGGTTCCGCAAGCGCCAGGACCTGATCGAGAAGCACTGCACGACGGGCACCGGGTGGAATCCGGGGGTGTACGCCTACATCCTGGACGAGTACAAGAAGCGCGACAAGAGCTGGAAGAAGCAGGTGCGCGAGTGGCTGGCTAGCAAGGACCCCATTTCGCTGCAGCGGGGTCACGAGTACGCCGCGGCCATCGCCAACGCCTGGGTCGGCGGCGAGCCGTACAAGTTCAACGGTAACGTGCCCAATGACCGGCTGATCGACAACCTGCCCTGCGGCGCCTGCGTCGAGGTGCCGGTGTTGGCCACCCGCAACCGCCTGGAAGCCATTCGGGTCGGCTCCCTGCCCCCGCAGTGCGCCATGCTCACCGGCCTGAGCGCACAGATTGAGATGATGACCGTGGAAGCCTGCCTGACCGGCGATCCGCGGCTGGTGTACCAAGCCGTAGCCCATGATCCCCTGAGCGCCGCGGTCCTGTCCTTGGCCGAAATCAAGCAGATGACGGCTGAGATGCTGCGCAAGAACAGGGACTACCTGCCCACCTTCGAGCACTTCACTGTGTGAGGCAGCAGCCATGAGTGAGACCCTGCAGCAGCTGGGCGCGCGGTTGGCGCGCGAAACTGACGCGGCGTATCGCAGTAGTCCCTACGTCCAGCTATCGCAGGATTACCTGGCCCGGTACGGTCGCGATCCCGCGGCCGTACCGGCAGCTGGCGAGACCGTCATTGCGGCTGACTGGCGATTGTGCCTGGCAGGCCCGGCATCGCCGCTGGCCGCCCGTATGGCCGGCCATCTGCAGCAGTTCCTGGCGGCGCAGATGGGCCTGGACCTGCCCCTGGAGACAACGGATGGCGGCGTGCCCAGTCTGGGGGCACGCTGCATCGAGCTGGCGGAGACCGGCGGGGGCGACGCCCTCGTTGCCGAGAGTTTCAGCCTCGAGGTGACGGCGGAGCGGATCGGCGTGCGGGGCCGTGACGCCGCCGGGTTGCGCGACGGCATAGTGCGCCTGGTCGACCTGATCGGGCTGCGCCAGGCCCCCTTCCTGGCCCCGGCAGCGCAGGTATTCCGGCCACGGCTGACGGTTCGTCTGGGCACCGTCCCCATATACGGTTCGTACCGCGACCTGGTCTTCCTGGGCTACAATGCCGTCTTCGCTTCGGGTGGCGACCTCTATGCCGTGTCCCGCTCGAACGCCATTCCGGCCCTGACCGAACGGCGCGGCGAGCTCCCCCCCCCGGCAACCGCGGCGCGCGAATACGGTCTGAAGACCTATGCTTTCCTCAACACACGCCAGAAGTTCCCCGCTGATCATCCGGTGTTCAGCGACCATCCGGACATCCGGGGAGCCCTGACGTGGAGTGCCGACGGCGAATACACCCTCTGCACCGAACACCCGTTGGTGCGCCGTTACTTGCAGGAAAGCGTGGAAGGCCTGTTCCGCCACGATCCGGACCTGGACGGTGTGGTCCTGATCATCGGCGGCGAAGGTTTCTACCATTGCTTCATGCGGCCGTACGGGGTAGAGAAAGGCCACACCAACTGCCCGCGTTGCGAGGCCCTGGGAGCCGAGACCGTGGTCGCCAACCTGGTCAACAGCCTGGCTCAGGCGGCCCGGCGGGTCAACCCGCAGGCCCTGGCCGTTGCCTGGCCTTATTCGGCCGAGCACGTGTGGTCGCTGGACCGGGCCCAGCGCGGCTTCATCGAGCGCCTGCAGCCAGGTGGCGCCATCTTTACCGAGATCGAGAAGGACGAGTGGGTCGTCAAGCCGGGAGGGGTGCGCAAGCATCTGTGGGACTACAGCATTGACCTCATCGGACCGGGAGACCGGGCGCGCGAGCAGGTGGCTGCCTGCCGGGCTGCCGGCGTCCCGATCTTCATGAAAAGCGAACCCGAACTGGGTTTCGAAGCCGCGCGCCTGCCCCACATCCCCAGCATGGACCGCTGGGCCGACCGGGCCGAGGCGCTGGTGGCCTGCGGCGCCGACGGCGCCTGGGTCTTCCCGGCCTTCCGGCCCCTGTATGGCACCACCGCCGCCGAAGTCAACAAGCACTTCTGGTGGGACCCGGTGGCGCCGCGGCAGGCAACACTGGCGGCCCTGGCGGCACGCGTCGCCGGACCGGCGGCCGGGCCGCAGCTGCGCCAGGCATGGCAGTGGGTCTCGGAAGCCATCGAGTTCTCACCCGAACTGCCGCCGTACTACACCGGCCCGACGTACCTGGGCCCTGCTCATCCCATGTGCGCCGACGCCGAGGCCGCCCTGCCTGCGTCCTTCTATGGCCTGTACCTGTTCATGGCTGAAGCGCAGGACGCGGTGGGCCTGCAGCCCCGCCCCACCTTCTTCACGCAGGCGCGGGGCGACCGCGACGCCATGGAGACGCTGTACCACCGCATGGAGAGCCTGTTGGCGCAGGCAGCGGCGGCGGTCGAGAGCGCCGCCCCCCTGGTGCCGGAACGCCAGCGCCTGTACTTCGAGGCCGAGAGCAGCGCTATTCTCTGGTTTTTCCGCACCATCCGTACGACCGCCAACTTCTATGCCTCCTGCCGCCTGCGCGACCGGCTGCACGAACTGGCGGCGGCCCCCGCGACGGATCGGCGGGAAGCCGAAGGCCTGCTCGACGCCTGGCGGGCCGTGCTGCAGGACGAACTCGACAATGCCCGGGCGGCCGTTCCCCTGGCGAACCGCGATGTGCGCCTGGACTTCTACTACGGTAGCGACCATACCTTCCCGCACCTGGAGGAAATGCTCGCCGCCAAACTGCAGCTGCTGGAGCACGAACTGGCCGAGGTGCTGCCGGCCGTGGCGCAGCGGTGCGGACTGTGATGACGCTGCGCGAGCGGATCATGGCCGTGTATCAGGGCCAGACCCCGGACGTGGTACCCTACATGCTAGACCTGTCCCATTGGTTCTACTGGCGGAACCGCCAGCCATGGGACCTGACATTGTCCTATGCCGAGCCGGAGCGCGCCCTGATCGACTACCACCGCAGCGCCGGCGCAGGGTTCTACCTGCCGAACCTGGGGGCGTTCTACCGGGCTGAGTTCGTCGATGGAGTGCGCGCGGTCACCCACCGCCGCGATCGTGGCAACGCCCCGGAGATCGTCTGGCGACTGGAGACGCCGCTGGGCACCATTGAGCGCGCCCGATGTTGGCAAGAACACAGCTATTCCTGGGGTATCAGCCAGTGGGGCATCCACAGCCAGCATGACTTGGACATTTTCGCCTTCGCCATGGCACGCCGACGGTTCACGCCGTGCTGGGAGAACTGGCACGCGTGGGACGACTACGTCGGCGATCTGGGCGTGGTGTACCTGCCATTCGGCTACAGCGCCATGGGGTACCTGCTCCACTACTGGATGGGTGTCGAACAGGTGACCTACGCGGCGGCAGACTGTCCCGACACCCTCAGGCGCGCGGTCGAGGCGGTGGATGCGAACAATCTCGAACTGATCGATCTGTTCTGTCAGTCACCGGCTTCGATCGTGCTTCTGGGTGACAACTTCTCCAGCGACATCCAGTCGCCACCGTTCTTTGCCACCTGGTCGCGGCCCTTCTACGCCGAAGCGTTTCGGCGGCTGCGGCGGGCCGGCAAGTTCACCTCGGTACATATCGACGGCCGCTTGCACGGCGCCATCGCCATGATCCGCGATGCCGGTGCAGACGGCGGTGACGCCATCACGCCGGCACCCATCGGCGACCTGTCGCCGCAGCAGTGCCGCGACGAGGCTGGGCCAGACTTCATCCTTTCTGGCGGCGTCTCGCCCGAGCTTTGGCTGCCGCAGGTACCGGTGGAGGTGTTCACGCGCAAGGTCATTGCCTGGCTCGACACCCGACGCCACAGCCCCCGCCTGATCGCCGCCGCCGGCGACCAGGTGCCTCCGGGTGCCGATCCGGGTCGGGTCGGACTGATGCGCCAACTGGTTGAGGAACACGGACGGTACTGACCCACCGAGGGGAGCGGGAACCTTTATGGCCATCGCGCCACTGCGTCTGGCGGTAGCCGGCGCCTGGGGCTACATCGGGCGCAAAGTCGTCGACGCCGGCGTGGCCCTGGGTCTGGAAGTCTGGGCCTTTGACCCGGGGCCCGTACCCGATGACATCGATCGGCGTCGCGTCCAGATCGTCGATGACGAAGACGCGTTCTACCGACTGCCGGCCCGGTTATTCCACCTGGCCCTGCATCCGCAGCACCGGGCCAGTGCCTTCGCGAAGCTACTGGCGCGGGCCGACGCGAACGAGCTTACGGTGCTGTGCGAGAAGCCCATGGCCGCGCCTGACGCGCCCGAGGAGTGCGCCCGGATCATCGCCGCCTGCGCGCAGTCGCCGGCGCTGGTCCTGTACGACTTCGTGGAGCTGTACGACCCGCTGACCCACCGAATCGTCGAGTACCTGCGCGGGTTCGACCGGCTGGAGGTGACCCGGATCGTGCTGCAGCGCTCCAAGGACCGCGAAGACCCGGCCCGCCAGCGCAACTACAAGAGCATGGTCCACATCCAGTACCAGGAGTCGGTCCACTGCCTGGCCTTCCTGCTGAACTTGATGGGCCGTCTGGCCGGGTCGGTGGCAGAGGCGTTGGCGCCGGGCATCCGGGTGTGTGCCTCCTCGCGCACCTATGCGCCGCCGAACCCTGAGGCGTACCCCTATGTCGTTGACGGCCAGTGCACGTGGGATATCGATTGCGGGCCGCTGGCCGTCCACGGATGCACGGACTTCACCCGCGGGGCCGAATTCACCAAACGCAAGGTGATTTGCGGCGTCGGCGATGGCCAACCCTTCGAACTGGTGGCGGACCACTTTGAGGGCCGGAAACACCTGAAGATAAACGGTGTGGACCAGCACTACCCGGCCACGGCCTGCAGCTACCGCAGCATCCTGACGACGCTGTCCGAGTGGGCCTCAGGCCATGGGCGTGAGTCGCTGCGAGAAGGCGTGTTCCCTCATCCTGAGTTTGCGCGGCTGACCTACCAGCTGTCCAGCGTCCTGTGGCGCAGCTGCTTCACGGCAACGCCGGTGCAGCTGGCGTCCGCGGCCGCGTTGACGGCCTATGAGGCCGGTTTTGCCGCCGCCGCCAGTCAGTTCCCGCGCTACAGCTGAGGCCCGCCCACACGCCATGGCCGTCCGGCCGCCAACCGCGGCGTGCCGGTCATGTGGCCGGAGACCGTGGCCCACAACCCTGCCCCGCGGCCCGGCCGCGCCCCGAGTCATCCACTCAACGAACACTGGCGGCTCGCCACGGCGTTGGGGCCCGCCAGCAGCCGGCCATCGTCCCCGCGCCAGCACCTGTGGCTGCCCCACCGAACCCCGGGCTCCGCTCGGCTGCCTTCCGTGCCGACCGCGGCCGATCCGGTGGCCACGGGCGCCACAGGCCCGGAAAAACCAAGGCCCGCATCGCCACTAGGGCGACCGGGCCTTGGTCCATGCTGCCGGCAATTCGGAAACGGCGCGGACTCTCAGCTCCAGGGCTTGCCGTCCGGATCTGCGGTGCAATAGGCCGACAGAACCTTGTTGATGCCCCGCGCCACCCGGTCGCAGTCGCGCTCGCTCCACCACTGGTCGATGTGGATGGCGACCTCGCGGCCGTACAGGTCCTGCGCCACCGGGCACACGCCGCGGTAGTTGACCCGCCCCCCACGGCTGAGCCAGCGCGGATCCTCGAAGACCGAACCTCCTTTGATGTGACCGGCCTTAAGGATCACGGGGTACATGCAGGCGCTGACGTGCCAGTCGGGCGCATGTCCCTTGCCACGCGTGCCGGCACTGATGCCTTCGGCCCGCAGTGCGGTGGCAATCTTGGCTGACAGGGCCGTGGTGGCCGGGAACAGGCGGAGCTGGTACCCGATGAACCCATCAGGGTCATTGATGGTCTGCGGCCGGATCTCACGCCAGGTGGCCAGCTGCGACAGAATGCGGCGGCTTACCGCCCGGAAGCGGTCGCAGACCTGATCCAGTTTGCGCAGCTGAACCAGGTCCACGGCAGACTCGAGTTCGCTCAGACGGTAGTTGGTCCCTGGGAACAGCTCCCCCGCGTACCGGGGGGCCGCGAAGCGGTCCGGACGCCACAACCCGCCCCCCTCAGCCAACTGGCGGACACGGTCGAACAGGCGGTCGTTGCTGGTGACCACCATGCCGCCTTCACCGCCGCCGATGATCTTGTACGCCGAAATGCTGAAGCAGCCGATATCGCCTATCGAGCCGACATATCGGCCGCGGTACTTGGCCCCCGGGGCCTGGGCGCAGTCCTCCACCACCTTCAGCTTGTGCCGCCGCGCGACGCGCAGGATGGGCGCCATGTCAGCGACATTGCTCCAGTGGTGCGTGGGGGCTACCGCCACTGTGCGTGGGGTGATCTGCCCCTCGATCTTGCTCGGGTCCAGCTGCAGTGACTCATCGATGTCGGCGAAGACCGGCACGCCGCCAGCCATCATCACGGCCATGGAGGTGGCCATGAAGCCCAGTCCCGGACAGATCACCTCGGTGCCCGGCCCCACGCCGGCGGCGACAAAGGCCGCGTGGAGGGCCGCGGTGCCCGAACTGACCGCCAGAGCGTGCTTGACGCCGAACATCTCGGTCGCCAGTTGCTCGAACTGCACCCCCTTGGGCGGCTGATCATCGGGGAAGGGACAGGCATAACGGGCTAGGTTGGGCCCATTGCCGCGCAGGTCGGTATCGCTGACCGCGGCCCGCAGTCGTTTGAGCGCCGCCGGCGTGAAGCCGAAGCGTTCGGCCACCGACATGAACTCCTCAATGCCGATCTTCGGTTGGGGCTTGCCGCTAGCCTTGGGGAAGGCCTTGGGTCCGCCATCGACGGCGAGCTGCGCCTGCTTGCTCACTGCCACCTCCTTGGTGGGTTTGGGGGCCTGGTCCGACGGGCGACTACCCGCGCACCGGGCTGCAGCCGCTGGTGGCCAGCTGCCGCAGCCTCAGCGCGAGGCCATGCGGCGCAACACGGTGTGCAGGATGCCACCGTTGCGGTAATACTCGATCTCCACCGGCGTATCAATGCGGCAGACCGCCATGAAACGCCGTTCGCCAGCGGGCCCGGCGGCCACGACCTCCAGTTCCTGTCCCGGCCGCAGCTGGTCGTCCAGTCCAGGCACCGAGATCACCTCTTCACCCGTCAGCCCAAGGGTACGACGGTCCTCGCCGGCCGCAAACTGCAGGGGCAGAACCCCCATGCCGATCAAGTTCGACCGGTGGATGCGCTCGTAACTCTCGGCGATCACTGCCTTGACGCCCTGCAGGAACGGCCCTTTGGCGGCCCAGTCGCGACTCGAACCCGTGCCGTACTCCTTGCCGGCGATGACGACGGTGGGCACACCTTCTGCCTGGTACCGAGCGGCGGCTTCGTAGATGGTCAGCTGCTCGCCGTCGGGAAGGTGCCGCGCGTACCCGCCCTCGACCCCGGGCACCATCTCGTTGCGGATACGGATGTTGGCGAACGTACCGCGCAGCATCACTTCGTGGTTGCCGCGACGCGACCCGTAGCTGTTCCAGTCGGCCCGGGCCACGCCACGTTCCTCAAGGTAGCGCGCTGCCGGGCTCTTGGGCGCGATGGATCCGGCCGGCGAGATGTGATCCGTCGTGACACTGTCGCCGAGGACTGCCAATACACGGGCGCCCTGCAGCGGCTGGATCGGCGCCGGGTTGGGGCTCAGGCCGGCAAAGAAAGTAGGCTGGCGAATGTACGTGCTGGCCGGGTCCCAGGCGTACCGCTGACCCTGCGGCGCCCGCACGCGGCTCCAGGCGTCATCGCCGCGGAACACGCTGGCGTACTCCTGAGCGAAGAGCTCCGGACTGAGCGCTCGGGCCATTTCGGCCGCCACCTCGGCGGACGTGGGCCAGAGGTCGCGCAGGTACACCGGCTGCCCGTCGCGGCCGGCGCCGATCGGTTCCGTGGTCAGGTCAATATCAAAGCGACCCGCCAGCGCGTAGGCGACTACCAGCGGCGGTGAGGCCAGGAAATTGGCGCGTGTGGCCGCATGCACGCGGCCCTCGAAGTTGCGGTTGCCGGACAGCACGCTGCACACCACCAGACCGTGGTCAGCCACGGCTTTCACAATGGGGTCGGGCAGCGGGCCCGAGTTGCCGATGCAGGTGGCGCAACCGTAGCCGACGGTGTGGAAGCCCAGGGCCTCCAGGCTGCCGGTGAGCCCGGCGGCTTCCAGGTACCGGGTCACCACCCGCGATCCGGGAGCCAGGCTGGTCTTGACGTACGCCGGCACCTGCAGGCCTGCGGCCACGGCCCGGCGAGCCAACATGCCGGCCGCCAGCATGACGCTGGGATTGGAGGTGTTGGTGCACGAAGTGATGGCGGCAATGACCACTGCGCCGTCGTGCAGCTCGACCTGGCCGCGGTCGCCCAGGTCAACGGTGGCTTTGCCGGCAGCAGCGGGACGCTTGAAGGTATCGGTCAGGGCTTTGGCGAACACGTTCCGCACCTGGGCCAGGGCCACCCGGTCCTGCGGCCGCGTGGGCCCGGCCAAGCTGGGTTCCACGGTGCTCATGTCGAGCGTCAGGGTCTCGCCGTACACCGGTTCCGGGGCGTCGGCCCGGTAAAACATCCCCTGGGCCTCGAAGTACGCCTGCACCCGCTCAACCACCGCTGCCGGACGGCCGGTCTGGCGCAGGTAGGCCAGGGTTTCGGTATCGACCGGGAAGAGGCCCATGGTGGCGCCGTACTCGGGCGCCATGTTGGCGATGGTGGCGCGGTCGGCCAACCCCAGATGCCCAAGGCCCGGACCGAAGAACTCGACGAATTTGCCGACGACGCCGTGGCGACGCAGCAACTGGGTCACGGTAAGCACCAGGTCAGTGGCCGTGGTGCCGGCCGGCAACTGGCCTTCGAGGCGCACCCCGACGACCTGCGGGAGGAGCATGTAGATGGGTTGACCCAGCATCACGGCTTCAGCTTCGATCCCACCCACACCCCAACCCACCACGCCGAGACCGTTGATCATGGTGGTGTGCGAGTCCGTGCCTACCAGGCTGTCGGGGAACAGGACCCCGTCCTGGTCCTGCACCACTTCGGCCAAGTGCTCCAGGTTGACCTGGTGGACGATGCCGGTGGCCGGCGGCACGACGCGGAAGCGCGCGAAGGCTTGCTGCCCCCAGCGAAGGAATTCGTAGCGCTCGCGATTGCGGGAGAACTCCAACTCGGCGTTCTGCCCTAGGGCCCGCGACGTACCCGCGTGGTCCACCTGGACGGAATGGTCAATCACCAAATCGACGGGGATGAGCGGGTTCACGCGGTCCGGGTCGCCCCCCAGTTCCACCATGGCATCGCGCATGGTGGCCAGATCGACCACTGCCGGCACGCCGGTGAAATCCTGCATGACCACTCGGCCCGGCTTGAACGGGATTTCCTCGCGGCCCGCGGTGGCCGGACTCCAACGGGCAATGCGGATCACATCGTCGCGGGTGATCTCAAAGCCGTCGCACTGCCGCAGGGCGGCCTCGAGGAGGATCTTGATGGAGAAGGGCAGGCGGCTGACCGCGGCGATGCCGTCTTCCTCGAGTTTGCCCAGCCGATAGAACGCGGCAGTACCGGTGGAAAGGTGCAGGGGCGTGCGCGCAGCAAAGGCATCGGGAACTGGGGTCATGGGTGTCCTCTCAAACAGTCGGGCGCAGTCGCCGGACGGCGGTGGCGCGGCAGGCGACCGCGGCCCGCGACCGCCAAGTGTGGGTAATACTATCCCCTGCCGGCATGGGCCTGTCAAGCGGTTCGGCCACAGATGCTTGCCGTCGCGGTGACGGTGGCGAACCGCCTTGACCGGCAACGCAGGGCCGGGTAGATTGCCCGGGTCCTGCCGCCACTCACGCCGTTGGCCGAGCCGATGATAGACGACCTGCAGCAGTTCCTGCAGACCCTGCGCCACGCCCGACACCTGGTGACGGTAGAGGCCGAGGTGGACGCCGATCTCGAGATCGCCGAGATCCATCGGCGGGTCGTGGCCGCCGGCGGGCCAGCGCTGCTGTTCCGCCGCGTCAAGGGCGCTGATTTCCCCTGTGTCACCAACCTGTTCGGCACGCGCCAGCGGGTGGACCTGGCCTTCGGCAACGAGCCCGAAGACTTCGTCCGACGCCTGGCGGCGCTGGCCGAAGACCTGCCCTCGCTGTCACCGCGACGCCTGTGGGGCCATCGGCGCCTGGCCCTGCCGCTGGCCCGTCTGGGTCTGCGGTCCGTCCGCCGCGGGCCGGTGACCGAGTGCGTGCAGGACCCGCCCCGGCTGTCGCGGTTGCCGCTGCTGCGCACGTGGCCCTTGGACGGGGGCGCGTTCATCACGCTGCCGCTGGTTTACACGCAGCACCCCGAAACCGGCCGACACAACCTGGGCATGTACCGCATCCAGCGCTACGACGACCGGACCACGGGCATGCACTGGCAGATCCAGAAAGGCGGCGGTTTCCATTACCACGTGGCCGAGCGGCAGGGCCGCGACCTGCCGGTGACGGTGTTCGTCGGCGGCCCCCCCGCCCTCATGCTGGCCGCCATTGCACCCCTGCCCGAGGACGTCCCCGAGCTGCTGCTGGCCTCGCTGCTGCAGGGTCAGCGACTGGAACGAGTGCCCAGTCCCAGCGGCGGCTTGCCCCTGGTGGCCCGGGCCGAGTTCGCCATCGAGGGGCGGGTGCCCCCCGGGCAGCGCCGCCCGGAGGGCCCCTTCGGCGACCACTACGGATACTACTCGCTGCAGCACGACTACCCGGTGCTGGCCGTGGACCGCGTTTACCACCGTCGCGACGCGGTGTTTCCCGCTACGGTGGTCGGCAAGCCCCCGCAGGAAGACCTGTACCTGGGGGACTACATCCAACGGCTGATGGCGCCGCTGTCGCGGCTCGTGATGCCCGCCATCCACGCCATCTGGAGCTACGGTGAAACCGGGTACCACGGCCTGACCGCCATTGCGGTGACCGAGCGGTACCCGCGCGAGGCGCTCAAGTTCGCCTGCCGCATTCTGGGCGAGGACGCCGGCCAGCTGGCCCTGGCCAAGGTCCTGGTGGTCACCGATCGCGGCGTTGAGTTGCCCGACTTCCGGCAGGTGCTGGCCCATGTGCTGGCACGCCTGCGCCCGGAAACCGACCTTTTTGTGCTGGCCAACGTCGCCATGGATTCGCTGGACTACACCGGCCCGGCGGTCAACCGCGGCAGTAAGGCCGTGCTGATCGGCGTCGGTGAACCGGTCCGTACGCTGCCGCCCGCCTTTGCGGGTTCGCCCCCGGTCGGGGCCGTCGCGGTGGCCGTGTTCTGCCCCGGTTGCCTGGTGGTGCAGGGGCCCGCATACGACGCGGATCCGCGCTGGCCCGCGACGTTGGCGCGCGATCCCGGGGTTGCCAACTGGCCGCTGGTGGTGGTGCTGGATCAGGTCAACGCCGCCGCCCGGCAGGCAACCTTTCTTTGGAGTGCCCTGACGCGCTTCGAACCGGCGGCCGACATTCACGCCGCGCGCGTCGAGTTGAGGCGCTACCATCCGTGTCTGTCGGCCCCGGTGGTGCTCGATTGCCGCACCAAACCCGGGTACCCGGCCGAAGTCAGTGCCGATCCGCAGACCACGGACACCGTGACGCGGCGTTGGCGCGAATATTTCCCGAACGGCGGCGTGGAAGGCAGCGCCGACCCGGCAGGCGAAAGAGGGTTCAGCCTGCTACCGTGACGGTAATGCCGCTGCCCTGACCCCGGAGGAGCTCGCGATGGACGACCGTCTCGCCTTTGCCAGCGTTGCCACGCTGACCGAGTTGATCCGCCGCGGTGAGATCAGCCCGGTGGAGTTGGCGCAGTTCTTCCTGCAGCGTATCGACAGCCTGGATCCGGCGATCAACTCCTACATCGCGGTGACGCCGGAACGGGCCATTGCTGCGGCCCGCGCGGCCGAGGCGGAGTTGGCGGGCGGCATTGTACGCGGGCCACTTCAGGGCGTCCCCGTGGCCATCAAGGACCTGTTCGACGTGGCCGGGCTGCCCACCACGGCGGGTTCGCGGCTGCTGGCCGGAACGCAGGCCACGCGCGATGCGGCAGTGGTTCAGAAGCTGCAGGCGGCCGGGGCTGGCCTGCTCGGCAAGACTCACATGGTCGAGTTCGCCTTCGGCGGGGTCGGCATCAACCACCACTACGGCACACCGTGGAACCCCTGGGACGCCCGCGTGCAGCGCATCCCGGGCGGCTCGAGCAGCGGTTCAGCCGCCGCGGTGGCGGCGGGCCTGGCGCCGCTCGCGCTGGGCAGCGACACCGGCGGCTCGGTGCGCATACCGGCCGCGTTCTGCGGCCTGGTGGGCTTCAAGCCCACCTATGGCCGGATCAGTCGCGTTGGCGTCGTTCCCCTGGACCCCAATCTGGACACCATCGGCCCCCTGGCACGCACGGTCGACGACGCCGCCATGGCATTTGAGGTGCTGGCCGGCCGCGACCCGGCGGACCGCTCCACGTGGGACCCGCCCCCACTGCCGCCAGCCGGCGAACTTGATGAGGAGGTGACGGGCTGGCGGGTCTGTTTCCCGCGCGAGCTCTTCTGGAGCGAGGTTGACGAGGAAGTGGAGGCCGCGGTCCGCGCCAGTGCCCAGGTCTTTGCGGCGCTTGACGCGGATGTCAACGACATCTCGCTGGAGGTCCTGAACCGGCTCGTGCAGTTACGCGCCGGGGTGAACCTGACCGCCGTGGAGACCTACCGGCACTTCCGCGATTACCTTGAGAACCACCTCGACGAGTTCGACCCGATTGTTTTTCCGCGCATGTTGGCCGGTCGTGATGTGCGCGCCGTGGACTTCCTGCAGCAGCAACTGGCCTATGCCGACCTGCGCCGCCAGACGCTGGAGGCCCTCGAACCCGTGGACTTCCTGGTCACCCCCACAGTGCCGTTCGCCGCCCCGCCCGTGGAGCAGGCGGACGCGGCTGACGTGTATTGGCAGACCAATGCCCTGTGCCTGCGCAACACCTCGGCCGTCAACCAGCTGGGTCTGTGCGCCATCTCCGTTCCGTGCGGTTACACGCGTGAGGGGCTGCCCATAGGTCTGCAACTGATCGGCAGGCCCTTCGACGAATGGCGGCTGCTGCGGCTGGCCCGTGCCTATGAGCAGGCGGCTGGCTGGCAGGGACGCCATGCGGACATGAGCGCCTTCACCTGAACCGCGGCCACCGCGTCGCCCGCGCCCCCAACGCCCGAACACCGCGGCGACTTGCCAGAGCCAGCCGCACCCGATATATTCTTGGATCCGGATTCAGCACGTTCTGCCGTGCTCCCATCGTCTAGCGGCTAGGACACGAGATTTTCAATCTTGTAACCGGAGTTCGATTCTCCGTGGGAGCACCAATTCTGCACCGCTGCCCAGGCCGTTAACGAGCCGGAGCAGCGGCCGAGACAGAGCCCCTCCAATGGAGGGGCTCTTCTTTTTTGGGAGCGACGGAGGGCACACCGTGAAGATCACCGCAGTCGAGATCGTCGAACCGGACGAGGCCAATGTCGGCAACTACTACTGGGTCCTGATTCACACCGACGCCGGGCTGACCGGGTTGGGTGAGACGTACCACGGCTTCCGTGGCGCGGCCAAGGCCTGCCTGCGCGCCTTTGGCGACAGCCTGGTGGGCGGCAATGCCGACGACATTGAGGGCATCTATCAAGGTCTGTTCCGAGCCTCTTCGTACCATGGGCACGACGGGGCCGAGTTCCGCGCCATGAGCGCCATCGACGTGGCACTGTGGGACCTGAAGGGACAGGCCCTCGGGGTACCGGTGTACCAACTCCTGGGCGGCGCATGTCGCGACTGTGTGCCGGTCTACTACAGCGGCGGCCTTGACGGCCTGCCCCACGAGCGCACGCCGATCATGGAGCGCGCCCACTGGCTGGTGGAGAACGGCTGGGGCGCGTTCAAAAAAGACATTTTCCAGGGCATGAAACGGCGGTCACCGACGGCCCTGCCGAGTTACCTGAGCGCGGCAGAGATACGCACTGCGACCGATGAGCTGCGCTGGGTCCGCGAAGCCGTGGGCGAGCAACTGGAGATCTGCATTGACTGCCACGCCCTGTGGGATGTGCCCAGCGCGGTCAAGTGCGCCCAGGCATTGGAGGAGTTCAACGTGATGTTCATTGAGGAGCCCATCGGGCCGGACAATGCCGCCGCCATGGCCAAGGTAGCCCGTGCGACGCGGACGCCGGTCTGCACCGGCGAGCGTCTCTTCGGGCGTTTCCGCTTCCGCGAGCTGCTTGAGGCCCATGCCTGCGATGTACTGATGCCAGACCTGGCCTGGACCGGTGGCATCTCTGAAACGCGCAAGATCGCTTACATGGCTGAGACGTACTACGTGCCGATAGCGCCCCACAACTACGGACCGGTGACCTGCGCCGCCCTCACCCACGTGATGGCTCACGTACCCAACACGCGCTACCTGGAGTTCACCGCCGACCATTACCAGCGCTGGAACCAGGGGCCTGGCTGGAACACCTGGATCGACCATCCCATCGTGGCCAGTCAAGGAGCCCTGCCCTTGCCGACCCGACCGGGTCTGGGCGTGGCGCTGAGCGACCGGGTCCTCCGCCACGGCCCGCGCAGCTGAACTGAGGCTGTCGGTGCCGGGGTTCAGCCCGGTCAGTGCGCCGGGGCCGCCTTCACCCAGGCATAGGAGGTCGGAGTCACTGCGGTGCCATCGGGGCCGAGGAACCGCACTTCGTAGAGGGTCGCCCGCCCGGACATCGACAAACCCAGGTTGTCGATGGGCAGATCCGGGCGGCACGGCAAGTCAAACCACAGGTTCTCTTCCAGCGGGGCCAGACCACTCACGGCCCAGAGTGGTTCCTCCACCCCCTGTCGCTGCCCGGTATCGCTGAAGCTGCCGCCCAGGTAGCCATACACGGTATACCGCTCCATCAACCCCATGTAAACGCGGATTTTGGCCAGCGCCACGGGGCGAGGCCAACTGACACGTAGGAGCCCCGCCCCACCCCACATCACGTTGGGGGCGGCAGGATCGGTGTCCGGGGTTCGGCCGTCAAACAGCGCGCCGACCTCACCGACCACCGGGTTCAGCGTGGTGGCCGCAGTCACCGCGTCAGCGGTCAGATCGACGCCGGCAACCACTGGCGAGCCGGCCAACACCATGGCCAGGCATAGGGCGTGGGGTTTCATGGCGGTCAGGCCTCCAGCTTCAACGGTTCCACTGCCACGTCTGCGGCGGTCGCGAATTCTGCCAGTAGCGCGACAGGTCATCGCTGGTTTCCACATTGCCGGCGTACACCATATGGGGTCGGTACTCGGGTGCCACCAGGCCGTAGGCTGCCCCCAGCAGCGTACCTCCCACCAGGGTCACCCCCAGGTACAGGGCGACCACGCGTGAGCGCATGACGGCGAACAGGTTCACCAACGTACTGATCTTGGTGGCTGAACCGGTCAGGAAGAAAGCAAGGGCAGCTCCCGAGCCCATGTTGAGCGACATGAGCACGGCCACGGTCGCCACCGCACCGCCACCGCAGACGTAGAAGGGGATCCCGAGCAGGCCGCCGATTACCGCCGACTCAAGGCGTCGCCCGCCCATGAGTTCGGCCACGAAACTGGCCGGAACGAAGACCTGCAGGAGGGCGGCCACCAGCAGCGACAGCACGAAGTACTTGAAGACGAACCGGGTCATGTGGAAGAACTCGCGCCACAGGGCGCTGGCCGCGGGCCACCGCCCATGATCACCGAGGTGCCGCCCGGCATGGCGGTGCCCGCCCCTTGAGTGCGAGTGCGCATGGCGCGCGTCGCCGACGCTCCTGGCCTGGCCCGCAAAGTCGATCCATCCGCGCGCCGCCGCGACCTGAGTAAACCACCCCGCCAGCAAGGCCAGCGCGAAAGCCGACGCCGCGCGCGCCAGCGCCATGGCTGGCCCCATGACCCCCCACGTGACCACGAACAGGGACGGGTTCATCAGCGGCGCCGCCACCAGAAACGCCATGAGGGGTACAACCGGGAAACCCGAACCCAGGAGGTTACCCACCACCGGGATCGAGGCGAAGGTACAAGCCGGCGAGGCCATGCCAGCCAGAGCCGCCAGAGCCGCAGCGGAGAGCCCCCTTCCCTCGAGGGCCGCGGCTACACGCCGGTCGTTCACCAGCCGTGCGATGGCCACGCCAACGGCCGGACCAAGCAGCATGTAGTACCAGAGGTGGCTGAACAGCGTCCAGAAGACGGACGCGACGGCGTACGTGTACGAACCGCCGAACCATTCGGCAAACACGCGACCGACCCAATCCCATCCGGCATCCATCGTGGACTCCCTGGTCGCAGCCAGGTGAGGGGGGATCGCGCTCCCTCCCTCACCCGGTGGCCAACGCCCCGCTAGCGCAGTAGCGTAACCTTCTGAACCGACGCCACGTCGCCGACCTCCAACCGCACCAGGTACACGCCGCTGGCGACGTCGCGTGCGGCGTCATCCTGGCCGTGCCAGACGACCTGGTGTCGGCCGGCCCCAGGGCTGCCATCGAACAGCACGGCCACGCGTTGTCCGTTGACGGCCCAGACAGTGACACGGGCGCGCCCGTCGCGCGGGAGCGCGAATGGCAGGACCACGGATGAGTTGAACGGGTTCGGGTAACCCGCAGCCAGGACCGGGCTCGCCGGCAGCGCGGCCTGGGCGTCGTCCATGCTCACCGCCGTCGGTACCGGCGCCAGGCCCGGGCGCAACTCGGGCAGCATGCGGCTGCCGTCGGTCAGGCTCAGACCGATGCCACTGCCGCGATAGGTTCCCACTGTCTTGGCCAGCACCGCGTTGGTGCCCTTGTTGAGGTGGACCTGGGTGGTCAGGACGGTGTACTTGCTGTAGGCCGCATTGTCGACCGCCAGTTCGCCGTTGACCCACACGCGCGCCGGCCCATCGGAACCGAATTTGATGCGGGCGTCCTGCTCCACATCACTCTCGACGTAGGTGAAATAGTACATGGTTTTGCCGGTGGTATCACCCAACTGCAGGTGCGACAGATCCGTGTACGGTTCGGGGTACCCCTTGCGATGCGCATAGGCCGTCCATGTCTGGCCCGCCTGCTGGGCGCCGGCGAGGGGCCGGGCCGTGGCCTCGCCGCCCAGCGCGTCCGCCTTGACGTCCGATTCTGCCAAGGGACCCAGCATAAGGAACTCCTGGAACCCTGAAGGTCGGAAATTGGGGTTGCCGGGGAAACGATGCATCAGAGCCGCGGGCGTGCCGCCGGTAACGACGTAGTCGCGCGAATCGAACGAGCCCAGACCGACGTCGCGCGCCAGTACCAGCTGCTGCAGATCAAGCGGGTTGAACCCCATGATCCGGGCGGCAACGGCTTCGGCCGCCACCACGTTCTGGCCCGCAATGACCACGTTGTGGTTGATATCCGTGGTCCCCCCGTACCAGCCATCGCTGGACCAGAAACCGGCCGCCAGGCAGTAATCCGGCGGGCGGATCCGTACCATGTCCATGTAACCCGACATGATGGCCACGTTATCAATCACCGCGCCCTTGCCCGGTCCCCCCGAATAGCCACGGATCCCCACCGTGCCCACGTAATTCTTGAGGAACACCGTGATCCCCGGCGCTGTGGTCTTCAGGGTCGGCTGGTCAATCAGCTTGTCCACCTTGAGCAGCGACTGCGGTACCCACCACTTGCCGCGCGGCGTACCGAAACCGGGTTTGAAGTCCTCGTAGCCCCACCCGCGCTTCTGCCCCCCGAGGAGCTGCAGCCCACCGCCCGGAACGTCAGTGAGTGTGATGTCGTCGTCGTTCAGATCGACGATGTCCACCGTGGTGCCCTGCTGGGAGGCGTTCGCGGCGTCAACAATGCCCTGGTACGACAGGCTGTCGAAGGCCGACCAGGTTACTGTCCAGCCGTCGATGGGGTAACTGGAGAAATAGGGCGACCCGGTGCGGGCAATCTCGCCGGAACCTTCCATGATGGAGATCCGCCGCGGACCGATGCGCTGGATCAGGTACTCGATGAGCGCCTTGGTCACGCGCAGATCGCTGACACTGCCCCAATGGGGGACGTTATCCACGGCGCCGTCCCAGAAACCGCCGATCTTCCGGTCTTTGATGATCAGCGGCGCGGAGACCATGTTCACTTTGATGCCAACCCAGTCGCCCGGGTTGACGATGGAGCGCAGCGATCCCGGCGAGGTGTCGCGGTCGAGGGCCAGATAGACCAGTTCGCGGACCTGGCGGTAATCGATGGCCGGGCTGTCCAGCGGCACTGCAGGCGACAGGTCCTGCGAACTGGCCAAGGCCACGGTGGACGGGCCGGATTGGGTCGCCTCAACCGGCGTCAGGGTGATGTACGCCCGCTGCCGGTGGGCCATGGACAGATCAAAGGCGATAAGGGGAAACGCGACCAAAGCCGCGGCACCCCACAGGAAACGCTTGGTCGGTCGCCTGAGTTTCACCGTTTTCCTTTCCATACGGATAGGGGCCATGGCCCGGGGGCACAGGCCCGTCGCGGCGGCAATGCCAGTCGCCGCGGAGAACACGCAGCCCAGAGCGGTTGCCGACCGGGCAGCCCAATGTACGGCACCGATGTCGCCGCCTTCTGGAGGCCAACATGGGCCGCGGGGTGAACCCATGCAAACCCGCCCTGACGGCGACCCGACAGGAATGAGGGCGCCAGACGCTGATGACACGGCCGCAAGCGGCCGCAATGCCCTGCCAGCAGCGTACCAACCCAGCCCATGGCGCGGATGGCGGAACCCGCGGAGCGGCCGGGCCCGGCGCCACCTGGCGCAGTCAGCCGCGGGCTGCGCCGCGTCC
>CAITNQ010000197.1 GCA_903893785.1 uncultured Gemmatimonadota bacterium
GACGCTCCGGGGCTGCGCCACGCCGTCCAGGTCCAGGGGACACTGAACTACCACCACGACACCGACGACGGCTGGACCGTTGAGTTGATGCTGCCCTACGCCGACATGGTATCCTGGAACCCGCGCCTGCGTTTCCCGCCCCGAGGCGGTGATGTGTGGCGCGTCAACTTCAGCCGCGTCCAGTACCTGCACGTGTACACCCAGTTGTTCCCTTATCTGCTGCCATTCAGTCCGTGCGAAGACTGGGTCTGGGCAGCTACCTACACAGGCGATCTTCACGTCCCCGATATGTGGGGGCGCGGCGTCTTCTCGGACCTGCCTGCCGGCGCCGTGAAGGACACTGCCAACGAGGCGCTGGTCGACTTTGCCGTGACCCCGCCCCCGCCGGCGCCACTCAGCCAGGACATGGTGCTGCTGCCCGCCTGTCGAGTAGTGGTCGGTCCCGACCCGACCGATCCGGACCACAGCCCGGCCCACACGGAGGAGGTGCCAGCGTTTTGGATCGACCGCCGCGAGGTTACGGTGGACCAGTATGCCGCCTTCCTGAACCAGGGCGGGCACGACCAACACTACCACGAGATGATGCAGGTGCCCGAGCTCGGCGGCCTGGTCCAAGACGGCCCGGGCCACTATCGTGTATTGCCCGGCCGCGGCGACCACCCGGTGGTGTTGGTGACCTGGGAAGACGCGGCTGCCTACGCGGCCAGTGTGGGCAAAGCCTTGCCCACGGAGGCCATGTGGGAACGGGCGGCCCGCGGGACGGCGGGGCGGACTTTCCCGTGGGGCGAGGCGCCGGTCACCGTGGAACGCGCCAACTACGACTTCCACTACGGCGGAACGCTGCCGTCCGGCAGTCTGCCGGCCGGCGATTCGCCCGAAGGTGTCAGCGACCTGGCCGGCAATGTCAGCGAGTGGACGGCCTCCCTGTTCACGCCGTACCCTGGCGGCGCGGCGTACGAGCACTGGTTCAACCCGCCGTTCTTCAGCGACCCGCTGCCGGAGAAACAGTGGGGCCACGTGGTGCGGGGTGGCAGTTGGACCTCGCAGTCGGGTACCATGGCCGCTGCATACCGCGACGGCCATGCCATGCACAACACCGGTTTCCGCTGCATCCGACTGGCCCCCTGAAGCGAGGCCGGGTCTACGGACCCATTGGCCTCGCGGTGCCGTACGCCGGAGACACTGCGCCCCGGCGCCCGTCGGGCGCTCGAGGCACGCCCAACCCGATGCAGGAGGCTGACATGGTCACTGCAGCTGACATGGCCCTGAGGAAACATCTGGTGCCCTTCTCCACACCGGATGATGTGCCCTTGACCTTCACCTATGGCGGTCGCGCGATCCGCGGCATCCCGGCAGAATTCAACCCCCAGGTGCGCCAGCTGCGGCCGGACACCAACCTCGACATGTGGGTCGTCGAGGGTACTGACGCCGCCGGCCTCAACCTGCGGGCCGAGTGTGTGGAGTACCGCGACTTCCCCGTCACGGAGTGGGTGGCGTACCTGACCAACACGGGCGCCATGCCGACACCGATCATCAGCGATTTGCGCATTCTCGACCGCGAGTTCACCGGCACCGACCCCCACCTGGTGCACGGTACAGGCGACAACTGCCAACCGACCGGCTACGAGGTCATGTCGTCTCGCCTGGCGGACGGCCCCGTCACCACTCACCCCTATGACCACAGCGGCACGCCGTGCTGCGGCGCCAGCCCGTACCTGCGCCTGCGCTTCGAGGAATACGAGGTGCGCGTGGCCGTGGGCTGGCCGGCGCAGTGGACGGCCACCGCCACCGTCACGGCCAGCGGCGCGCACCTGAGCGTCGGCCAGCAGCGGTGCCACATGTCGATCGCCCCGGGCGAAACCATGCGTACCCCGCGGGTGAACCTGATGGGCGCCCTGGGCGACGCCACCCGCAGCACCAACCTCTGGCGACAGTGGTACCTGCAGCATATCCTGCCGCGCGAGGATGGCCAGGCCATCCCGCCCAAGCTGTGCCTGCATGTGTGGAACGAAGGTGGGCCCGAATTCAGCGGCGCCACCGAGGCGCAGCAGTTGGCGGGGATCGACACCTATGTGGCCCGTGGTCTGGCGCCCGACATCTGGTGGATTGACGCCGGCTGGTACAAATGCGACCTGAACTGGCCGTATACGGGCACCTGGACGCACGACACAGAGCGCTTTCCGCGCGGCCTGCGCCCGGTCGGCGAGAAGTGTGACGAGATCGGTGCGCGGCTGCTCCTGTGGTTCGAGCCCGAGCGCGTCCATCACGGCACGTGGCTGGCGCAGGAACACCCAGAGTGGATCCTGTACCGAACCGGCGAGTCGGCCACCGATCACAACGGCCTGCTCAATCTGGCGCTGCCCGAGGTGCAGGACTGGCTCATCGACCACGTAGACGCCCTGATCAAGGAGTACCGCGTCGGCGTGTACCGGCAGGACTTCAACTACGATCCAATGCCGAACTGGGTCGCCAATGAAGCCGCCAACCGCATCGGGGCCCTGGAGAACCTGCATGTTCAAGGGTACCTGCGGTACTGGGACGCACTGCTGCACCGCAACCCCGGCCTGTGGATTGACTCCTGTGCTTCCGGGGGACGCCGGAACGAGTTGGAGACGATGCGGCGGGCGGTGCCCCTGCACTACACTGACGTGGGCTATGGCGAGCACCCGATCAAGCAGAAACAGCACCGCTTCATGTTCGAGTGGATCCCGTACTTCCGCGCCCACAACATGAACTGGTGTGACGCCAACGGCGCGTACGGCAACGGCAGCTTCGCGGCCGACCGGTACTCGTACCACTGCGCCCTGGCACCCTCGCTGACCGACATGACCGACCGCAATGCCAGCGAGGAGGCGATGGCACTGGCGCGCGAGATGACAGCGATCTGGCGGCGCGCCGCAGAACTGATGCTGCGCGCCGACTACTACCCGCTCACGGAGTGCCGCCAGTCGCCTGCCGACTATTACGCCATGCAATTCGAGGACCCCACGCGTGGCGATGGCTTAGTGCAGGTGGTGCGCAACAGCCAGTGCGACCAGGCCACGTACCTGGCGCCGGTGCGGGCCGAAGCAGGGTACCGGTACCACTTCACGCAGGCCGAGACGGGTGACCAGTTCGACATGGACGGGGCCGCGCTGCAGCAGGGCCTGGCCGTCGCCCTCGCCCCGCGCAGCGGCGCGCTCTGGTTCTACACCAAATCACCCCTCGCCCCGACAACATAAGCCGCATCCCTGCGGGTAGGTCCTCGGCGAGGGCCGGGCCCGGCCCTCGTCGCCGCGCCAGCGCCCGTTGAGCGGCACGCACACCATCTCCCGGGAGGCAGGGCCCATGAACCGCACGCCGTTGGCCGGCGAGGAATTCCACGTGTACCCGCGTCTGATCGATGCGGGCGAGTCCCTGGTCCTGCAGACCCACGGCGCTGAGCCCGGTGACCGGCTCGAGGTGTTCCCCCGCTACCTCGAGTCGGCGCCGCGGAAGCGCGCCAAGGGCGCGGCGGATGACCCGCTGTCGTGGTTGGACGGGAACGCCGCGGAATCGCTGCCTGTTGGCCGACCGGTGGACTACCGCCCGACCGCCGCGGGCAACTACCTGGCGCGTTGGACCAGCCGTCGTCACGGGACTCTGTACCGCTACTTCGCCGCGATCGACCCCACCTATGTCGTCTACCGTCCGGCCATCTGGGACTGGCCAACGCCATTCCCGCTGCGCGACGCAGTCGAGGTCCATCAGGCCGGGTTGCCCTTCGACTGGTGCATGGACGCCGAGAAGATCGGTGGCCAACGGCTCAGTCGCCTGCGTGAGGAGCAACGGCGCTATGGCGGCTGTGTGGTTCCGGGAATGCCGGCCGCCGAGGGCGAGTCTCGCGAGGAGGCGACGGCGGCGCTGCGAACTGTGTTCGCCCAATTGCGCCGCGCCGGCGTTGAAGCCGGGCGCATCGCCAATCTGTGGTACGGATCGCGGCTGTCCAACGAACGGGTGCAGACCGCGCGGGAGGCGGGTGTATCGGTAATCGATGGCTATGTACCGCGGGCCAGTTACTGCGGCCTGGGCGCCCCTTACTATCCCTTCTACATCGGCGCGGTCGACTACCGCATGCCCAGCCAGCAAGGCCCCACCGACGCGATGGCATGCATCTACGACTTCGTCGGCAGTTGGCACTTCCACGGGCCGGTGGGGTTCCATCGGCCTAGCGCTCGCGGCAGTTGGGAACGGGCCCGCTACTACCTGGACCTGGCGGCCCGCGAGGCGGCGTTGACGGCGAGCAACAGCAAGGTGCACAACTTCCTGACCACCCTGATCAACTTCGAGAGCCCGGTGGCCTGGGGCGAGCAGACGTACCAGATCGAGTGGGACGACGAGCGCGGCCGCGAGTTCATGCAGCAGTACCTCGATCTGCTGGCGTTCGATCATCCGCAGCGTTGGCCCATCGTCTTCTCGCGGGCCGTTGACTACGCCGACTACTTCCGTGCCCATCACCAGCACATGCCGCGCCGGCTCGTCAGTTCGGTGAGCCACGACCTGGGCTATGACCGCTACTGGACCGATGAGTGGCACGAGCACAGACTGGAATCGCCCGGCTATGTGCCCGTGCACCAGCAACTCGGCCTGTTCCGTGCCGCCCGGACCATGCCGCAGTACAACATGCCCATGTCGCGCGAGTTCGTGAACTACAACGACAACCAGCGTACATGCCGCTTCGAGTATGCCTGCCCGAAACCGGTCCACTACTACGAGCTGACAGGTTCACACCCGTGGCCCACCCAGCCCGTCGAGACGGACGTGCCGGACCCGGAAATTCGCACCGTGACGCACTCGTCGCCGCAACAGCACGAGGTGGTGATCAACCTGTCGGGCGGACGAGTTTTCCGTGACTACCTGCTGCTTCTGTGGGACATACCTCGCACCTGTCGCCAGTGGCACCTGGACACCGACGCCAAGGAGGTGGTCTGGGTGGATAACACCGACGGCGATGGGCGCGTGCTCGTGCGTTTCGACCTGGCGGACGAGACCGTGGTATCGCTGATCTGGAGGTGCCCCGTCCCGGCGGCAGCGGGTACCGTGGCCTGAAGCCGTCGGCCGATGGGCCACCGGTCGCAGCCCCGGCTCAGACGGGTGGAAGCGCCGCGTCGCGCCCCATGCCGTGGCGCCGCATCTTGGCCCACAGGGTGGGCCGCGTCAGTCCCAGTACACGGGCTGCCTGGCTCTGGTTGCCGCCGGTCAGGTGCAGCGCCTCGGCCACCAGCAGTTCGTCGACAGCGTCGATCAGTTGGGCGTGGGCGCCGGCCCCGGAGTGGTCGCGCAACCATCGCCGCACGATCTCCTGCAGCGGGTCGTCCGCGGCGCTGGCCGCGGTCTCGCTCTCGGGCAGTCCCAGGGCCATGGCCACGTCGCTGGCTTGAATCGCCCGGCCCTGGGTGTAGATCAGGGCACGCTCGATGCAGTGCTCCAATTCGCGCACATTCCCCGGCCAAGGATGGGCGCGCAACGCCGCCAGAGCTTCCGGCGAGAGGGGCGGCCGAGCCACGCCCATGGCCGCCGCGCCACGCTCGAGGAAGTAACCAGCCAGGCGCGGAATGTCGTCCCCGCGCTGACGGAGCGGCGGCAGAGTCAGGGTTACCACGTTCAGCCGGTGGTACAGGTCGCGCCGGAAGGTACCGGTGGCGATCGCTGTCTCGAGGTCGCGGTTGGTGGCGGCGATGACCCGCACATCGACGGCCACGGTCTCGCTCCCGCCAACGCGTTCGATGGCCCGCTCCTGCAGGGCCCGCAGAAGCTTGGCTTGCGTCGCCGGGGCCAGGTCACCGATCTCGTCCAGGAACAGGGTGCCGCCGTGGGCCTGCTCGAACTTGCCGATGCGCCGTCCGATGGCGCCCGTGAAGGCGCCGCGTTCGTGCCCGAAAAGCTCGCTCTCGAGCAACCCCTCCGGGATGGCCACGCAGTTGACCACCACGAGCGGCGATCCCGCCCGCTGGCTGTGCTGGTACAGCGCCCGCGCCACCAGTTCCTTGCCCGTGCCGGTCTCGCCCCGAATCAGCACCGTGGCCTGCGTCGAAGCGACGCGGCCGATGTCTTTGTACACGGTGCGCATGGCCGCGCTCTGACCGATCAGGGCGTCACTCCCCACGGCCGTCTCGGCCGGGTCGAAGGCCACGGCCCGCTGCATCAACCGGGCGCTCTCCAGGGCGCGGCCGATGACACTGAGCATCTCGTCCGGGGCAAAGGGCTTCACTTGGTAGTCGAAGGCGCCGAGTTTGGTGGCCTCGATGGCCAACTCAGTGGTGCCGTAACCGGTCATGATGATTACCGGCATCAGAGGGTGCTCCGTCTTGATCCGCCGGAACGCCTCCAGACCGTCCATGCCCGGCAGATGGACGTCCATGACCACCAGGTCCGGGCGTTCCGTCTCGACGGCAGCAACCGCCAGGTCACCCCGGGAAGCGGTGATCACATCATAACCTTCGCGCGCCAGCATGCGCTCAAAGGACGTTCGTACGCCAGCTTCGTCGTCGACCACCATTACCCGGCTCATGGGTTGACTCCGTTCGGCACCGGCAGCGTCGCGGCGAAACAGCTGCCTTCCCCATCGCTGGAAACCAGGCTCAGACCGCCGCCGTGCCGCAGCATGATGTTAGCAGCGATACACAGTCCTAGCCCAGTGCCTCTTTCCTTGGTGGTGAAGAAGGGCTCGAATATGCGCTCGCGGTATTCCGGGGGGATCCCGCCTCCGGCATCGTGCACGCGCACGCTGACCTGAAGCCGTCCGTCGTCGTTCGCCTCCGTCCGCGTCGAGAGGCGCAGCACGCCGCCGTCGGGCATGGCCTCGCAGGCATTGAGCAGCAGATTCACCAGCACCTGTTTGATCTGCTCGGCGTCCACCATTACCAGCGGGACACCGTCGGCGTGGTCGGCGGCCACGGTGATATCGCGCTCGACCAGCCAGTGCCCGCACAAGTCCAGCGCCGCGTCGGCCAGCGCCGACAGCGACTGCGGTTGGAGCTTCAGGGCCGGCGCTCGGGCGAACTCCAGAAAGCTGCGGATGATGCGGTCCAGGCGCACGATTTCATCGGCGATCACGCGCAGATCCTCACTGCACACGGCGTTGTTGACCAGTTCCTTCTGCAGCTCATAGACGCGCATGCGAAGCGAGGTGAGGGGGTTACGGATCTCGTGGGCCACACTGGCGGCCAGCTTGCCGACCGAGGCCAGCTTCTCAGCCTGCAGCAGCTGTTCGCGGCTGCGCTGCAGATCGGTGCGGGTGGCAGTGACATCCGACATCAGGCGGCCCAGATGGAAACCCACGGTCCGCAGCTCATCGGTCAGCACCACGGCCGAATCCGGTTGAGGTGCGGCCCCGGCGAACAACTGGGCATCGCGGGCCATCTGCCGCACGGGGCGGACGACCACGGCGTGGAACAGCCACAGCAGCGCCAGGCCCAGAGCCAGAACCACTAGCACGTACCCTGCAACCAGGTAGTTGTTGCGCGCAATCACCCGCTGCCCCTCGGCCAGGCGCGCGTCAATGCCGCGCTCGTTAAGGGTAATGAAGTCGCCGCACAGCAGGCAGACGCGCTCATAGGCGACCGTTACCTCCTGGCGCAGCACTTGCCGCGACTCGTCCACCTGCCCGCGGCGGAACAGGCCCATCGCCGCATCACGCCAGCGCCCGTAGTCGCCGAACGCCCGGCGCAGGTCGGCCAGCGTACGCTGCTCCTCGGCGGACTGCGCCGTCTCAGCCAACCGGTCTACCTGCGCGGAGACGGCGGGCCTGCTCTGCTCCAGACGGGCCAGCCAGGCAGGGTCGCCGCCATCGAGAATGTAGGAGCGCACCATGCTGCGCTGGTCGAACAGCCGGCTCTGCAGCTCGGCGGCAGCGCGGACGCTGGCGACATCATCACGCACCATGGTTGTCATCAGACCGTTCAGCGACCGCACGGAAAACAGGGCCATGGCATTGACCCCGATCAACAGGACCAGGATTGCCCCGGCCGCCAACGATACCTGGGTGGACGCCTTCACCACTGTCCGCTCCTCTGGGTCGCACGCCAAAGCCCCGGCCGCCGTCGGGCCGGGCAGGCCTCGCCCGCAGCCGGCGCAGCAACCTCCGCACCAGCCGGTGCCGGTTCGGTCCGACCGCCGCGCTATGGCACGCTCATTGCATGTCGCTTGCCGCACGCCGGCGCGCAGGTGGGCAACGGCATGCGCTGGGGCCCGTCGGGTACTGGCGCTCGCCAGGCTGGCGCCGCAGGCGGGCCGCAACACCGGTTCAGAGCCGTTCGGGACCCGTTCGGGCCCGTCGCCGCCGCCGTGGCGCAGGCCCCGCAGTGTTAAGAATACGGACAGGTGTCCGTTTGCCTAGCACCCCAGGAGCTAGATTCTGGCCATGAACGCCGCCTCCCAGCGCCCACCCAAACGTGCTCTAGCCGACTACCTCGACGATCTGTCGAGTCTGGCCATGGATGCCTCACCCCTGTCCCGGCAGCGCGAAGCCGAATTGGCCGAACGCATCCAGAGCGGCGACCTGACCGCCCGGGACGAGTTGGTCCGCGCCAACCTGCGGTTCGTGATCAGCGTCGCCAAGCGGTATGGCCGCGGTTGTCTGCCGTTGAACGAGCGCGTCAGCGCCGGGAACCTGGGCCTGTTGATGGCGGCCGAACGCTTTGACGGCACCAAGGGGCTGAAGTTCATCACCTATGCGGTCTGGTGGATACGCCAGTCGATCGGGCGCGCCATTGCCAGCGAAGCTCACACGGTCCGGGTGCCGCGCAAGCAACTCGAGCGCATGCGGCGCCGGAAACCAGCGGCGGTGTCGACGGCAGGCGCACCGGAAGCGACCGCTGCCGCGACGGCCGAGGCAGAGGCAGAGGCCGAGGCCGAAATGGTCGCCGCTTTGGCCGGCATGACGCGCATGGTGCACTTGGATGACACGTTTGACGAGGATGATCCGGCCTCGCTGCTTGACGCGCTGGCGGGGACCGACCACGAGTTGCCGGACCGGCAGCTGCGGCGCGAGTCGGCGCTGCGGGCCCTGGGCCGAACCCTGAGCGTGCTTGACGACCGGGAAATGACCATCCTGCGCCTGTATTATGGTCTCGACGGCTCGCCGCGCTCGACTCTGGACCAGATCGCCGACGTCGTCGGGGTCACGCGCGAGCGCGTGCGCCAAATCAAGTCGCGGGCCTTCGGCAAGCTCCGCCACCCGTCGCGCCTGCCGGTACTGGCGGAACTCCTCGGCGAGTTCGACGAGGATCCCGACGTGCAGGAGGCCATGCCGGTAGTCCGCAGCTGGCTCCCGCCCATGTCGGCCGACCGAACGCCCCGCCGTGGTTGGCATCCACACACGGCGCCGGGCCGTGCGGTGCCGGCGCTGGCACCCGTCTGATCCGGCTCCGGACGACCGCCGGGGATCGTCTGATCTGCGGGGCCAGGCGCGGCACGGGCCAGCTTCTGGTGCCGTGGGACGGCACATCAGCGCCGGCACGGGCGCCTGTCCGACGCAGCCCCAGCGCTGGCAACGGCAGTCGTGTTGCCCGCCGTTGCCGGCTCCCGGCGTCCGCCTGGTGTTGCTCCGGCCAGCCGCCCAGACCCGTCCGATGCCTCGGGGCCAGGCGCGGCACGGGCCAGCTTCTGGTGCCGCGGGACGGCACATCAGCGCCCTCGCGGCCTCGTTCTGCCCGGCCGCGAGGGCAGAACGTCGGTCGCCTCGGCGCACCGGGCCGGTCGAGGCCGACGCGTCGGCCATGGAACCCCCGTGACACGGCAGCAGCCACGAGCGCTTTGACCGATCTTATCCCCGTGAACCGTGACAGACCCGCAGCGGGGTGCGACGACGCCCCCACCGACCGCCGTTGGCACCCGGTTTCAGCAGGACCACGGGCGCCGTCGGGTCGGACCCGGGTCCGCCAACCGCCGGGCGACGGCCCGGGCCAGGAGACCGGCCATGGCCCACGATGTGCCGGGCACTGCCGCGCCAGTGCGCATCATCACCGCGCCGCAGCCGCCGCCGCTGACCCTCCGGGCGGCGCACGAACTTCGCGACCTGTTGGCGGCCCTGTTCGGCGTACAGGCGACCATCGCACCCCCCCCGCAAGATGGCGAACCGGGCACGCGTTTCCTGCTCGGGCAGCCTGGGGCACCGCCCTTCGGCCAACTGGAAGACCGGCTGCCCCGGCTCAGCTCCCAGGGGCACCTGGTCCGGCGCGTGGACGC
>CAITNQ010000198.1 GCA_903893785.1 uncultured Gemmatimonadota bacterium
ACCCCTGGTTTCGTTCCCAGGAAGGGCCACGAAGCCGGACGAACCAGGGGTTTCGAGCCGACGACAGGGCATGCCCGACGTGACACCCCGGGGTTTGTCGCCGCGACGGGCCACGAGGACGAGCCCACGCCCGGGTTCGTCCCGGGCCAGGGCCCCAAGGAGCGCGACAGCGGGCGTTTTGTGGCCACTGCACCGGGCGAGGAGGCCCCCCAACGGGGCTTCACGCCCACCAAGGGACACGAAGAGGAGGCCACACCCGGGTTCGCCGCCCAGGAGGGGCACACCCGGCGTCAGCGGCGTGGTTTCACCCCGACCCAGGGTCACGAAGCGGAGGACAAACCCGGTCTGGTGCGGCCCGACCCGCCCGACGACGCGAACGCCACCCCGGGTGCGCCCCGCGCCCGGCGCGATCGCAACCGTCACGGGGCGGCTGCCGGGCGCGGCCAGGCCGGGCCATTGCCGGCGCCTGGCGAGCCCGACGCCGATGCCGACGAGTCGGCCGAGTATGCCAACGGAGCCGCCCCCGGGCCCTCGCCAGACCGGCAACCGGATGGCGCCGCCGGCGACGCGGCAACGGACCGCGACCCGACGGCCGCCGGCGATGCTGCGGTCGACGACGCTCTGTTCCGCGCCGACGACGCGGAAAGGGCGGGCGCCGACAGCAACGCACCGGGCGACCGCAGCCGCTCGGGGGCTGCCGTCGCCGACGAACAGCGCCGGCCCACTCTGGGTCTGACCGACGCCATCCAGGCCCAGCGCGAAGCCGAGGCGGCGGCCCGGTCTGAAGCCCTGGCGCGGGCGGCCAAGGCCCGCGACGAACTGCATCGGCGGCGCCAGGAGCGCGAAGCCAAACAGCAGGCCGAACGGGACGCGCGGAGTCGTCGCCTGGCTGAAGCGAAGCCGGCGGCGCCGCGGCGGGCCGACGCGGCGGTTGACGCCGGGCCGGAAACGCCCGAGACCCCCGACGACGACGCGGCCGCTGAGGACGAGCAGGTGGCCGACGACGACCTGTTGGCCGGTCTCGCCTGCGCGGTGTCACTGGACGACCTGGAGCGGTACCTCGGCGTCAAGGTGGTGCGCGAGGACCGGGCCCTTCTGGAACGACGCATGAAACAGAAACTGCGCGAGGCGCCGGTGCGGGCCCTCTTGCGGAGTCTGCCAGAGTCGCCGGTGGGCTATGCCCTCGTGCCCCGTCTCGCGCGGGTTGTCCACGCCGGCCAGGAAGTGCGATTGAGCACCGCCCAGCTCATTCGCCGCCATCTCGACCTGCTCGATGACGCCGCACAGATCGTCCGCCGCTACAAAGAGGCGCCCTTCTTCCTGCGCGAGACGCCAGCCACCGACTGGGCTATCGTCAGCTGCGATGCGTTACCGGCCACCCTGGGCAAGAGCTACGCGCAGCAGCGCCAGGCCATCAAGCAGTATGCCGCCAGCTTCCAGACCTCTGAGCGGCGGATCGGCCGGCGGACGGTCGTCGAGGCCCTTTTCGACATGATCATTGCGCAGGTGGTGGCGAAGGAGCCCCTGTTGCGGCGGACCGTCGACATGACGGACACCAAAGTCGGCTTGAACAACCTGGTCTTCGTCAACTACGGCGCCAACGGCATCCGCGTCTCCGACATCGGCCGCCTGGATTCGCACCCGCAGTTGGGCACCTGCCCGGTGTGGTGAGCCCGTCTTCAGCTCGGCGCGGCCGCCGGATGGTCGCTGCCGCCCGGGCCCCGGATCCTGCCCCGGTCCGGCGGCGGCGCCTTCAGGCCGCTGGCGGCCCTCCGGGCAGACGCCAGGTGGGCAGGTAGGTGTAACCGGCCAGATCCAGGCGCTCCCCGCGCACGGCCCAGCGTGCCCCCAATTCCGAGAACAGCGCCCCTTCGGTACCGGCCTGCAGCACCAGGTCGGTCAGCCCGTGGACCCACATCAGCCCGCTATCGGACCGCTGCCGGCGCTGGTCGGGCGGGAACGGGAGTACAGCAGCAGACTCGAAACTGGCGCAGACGCACAGGCAATGCGGTCGCGCCAGCGCCAACGGGCAGGCAGGGCCTGCCTGTTGCCGGGCCGCAGCGGCGCAGGCATCCGCCAGCGACCCGGGGCCTGCCTGCGCCGGGATGTCCAGCGTCCGCCCGTCCTCCCACCGGACGCGGCCGCCGCCCTGGTAGTTGAACTGCAGCAGGCCCAGATCGCCGCCGATAACCAGGGTCGGATCGACCGAGCGCTCGACGGCATGGCTGGCGGCGAAGAACACCTCGACGCCGCGGTCGGTACCGACGCGCAGGGCGACCGTGTCGGCCGAATCGATGAGGTTGGCGTGGTACAGCTCTGCTTCGAGCCATTGCGGCGTCAGGGCTTCGCCCGGTCGCTCACACCCCAGGTAGCAGAGCAGGTTCAGGGCGTGAGCCAGGGCGTTCTGATGCGGGCTGTCCAAGACCCAGGAATCGGCCACGGCCAGGCGACCGGCCCAGTTGTTGCGGCGGTAATAGGCCGGGTCGCGGGGCCAGCAGGCGGCTGCCCGAGCATACCGAATCCTGCCCAGACGGCCGGCGCAAACCAGTTCCTTGGCCGCCGCCACGTCCGGACGGCTCAGGTGCTGGAAGCCGACGGCCACCCAGCGACCGCACCGCGCCGCCGTGGCCTCCACGGCGTCGAAGTCCTGGATGCTGCCGGCCACGGGTTTCTCCAGCAGGACGTGGCAGCCGGCGGCCAGGGCGGCTTCGGCCATCGGCCGGTGGAGCGGGATGCCGGTGGGAATGACGACCAGATCCAAGACCCGCCGCTGCGTGGCCAGCATCTCGCGCAGCGACCCGTGGACCATCACACCGCGGCGCTGCAGGGCTTCGATCTCGGCGCCGTACGTCTGTCGGTCGGTGGCCACAGCCACTTGGGCGATCTGGCGCAGTCGGCCCGCAGACTCCAATTCGGCGGCTGCCAGCACGTGCGTCTCGGCAAACCCTCCCATGCCGACGATGCCGATCTTCGGTACCATGTCCGTCCCTCTCAAGCCGCCGGCTCGTGGCGCGCCAATACAGCGATGGTTATACTCTCCCGGTTGCTCTGGCTCGCAGCGTTCCCACCTGCGGGAGGGACCCCCTGACTACTCCTGACCGCTCCCTGGCCAGTTCCCCGGAGACGGACCCCGACGCTCCTGGCGTCACCTGGCGGTCGCTGTTGGCGGGTGCCGCGGTCGCTGCCGGCATAGGCGCCGGCGCCCCCTATGGTAATATGGTGCTGCGGGGCTCGTACATGGCCCTCGATTTCAGCACCGCGGGAGCCATCTTCCTGTTCTTCCTGTTTGTCCTGCTGGTCCAGACCGGTCTGGCACTGGTCCACCCGCGCCTGGCGCTGCGCCGCCAGGAGCTAGCGGTGGTGTACATCATGGGCATTGTCGGCTGCGCCATCCCCGACATGGGCCTCACCGAGTACCTGCTGCCGATTGTCACCGGCGGGCTGTACTACGCCACACCGGAGAACGAGTGGGTCCAGCTGATCCACCCCTATATCCCTTCGTGGCTAGTGCCCCAAGACCAAGAAGCCGTGCGGTACTTCTATGAGGGTGCACCGCGTGGCTACCCCCTCCCCTGGCGGGCTTGGCTGGTGCCGCTGGCGAGCTGGCTCCCTTTGGTGCTGGCCGTCCACTTCTCCATGATCTGCACCATGGTTGTCCTGCGCCGTCAGTGGGTCAACCGCGAGCGCCTGACCTTCCCGCTGGTGCAGGTGCCCCTGGCCATGATCGACGACGCGGGTTCGCGCCAGGCACTCCGCCCCTTCTTCCGGCGGCCGCTGATGTGGGCCGGCTTCTCCCTACCCTTCGCCATCGGTTCGCTGCGGGCGCTGCACAACTACTTCAACTATGTGCCCACCGTGAACTTGCAGTTCAGCGTGCCGCTCTTCCGCAACACCACGGTCCTGGAGATCGCGCTCAGTTTCCCCATGCTCGGTTTCACCTACTTCGTCAACCTGGACATTGCCTTCGCCATCTGGTTCTTCAACCTGCTGGCGCGAGTGGAAGAAGGGGTCTTCGGGATCATCGGCGTCACCAGTTCCGAGAAGCTGTTCTACGCCGGCAACTTCGCCGTGCTGGCCCACCAGGGCATGGGGGCCATGCTAGTGCTGGCGCTGTTCGGCCTGTGGACCGCCCGGAGCCACCTGGCGCAGGTGTGGCGCAAAGCATGGCATGGCCGCGCCGACATCGACGACAGCGACGAGATGTTGTCGTACCGCACGGCGGTCTTCGGGTGGTTGGGCGCCAATATCTTCATCGCCCTTTGGCTGGCCTTGGCGGGAATGGCATGGTGGGTGCTGCCATTGTACCTGAGCGCCATGTACCTACTGTTCCTGGCCGTCACCCGGGTGGTGGCCGAGGGGGGCATTGCCGCCGCGCGAGCGCCGCTCATTGCCTCGGACTTTGTCACCTCCGGGGTGGGGAGCGCGGCCCTGGGACCGCACACGCTGACCGCCCTCGGGTTCACT